>CAMWQI010000027.1 GCA_947176345.1 uncultured Ruminococcus sp.
GCAAGAGGGCTTTTTAGGCCTGCTTGACTGATTTTTTCTGTCGAACTCACGTTAACTTATGATGATTATCTTGATATCAGCGATTACTCTTTTCTGTATTGCGGAAACATTGATTTAATGGACTTAGGTTGCGGAATGGCATATAGTATTGTCGTTAAGGGAAAATATTACAGTGAAATTATTGGAATATATGAAATGTATCTTGAGATAACAAACAAGAATTTTCTTGACTGGCTGGAGGGTTGCCTTGACGGCAATGACGATAATATACTACCGTGTCCGTTCTAATAATTGATGAAATATATGAATGAAAATTCAAAATAGTTCCCTCTTACTGATATTTTAATGAAACAAATTTGATTTTTCCGATATGGTGTGTTATAATTTTAATATCAGTCTTAATAAGAGGTGTTTATATGAAAAAATATTTGTTTCCGATAGCAATGCTGACTATATTTGAAATAATAGCCATTACGCTTTGGCTTACAAAAGATAATTTATTTTATTTATTCAATTTCAGCTATATTGGTATATCGATTTCATTCGGATTGTTTCTGTTTATCAAAAAATATAAGTACGCCCGACGCATTACACAGCTTTTAGTCGGATTGTATATGCTTGTCTACCTCGGATTGATTTCAAATGAAAATATGCAGATAGAAGGATTTTGGTATTATTTGTTTACTGGAGTGTTTGAGGCGGCGACTATTCATTATGCGGTTGCAAAGATATTCGGAGTTCTTTTATTCGGTAGAGGCTGGTGCGGATATGCCTGCTGGACTGCAATGATATTAGACTTTCTACCGTATAAAGTTCCGGAACAGAAAAGAAAAAATATTGGATTTATACGATATATAATATTTGGTGTATCATTTGTATTTGTACTGACATTGTTTCTTAGTCATGCCGGAAACATGGAGCGGATTATGTTCTGGGCTTTTATTATCGGAAATTGTGTGTATTACATAACAGGTATTATTTTAGCTTTTGCGTTTAAGGATAACCGTGCATTCTGTAAATATATCTGTCCGATTACAGTATTTTTAAAACCAATGAGTTACTTTTCACTGCTGAGAGTAAAATGTAATAAGGAAAAATGTATTTCATGTGGCAAGTGTAAAAAAGTTTGTCCTATGGACGTTGATATGACTGACAATTCAAGAAAACGGCAAAACGGTACAGAATGTATTCTCTGCTTTGAGTGTGTTAAAAACTGTCCGAAAGATGCATTATAATAATTCTGTACGGGAGGTGAATTTATGAGTACAGTATTCAGAAAAATCACATTATTGAAATGGCTGTTTCTGCCTGTTATTATATTTGTACGTTTGATAGTTGTTGAAATTTCCAGATTTATTTTATGTATGCCTTTTTGTAATATATTATGCTTTTATGAAAATTATCAAAAATCTAATAAGAAAAGAAATACGATTGTAGACTTTAAAGTACGAATGAATAATTAAATCCTCTCTGCAAATATACTTTGCAGAAAGGAGGGAGCTTATGTTTGAACAGGATTATATAATGCGTCAGATTCAGCAGATATTAAAAGTACTGGTAAAAGTACTGTTTAATGTTGACGACCAATCACCATCTTTAGCTTTAATACAAAATGTTGAAGTGAAAGAAACAGCAGGCGATTTATTAAGAAAAATAGACGACGGAAATATTAATGAGGCTGAAAATGAACTTTCTAAGATGACAGATACCACAACAAAAGACAATCTTTTAGCAGGAATTATATTCTATTCATATCTTAATGAAAAAGATGATGATTATCTGGAAAGTCATGATTTCAGCCGTGAAGAAGTTGAAGACGGTATAAAAAATTTACTTTCAAAGTATGGCTTACAAGATATGTCTGATATATTCTTCTATTATTAATTCTGATTACTTCTTAAGAAATGAGTGAATAATATGAAATCAAAAAAAAGATTAATAAAAATAATCGGAGGTATAGTGCTTATAATAGTACTGGCTTTTCTTGCGGTTCAGTATCGTATTATGAATGTAGTTGAAGCGGAAAATCTTGTATACAGCATACATAGTCAAGGGTGGGAAAGATATATTACTTATGATATGCTTTCCGATGACTTGCAGGAAATTATTTCAGAAGAAGAATTTTCAGATACCAATCCGCAAAACCGATTCAGAATGTATCAGAAACTGGAAAATATGATTATTGATACACGACCAATAACAAAATTCGATAGCAGTACACACGGTTACAAAACACCATATACTGAATTTTATGAAATAGACGGAAAAAAATATGATGTTAATTTTAGGATTGATATTAATAATCATTTCGGTAAGATGGAAATAAGAAATTTTTGTTGTTATATCTATTAGGTTGATGGTATGTTTTAACAGGAAAGGAACTGTTCAATGGAATTTAAGGAAATAAAACAAGATAAAAAGTTATATATCGAACTGCTTTTACTGGCGGACGAACAGGAAGATATGATTGACCGTTATCTTGATAAAAGTATTATGTATATACTTTGTGATAACGGAGTAAAAGGCGTATGTGTGGTTACGGATGAGGGAAATTCAGTTCTTGAGATAAAAAATATTGCTGTCTTGCCAGAATATCAGCATATGGGATATGGAAGAAAAATTATTGAATTTATTGAAAATAAATTCAGAAAATCTTATAATATTTTAAAAGTGGGTACTGGCGACAGTCCATTGACAGTTCCTTTTTATGAAAAATGTGGTTTTCGCAAAGCTTATACTGTAAAAAATTTTTTTACGGAAAATTATGACCATGAAATCTTTGAGTGCGGAAAAAAATTAACAGATATGATTTATTTTGAAAAAACACTTTAAAAAAAACCCCCGTCTTTTTGCGGACGGGGAATAATATTATTATTCTATCTGTTTTGCAAGAAACTGTGCAGCTGCATTTATAAGACTTTTCTGTAAATCGTTGGCTTCTGTGTTCTGTTCAGTGGAAAGAAATGCCACAGCTCCGGAGACATCACCGGCGGTTATTATTGGTATAGCTGCGATGGCTGTACGTTCTACGCCCTCAGCCGGAAAGAAACTGTTTGTTTCACCGTTCGGGCAGAAATACTGTCCACGATTTTCCATAAGTTCTTCAAGCTGACCAGTTACACGGCGTTCTGAAAATTCCTTTTTCGGTACACCAGCCGTTGCAACAACGTGGTCTTTATCGAATATCACAACTGGACAACCAGCTATTTTATACATTATGTCTGCAACATATGATGCGTTTTCACTCATTTCGCTTATAGCGGAGTATTTCTTGAAAATAACTTCACCATCGCTGTTGGTATAGATTTCAAGAGGGTCTCCCTCACGGATACGCATGGTGCGTCTGATTTCCTTTGGAATTACAACACGACCTAAATCGTCAATTCTTCTGACAATGCCAGTAGCTTTCATATATAATATCCTCCATGAATAATTTTATTTGGATTTGTGAGAATATTATTTGCCGTATTTTTTCAAATATTCTTTAAAGTTTTATAAGAACAGATTTAAAATACGCTTTTTCTGCTATAATCTGTTACATCACTGCCTAATATTTTGTAAAGTTCCTGTACTGTCATATTTTTATCTTTAATCATGATAAGTTCGTCGTCAGTAACTCCGATAAATTCTATGAAATCAACTTTTCCGTTAGGAGTCTGTATGCTTTTTATTTCAGGGTCAGTAACTGTTA
The DNA here is from genome assembly GCA_947176345.1 of uncultured Ruminococcus sp. Taxonomy (GTDB): domain Bacteria; phylum Bacillota; class Clostridia; order Oscillospirales; family Ruminococcaceae; genus Ruminococcus. The sequence goes on from CAMWQI010000027.1 coordinate 3,692, forward strand.
TAAAACCTGTAAGCAATGATTTCTGAAAAAAATCAATACCTTTTTTCTGTCCTGTATAAATGTATTCATTTTCCAGAAAAAGCTCACCTGAATTAAAAGTAATTTTTGCAATTTGTTGTAATATTCCAATAATGCATTTAATTTCATCTTCTTCATTTTCTTTGTCATAACAGTCTTTTTTAAGTCGTAAAGTAAATTCCATACCATATCCGCTGTATTCCGGATTATCTGTTTCTTTTTCATAAAGTTCTGTCAAACCGAATGTGACAAAGTGCCAGTAATCTCCACCATCATAGACGCTTACTCCGTCAAGAGGGTCATTTCCGCCAAGAATAAACGGAACGATAGTGCCATAATGTTTTGGATTATCCTGATTTGGATAAACATCAGAAAAAGCTTTTTCAATACATTCCCAACCATCCATATTAATTTAAACTCCTTTTGCATAAATAATGAAAAAAATTTTTATATCATCATCATAGCATATGTTGAAAAATAAATCAATTGGCAAAAACTATGAATTTTTGAAAATTTTCATTTTGTTTTTTTGCATATTCATTAAAATATTGTAAATTTTTAATTGACAATATCTGTTTTGTATGCTATACTATTTATAACAGAGTGACGGAAAAATTTTCCTTCATTTAAATTAAAATTTTTACTGGAGAAAATTATGAACAATATATCAATACTTGGTGCAGGAACGTGGGGGATAGCTATAGCACAGATGCTGTCATCATATTGCAATATTACTGTATGGTCTGCAATAGAAAGTGAAATAGATAACCTTAATTCAACATACGTTCACCCTAATCTCAAGGACGTTAAATTATCTGATAATATCCGCTTTACAAAAGATATTGCAGAGGCTTGCGGAAGTGAATATATAGTCATGGCTGTGCCGTCGGTGTATGTTCGTGGCACTGCTGAAACAATTCACAATTATGTTGACAGTACGAAAATTATTATTGATGTCGCAAAAGGTCTTGAAAAAGATACTTGCTTTACAATGACGGAAGTAATAAAAGACGTTCTTGGTGATAAATGCACAAATATAGTTGCACTTACAGGACCTACCCATGCGGAAGAAGTTGTGAAAGGTATGCTTACTACTATAGTTTCAGCCTCCGAAAACATAGAAAATGCCTGTATAGTGCAGAAAATCTTTACTAATGATACTATGAGGGTCTATACAAATCCCGACACACTCGGTGTTGAAATATGTGGCTGTATAAAAAATATAATCGCTATGGCATCGGGAGTTTCTGCCGGTCTTGGTTACGGCGACAACATAAGGGCAGCACTTATTACAAGAGGTTGTTCGGAAATGACAAGGCTTGGTATTGCTATGGGTTGTATGCCACAGACTTTTTACGGACTTGCCGGAATAGGTGACCTTATTGTTACGGCTTCCAGTACGCATAGCAGAAATAACAGAGCAGGTTATTATATCGGGCAGGGAATGACTGTTGATGAGGCTGTACAAAAAGTAGGTATGGTTGTTGAGGGCATAAACGCCATAAAACCGGTCATGCAACTTGCCGAAAAATACGGCGTTGAAATGCCTATCGTTGAGGGTATGAACGATGTAATATATAACGGCTGTGACGCTAAAACAACTGCTGAAAAAATCTTCAAAAGGGAATTGAAATCAGAAGTGGAAAAATATTCTTTTGATATTGCAGATATAGAATAATTTATTACTCCGGTGCATTATGTACCGGAGTTTTTATTCAAATCGTTTTCGTTAAGTATATTGCTTAAACGTCTGAAACTGCCATCAACTATACCGTATATGCAAACTTCCTCACAAAGTAATCCTATATAATCAGCATCAAGAGTAGGTCTTTCTTCTGAAATTCCAATACCAAAGAGTGAATTTTTTACATCATAATTCATATTTTTTTTGAATCCGCACCACTGTATATCTTTGAATTTCATATCAACATTTTTTTCATATACAATCTGGTCTCCAGAAATCGATATAGTAAGGAAATGTTCATAACTTGTGGTTCTGTCAAAATCAACAGACGGTTTAACGCTCCGTAAAAAACTCGATTTCTTATAGACAGTTATTTCAGTATCAAAGCCATATGGTAAATTTTTTAAATAATCATAGTCATCTCTGCCTATCTGTGCCTTGACTATCTGCTTTTTACCATTATAGAAAGTAGCTGTATAATTATTATAATAATATCTATCTCTTCCGCCTGAGGTACTATGTTCTTGCGAATCGACGTAACAATTATTTATTGTATATGTTTCATAATCGTCATTTTTTAAGTCGGATATATTATCAAATAATATACTGAAATCTGTCAAATTGCCGGATTCTTTTCTTATGTAATGCTGTTCGTCAAGACGGCTGTCAACTCCGATAAGAAAAAACATAGCCGATACCACAAAAGTAATAAACATTATCCCTATACGTGCAAATAAACTCATTGAATTATGAAATTTAATAAAATTATATATTCCGCTGAAAAGCACCGGTACTGCTAAAATAATTCCGGTTATTAATTTAAGAATAATTGAAATATTTATATTTTTAAGACCCTCTGCACCTATCATGGTATCCATAAGCGAATGTGATACCACACTAGCTACCATGCCTACTGTTACATACAATATCAGAAAAACTGCTGTTATTATTTCGTGCTTAGTGGGCTTTTCGAATTTTGTTTTTTTCATAGATAAAATTTCCTTAATTATTTTCGGTAAGGGCTTTACGGCGACGGACTTCTTTTGTGAGGTCGTCAAAGTAAACTTGTGTATCTATTTTTCTGTATGCATCACAGTATTCACTCCATAAGGTGTCGAAATCGTCTGCCATAACTATTCTCGGAAGATAATGATGTTTCAACTGGTCAATTTCCTTAGATACTTTTCCTGATTCTGAATTTTCGTCCGGAACGTAACTCCACATAGGATACCATGGTGGATTTTCGGAAGCCTCATTAAGCATTTCAACATATGTCTGTACACCATATGCGTCAAAACATCTTTTCACATCATCGGAACGGTTTTTATAAAATTCGTTCGGTTGACTGCTTGGACAATATGCATTTATTCCGTCGTAACTCATGCCGAAATAGTACGGAAAATAATTATACAGACAAATATGTTTTTTAGAATAATCGGAGTCACGCCATTGTTTAGCCTGTTCATCTGTATGGTAGAACATACCATTTTCGTCCACGCTGTAATCAACATCTTTTATTCCCCAGAAACGCAATGTAAGTATTTCCGGTGAGAGTAAATCATTCAGGAACTGCAATGCACCCTCTATATCATCACAGCTTGTTGTTATGCTGAGACCGGTAGAGTCATTGAATGCCGTGATAGAATGATACTGTCCCTCAATGCTTTTATCGGCGGTTATGCTGAATGGTATATATGTACATTCCGGTGGCAAGTCTACTACAGCCATATTAAAATTCCAGTTCTGGTCAACAATGCCGAGAACGTTTCCGTTTGAGAGTTTTTCATAGTACTGGTCACTTGTAAGTACAAAACATTCAGGGTCTATTATGCCTTTTTTGTATTCTTCGTTAAGTTTTCTGAACCATTTTTCAGCGGTAGGAGTAAGATTGTAGTCTTTAGCCTCCAGTGTTTCGGGGTCTACAATGCAAGCTCCGTCATTTGGATAGCCGTCAAGGAACATGGGCGGATTATCAAGACTGAAAAAATAAGAATCATTTGCAAGAATTTCATAGCCGATAAATTCCGTGCCGTCCGTATCTGTAGGATTGGCTTTAATATAATCTTCAATCAGATTGAAATAGTCATCAAGAGTTTTCAGTTCCGGATAGCCAGCCCATTCAAGTACACGCACCTGTATCCAGAAAGCCTCATCATTATGGCTTGTGGACGTATCGTGGTCATAACAGCTTGAAAAAAGCGGTATATAGTATATATGACTATCGGTGGCACGTATTCTGTTCCATTCTGTATTAGAGTAGAAATTTTTTATATTAGGGTATTCATTCCAGTAGTTATCAAGCGGAATGAGTACACCAGCATTCATGAATTTACGGCAGTTTTCGCCGTCCGGTACGACAAAATCAGGGTATTTGTTGGAAACCATCATATCAGCGAATACAGCGTTAAGGTCTTCCTGTTCTTTCAGCCATGTTTCTTCGCATATAGCACCGGTTTTTTCGGCTATAAGTTGTTGTATTTCATTATTCTTGCTTAGTTCCGTACCTCTTGCACCGAAAAAGCTTGTATATACTCTTATTTCCTTTTCTTCTTCTTTTTCACTACAGGCTGATGCAGAAAAAATCATAAGTGCAGACAACGACAAAGAAATTAATTTTTTAATTTTCATATAAATCACTCTTTTCAGACTTTATGGTTATACATAAAGTAAAATTATTTTTGTTTTTTATTTTTGCTGATATTCTGTCACCTAAACAATGAATAATCCGCATATATGGATTATATGGGTTGTTATATCCAAATGAATACGCATCTGATATACTACTTTCTTCAAATATTGCATTTAATTTAAGTATTTTAAACTGTTCCTGAATATCGCTTTTAAAAGTAATATCTGTATTATTTTTATTTTTTACAATATTTATAGAAAGATTTTCACTTTTAAGGTCTTCAGCAATCATAAACAGCGAATAGGCAGGTACTTTTATATCAAAAGTATCTGTATAAGTAATATTCCGCGTTATATGACGCATATTGTCGATTTCATCTTCAAGGGGGATATTATCTGAAAACCTCCTGAATATATTATGATATTTCTGTGATACAATAAGTTCCGCATCAAGTTGCATAGCCGTATTTAAAAGTTCATTATATCGTGAACTGCTCTCCTGAATTTCTTCATTTTTACGTCTGTTATGCGTAGTATTTTCCGCCAGTTTTTCGGAGGCTTTTATGCACATATCAAGAATTTCACCTATTTCGTCTTTTCCATTGCTGTAAGTATTCATACTGTTTTCATTTAAAATCACTTCCGCTGAACGTCTTATACGCTTTTTTATATTGGAATTGAAAATAATTCCGGCTATAATCATGGCTGAAAAAAGTACAATAAATATTATTATAAATAAAATATTATCTATAATAAAATCTTTTAATGATGTTCTGTTTTCGTATGCATAGTATTCTATGTCAGAGGCATAGTAATTCTTTATGTAGCATTCAAAATCGGGGTTTATATCAGTATCTTCAATATCAATATCAGGGATATTGCTGTATATCAGCGAACCACCATTTATTATATAGAGTTCACCGTCGAAATCAAGGGCATCGCAGTAACTGGTAACAAGTTTCATATTAAGGTCAAGTTTCAGACAGCTTTCACCGGTTATGAGGTGCTGGAAATCAAGTTTTCGGATTATCGAAACAACATCTGTTTCAGGGTCTACATAAAGCATCATGGGCTTATTGAGTTTTTTATATTGATGATACCAGTTTGTATCCAGCACTGTACTGAAAGAACTTATATTTCCTCCTGTAAGGATAGTAGGATTTTCAGAATATACAACATAACTGTTTATAATATTTGTATCGGCTATCGCCATAGGGTTATTTTGCTGTAAGTTATAAAAAGCGTCATAGTATTCTCCGGAAGAACTGTATTCAGTATTAAGAAACTGATATATACTTTCGTTTATATATATACTTTTAGCAATATTAACTCCACTGTCTATGGTCATTTCCATAAGCTGTTCTGAGGCAGTGACGATTTTTTTCTGCATATCGGAATGTTTCTGTTTTTGTGACAGTAATATGCTGTTTATCATGGCAAAAATCACAATAAGTGATGATAATATTGAAAGTATATTGATAATAGCTGATTTTGTATTTAATTTAATATCAGAAATCATTGAACTTTTAAGTTTTGATTTGATTTTTTTCAATATATATCACCTCTATCAGCGTTCAGGCATATTCAGGAGTTTTTTAAGTTCAATTTTCTTTGCATACATATTTTCTTCCGCCTCTGTAAGAAGTTCATCATATGAATACTCATCTTTGGCATAGGCATATCCAAATGACAATGCACACTTAACGGGGTCTGAATCCCTGTTGAGTATAAAAGGTGAATCAGAATCAAGTTTTTCAACAAGTGCATCTATTTCACGGAAAGTGCATTCTGTCATTACTAAAAGAAATTCATCACCGCCCATTCTAAAGCAGTAATCTTTTTGTCCCGTGAAAGTCTTTATGTATTCGGAGGCACGTTTTATAACCATATCGCCTTTTTCATGACCCATAGTATCGTTCATAAGTTTCAGGTTGTTTACGTCAAAATAAATAACACATATTGAACTGCACTTCCTGAAAACAGGTGTCATATTTTGATAGCACCGCTTATTGAGGGTTTGTGTCATGCCGTCGTGGTTAGCATCGTATACAGCTTTTGAAAGATTTTCAACATTACTGTTTATATTGAGGAGCATTTTTTTAAGTTCCTTGCCAAGCTGACCTATTTCATCGTCGCGACTCTCTGCAAAAATATCCGGATTATCAGTGATTTCCTTGTGGTTTTCACCGGTGAAACTTTTTGTTGTTTCAATAAATACATTGATAGGGCTGAATAATTTCTTTTTCATATACAGACTGAAAAAAATAACAAGACCTGTTCCGGCAAGTAGAATTACAATATAGGCTATGGCTGTATACAGGATATAATCTGAATTGAACGGTTCATTTATGACAACGATTATATAGCCCGCACTCTTGTCCTCAACAGTCCGGAGGGGCTGGAATGTATATAATGCTCCTTTCCGGTGTACAGACCATGCATTTCGGCAGTTTATGAGTTCTGTCTTGACGGAGCTTATATATTCGTCATATTCAAGACGGTTGCCGAGTTCCTGACCGTCTGTATCATAGATGTAGTTTCCGGCTGAATTGCTGAAATTTATAAGAGATATGCGTTGCACGAATTTTTCATTTTTATTCTGAAAGTCAATAAGTTGTTCCTGTACGGATTTATAGTAACCATTTACTGTACGTGTAGTAAGAAATTCTTTTGCATCATCTGCATTTATCACGGTCTCCGCAAATGATACAGCAGTATCACCCATACTCTGCTGATATTTATCGCTAAGGAAAGTCATACAAAGAACTGAAAAAACAAAACTTAATACTACAAAAAGTGCTATGATTATCAATGCTGAAGTTGTAATGCTTTTCTGAATAGATTTAGACATTTCATATACTCCGTTCTGATGTTTGTTTGGTACAATTCCATTTTACCGCAAATTACGCTTTTTGTCAATAAAACTGTACAAATACTATGCATTTCAATTGTAAATTTTTTGTGCATCTCTTTAAACATTATGCACAAAATCATCGTATACATAATACTGGTCAGGTAAAATAAACTTAATCTGGTACTTTAAAATATAAGCCGGTAATGTTATAATAAAGCATATTCGCGAATATGGCAGACGATAAAATAATAAAGTTATTTTCCGAAAAGGTATTGACTATTTTTCAGAAATAGGGTATTATATAAGTGTATGTTAAATTAAACGGAAAAACTCCGGAACAGGAGGACTAACACTTTATAATGCCTGAATCAAGAAAAATTATCATGGCTCTGATGGGAGCATTTCTTACGGGAATAACAGTTGTGGCAGGTTGTTATTTTTCGTCGGTGAAACTTAATCACTCAAAATATCAGGTATGGGGAGTAGATGTTTCAAATTATCAGGGTCTCATTGACTGGCATAAGCTGGAAGAGCAGGACGTTTCCTTTGCTTTTATAAAGGCTACTGAGGGGAGCGGTCATATTGATGAATCAGCACGTCGCAACCTTGAAAAATCTGCTGAAACCAGTATAAAAAAATCAGCCTATCACTTTTTCAGCTTTGACAGTGCCGGTGAAACTCAGGCGGAAAATTATATTTCAGTAGTAGGTAAAGATGAAATTGATATGCCACCGGTTATTGATATTGAATATTATGCCGACAAGAAATCAAACAAACCTGATAAAGATGAGGCAGAAAAAATCCTTCGTCCGCTCCTTGAAAATTTGGAGGAGTATTACGGAGTGAAACCAATTATTTATACAACTGTTCCGGTATATCTCCGATACGTGAGAGAAAAATTCAGCGATTATCCGTTATGGATTAGAAACGTCAACTTTGAACCCGACCTTATGAACTGGAAATTCTGGCAGTATTGCGATAAGGGTGAACTTTATGGCTATGTCGGAGAGGAAAAATATATTGACCTCAATGTATACAACGGTACTATGGAACAATTTTTAGCCGAATTTCCGTAAAATAAAAATTTTTTAAGGGGGTTGGTTTATGGAAAAAAATAATGTGCGTTATGAACTTGATTTCGTGCTTATGCCTTTATTGGCAGAGAACGAGGGAGTTGAATTTGCAAATGGACTTCTTGAAAGTCGTGGAAGTATACTTTGTAATATCTTTAATTCATTTTACGATGAGTTCGGAAATGCTTCATCCTTTAAGGACTGTCCGAAACATTTCACCGAAAACCAGTTTATTTTTACTGAAAAAGACTTTGATAATAATTTAAAGATAATACATATATCATTACCCGACGAACATGAAGGGTCAGATATATACTGTACGGCATATATTTTTGCGTGTTATATGGAAGATAGTAAAATAAATTCCTGTTCAATGTTTACAGTTGAAAAAAGCATAGATGATGTTGCTTTTATTGGTAAAATGACTAATAGGCAGCATATGAATTTTGGCTTGTCTACTGGTTCAGTAGACGGAGATATTCAGCGTATCAGGGAATTAGCTGATAAAAAATAATAATTCAATATTTTATTGTTTTGTCTTCGTGAAATTTAACATACGAGGTAATTTTTTAATGAAATCAAATAATGAAAGAATACGTTTACTTACACTTAGAGGAATGCTTACAGCACTCACTACAGTGGCAACTATTACAATACGAATACCTACCGCCACAAAAGGCTATGTGAATTTAGGCGATACTATTGTAAATATTTCTGCATGGCTTTTAGGCGGAGTATATGGTGGTGTTGCAGGCGGAATAGGTTCATTTATGGCGGACATAATAGCAGGTTGTTATATATATGCACCAGCAACGCTTATTATAAAATTCTTTATGGCTTTTGCCTGTTTCAAGGTATATAGTTTATGTTTAAAGGAATATGATTCAGTTGATGCAAGAATAATTTCTGCCATCGTTTCGGAAGTAATAATGATTACCGGATATGATATTTTTACGGGTTTTATGTATAAATCCGTATATTCGGCGATAGTGGCACTTCCGGAATTTGTCATACAGGGAATTATGGGTGGGACTTTTTCTGTAATCCTCTATGAGTGCATAATAAAACGTGTTCCGACTTTGAAAAAACGTTGAAATTAAGTCCGGAGATTTTCCGGACTGAAAAATAAATAAAAGGAGTGTATTTTATTATGAAATACTACATCGGGATTGACCTCGGTGGCACTAACATAGTAGCTGGTGTCGTTGACGAGGAATATAACATCATTGCTAAAGCAAGCACAAAAACAAACTGTCCACGTCCGGCAAAGGAAATCGCTGACGATATGGCTAAAATGGCACTTCAGGCTGTAAAGAATGCCAATCTGACCATTGACCAGATAGAATGGGTCGGCGTTGGTACACCTGGTATCGCAAACAGTGCAACAGGCATTATTGAATATGCTAATAACCTTGGTTTCAAGGACGTTCCTATGGTCAAGTACATTCAGGAAACTATAAATAAACCTGTTTTCATTGAAAACGACGCTAACGCTGCCGCTTATGGTGAATATGTTGCTGGTGCTGCAAAAGGTGCTAAAAATGCTGTCTGCATTACTCTTGGAACGGGTGTCGGAGCAGGTGTTGTTATTGACGGAAAAATATACTCTGGTTCTAACTTTGCCGGTGCTGAAATCGGTCATACTGTAGTGCAGGTTGACGGTGCACAGTGTTCATGTGGAAGAAAGGGTTGTTTTGAGGCTTATTCGTCTGCAACCGGTCTTATCAGAATGACTAAAGAGGCTATGGCTGAATGTCCCGACAGTATCATGAATAAAATGGCTGAGGAAAAAGGAAAAGTCACTGCACGTACATCTTTCGACGCTATGAGAGCAGGCGACAATCCGGCTAAAGTTGTTGTTGACAAGTACATAAAGTATCTTGCCGCCGGAATAACTAATACTATAAATATTTTCCAGCCAGATATACTTTGCATTGGTGGTGGTGTATGCAATGAGGGCGACCCGCTTTTACTTCCGGTAAAGGCTCTTGTAAAGAAAGAAGTTTACACCCGTAACTCTGAAAAGAACACTGAAATAGTAATTGCTAAACTCGGAAACGATGCTGGTATTATCGGTGCGGCATTCCTCGGACGTGCAAACGCTTAATTAAAATAAAATTCCTGACTGTATGTATAATCATTATGCATACAGTCTTTTTTTGCGTTTTGCTTGTGAGTTTTTTCGGCTATATGTACAGTTTTTACTATAAAAATTTGTGCATATAGCTGATTTTTTGTTCCACGTGGAGCATTTTCGCATTTTTCCGACACTTAATAAATGAAACGTTTCAAAAGAGGTGATACATATGAAAGATTTTTCAGCAGACGTGAAACTTGCTAAAAAAGGCGATACATCGGCTTTTTCAAGGCTTTATGAGACAGTATACAAAGACTTGTATCATATAGCCCTGTACAGCCTGAAAAGTTCCCATGATGCAAGCGACGTTGTAAGCGATACTGTACTTGATGCATTCTGTTCAATAGACAAGCTCCGTGACCCTGAAAAATTCCGGAACTGGATAATGAAAATACTTTCCACAAAGATAAAGCGCAAACAAAAAGAATATTTCAATGTGACTGAGGAAATCGGTGATGATTTCCCTGATATAAGCGATTTTGACTATGATTCAGTTGAACTTAAAGAAGCAATGAATAAACTTGACAGCCAGTCAAGAATGATGTTGTCAATGTCGGTACTTGGCGGATATACAAGCGATGAGATTTCAGAAATGTGCGAAATAAAATCCGGTACAGTGCGTTCACGGTTATCACGGATAAAGGAAAAATTACGTCTCGAACTTACCACCTGAACAGAAAGGAGAGTTTTTTTATGAATAAGAATGACGAAAAAGTTAAAAAATTTCTTGAAAAAGAAGATATTCCGGAAGAACTCACTCCGGAAAATATAAAGAAAATGCTTGACGAAAAAGCACACACAAAAAAACGTAACAATATAAGCGTTGCCGGACGTGTGGGGGCATTAGTGGCATCACTTGCCGTAATTGCCGGCGGTACTCTTGCATATACAAACATAGACAAAAAAACAAATTGTGATACTCATTGTATATTGATTCCTGAAAGAAGCCAGAATGCCATAGCACCGGAAACTGATGCAGATATTCAGCAATTGGCAAATACCGGAAATTACATGACGGGTGCAGATGACTATGAACAGATTTACACGCTTTTCAAGGAAGTAGCCGACAAACGAAAAAAAGATACAGCAAGAACTTATGGTGCAATGGATAACGGCATAATGGTAGATGGTGCAATGGTTTTAAATGAAGAAATTGCAGAAGAAGTCATGGAAGACGGTGCTATGTATGATTATGACGACATGGAGACTGTACAGGGTGTCGAATATGAAGACGCTTTGAAAACCGCTGATATAGCGACGTCAGACGAATCTGCACCATTGGAAACAGGAGCAGGTGAAGAATTTTCCGAAACATATAATCAGGAAGAAAACGTCCTTGAGGCAGATATTGTCAAGACCAACGGAAAAAATATTTATTACGCCCGTAATGACTGCAATAAGGACAGTACGGCGTTAGTTAATTATGCGACTGTTGACAAGGGAACGTTTACAGGGTACGGAACTATAGATATTGGCAGTACCGTTAATGGCTGTTTTGGTGCGGAGTATGAAACAGCTGTATATGTACAGGATATGTATTTATATAATGATATGTTGGCAGTGCTTGGCACGGTAAATGGTTACTGTCAAAATCATAATAACTGGTATGAATATAAAAACTCCTGTTTTGTGAGTTTCTACACCACCGACGAAACACCACAGCTTATTGACACATACTATCAGGAGGGCTATTACAATGATGTCCGTATAAGTCCGGAGGGCTATATGTACCTTATAAGCAATTATTCGTCATGGGATTTCTATGAAATTGATACCTATGAAGATATTGAAAGATATATCCCCACGTGTGGCGTGTCCGATAATATAAAATGCCTTCCGGCAGGTGATATATTGCTTCCGGAAGACGCTTTTGAAGATATGTATAATTTAAGTTATTCGGTTATCGGAAGTCTTGACTTGACACAATCCAGAACTTTCGCACCAGTAGACACAAAGGCACTTGCCGGATATACTGGTGAGATATACTGTTCCGGTGGCAATATGTATACGACTTCCGGCTGGGAAGAAACAGATATTACACGAATTTCCATAAACGGCGGTATGATTACTCCGGAGGCTTCCGGCACAGTGAGCGGACGTGTAAATGACCAGTTTTCAATGAGTGAGTATAACGGATATTTCAGAATTGCAGTCACTAATGATGAGTATGAAGAAAAATATCACAGCTATTATGAAGATGAAACTTTCTTTGAAAGAGTAAAAGATAAACTTTCCGGTGAGGAAAGCGGTTATTATTCGCATGAACTCATAAAGCGTGACAACAGAGTATATGTTCTTGACATGGATTTGAACGTTGTCGGAAGTGTTGAGGATTTCGGCATTGACGAAACAATAAAATCTGTAAAATTCAGCGGTGACATGGCATACGTCGTGACTTACGAACAGACAGACCCGTTATTTGCAATAGATTTGAGTGACCCGACTAATCCGACAATTCTTGACGAATTTAAGATACTTGGCTATAGTACGTATATGCAGGAATGGAGTGACGGTTTATTACTGGGATTTGGTGTTAATGCCGACGAAAACGGTATTGAAACAGGTATAAAACTTACAATGTTTGATAATTCCGACCCATATAATCTCAATGCGATTGCGACCTACACACTTGACAGGGGAGAAGATGAATGGTTATATTCCGAAGCCGTATGGGAAAGAAAAGCATTGTTAATAGCTCCGGAAAAGAATTTAATCGGCATACCGGTAATAATTGAAAAATACAACTATTATGACGTTGACATAGAAACAGAATTTAACAATATTGCTAAATATATGTTCTTTGAGTACAATGACAGCGAATTTACATTAAAGGGTGAAATAAGTACCGCTGAAAATAATGCATGGATTAACGGATTCAGCAGAGCAGTGTATATAGGTGATTACGTTTATGCATTGTCAGGCGATAAGTTTGTATCAGTAGATATTGAAACAATTACGGAATGCGATATGGTTTATTTTGATAATGCGACGGAATATCAGTCACTTATTATCGAACCAGAAACGGAGGCTGAAACTGAAGAGCCTACAGAATCCGAAACGGAAGAAACTACAGAATCAACAACAGAAGAAATCACTGAACCTGAAACAGAAGAACCAACTGAAGAAATTACAGAACCTGAAACAGAATCCGAAACGCCTGAAACAACAGAGCAGGTTGATGAATAATACAAAAAGACCGCACAAGCGGTCTTTTTTCTTGACTTTTTTATGATATTATGATAAAATATTATTTAGATAAATTAGATTTGGAGGAATGAAAATATGTCTGACAATTATAAAGTAATTGACGAAAAAACATGGAACAGAGCAATGCATTGTAAAATTTTCAGAAACAGTATTGAACCGTCATTTTGTGTGACATTTGAGGCAGATATAACAAATTTTAAGCGTGCGGTTAAAGAAAAGAAACTTTCTTTTACTATGGCTATGGTATATGCTGTCTGCAAATGTGCAAATGAAATTGAAGCTTTTCGTTATCGTTTTTTAGATGATAAGGTAGTTTTATTTGACAGGATAGATACTGCATTTACATATTTAAACAAAGATACAGAACTTTTTAAGGTGGTAAATGTGCCTATGACAGATAATCTTGAGGAATATTGCGAACTGGCATTAAAAACGGCAAATGAACAGAAAGAATATTTTACAGGACCTTTAGGAAATGATGTGTTTCAGTGTTCGCCTATGCCGTGGATTACATATACTCATATTTCACATACGATTTCCGGAAATAAAGACAATGCCACACCGCTTTTTGACTGGGGAAAATATTATGAAAAAAACGGAAGGATAGTTATTCCCGTTTCGGTTCAGGCTCATCATTCTTTTGTAGATAGTTTGCACATTGGACAGTATGCAGAAAAATTACAGAAATATTTTGACAAATTTTGATTTATATGAAAAGAGGTGCTTTTAATGGACAAGGGAACAGAAATTTATAAGAAACTTATTGATGAGTTTGTTGAAATGTCACGAAGTTGTGTTGATGCTAACAGAATAAGAAGTCGTGAAACGGACAGCGAAATGAAAAACATACTTTTAAAACTTTCGCCGGAAGACAGGGATATTTTAGCTGATTATATTCTGAAGGCTTATTCTGATGGAATATTTGATGTGCTTGATTTGCTTGAGTGGTATGCTTGCTGTAGAAATATGAAAATTACCATAGACGACGAAACTCTTCCGACAGATAAGTTTGAGGGAATACAGAATGATTTTATAGGAAGGTGTGACGGCTGGGAATGGACAAAAGATTGATAGTGGATTCTGTTGATATTGCAATATGCGACGAATGCGGAAGTAAGTTTCTGAAATCGTCGTCCAAAATGCAAAATCTTTGTTCGGAGTGTGCAAATGTGTTGTATGGTTATACGGCTTGCAGACATATTTTCAAAGAAGGAAAGTGTATATATTGCTTTTGGGACGGCAGTAAAAGTGAATATATTCGGAATTTAAAGGAGGAAATATGAAGTTTATATTAAATACTGATTATTCAGAAGAAGAATTAAAATGGCTTAAGGAAAATAATTGTAAAATTCTTTCTGAAATAAAGCTGTCAAGAACGAATTTTTCAGAAAACGAAGTCCCACGCCGAATGTTTAAGTATGGAGGTGCATATATCGGAGAAGTTTTTGACGATGAATACAATGAATTTATATGGGCGGTTTTGTCAAAATGGAAAAAAGTGTGGCATTTTTGTGATTACTATGATAGTCTTGACTCACTGGAGCAGGGGTTATAAAAAAGACCGGCAATAAATACCAGTCTTTCGGGGGATTATGAGTTTTTCTGTGCTTCGTAAGCCTCACGGACAGCAAGGCATAACTGGTCTGCACATGAAGTGGGTTTCATACCACAGGTATTTCCCTTGACTTTTGATTCTATTTGTTCAACAGTCCAACCATCAACAAGTTTGGAAATAGCCTTTAAATTTCCGTTGCAACCGCCGTTGAATACGATATTTGTTATAACATTTCCGTCAATATCAAAGCTTATTTCCTTTGAACAGACAATTTTAGTCCTGTAAGTATAATGCATAATAAAAACTTCCTTTCTTTTTGAATATAATAGTTTTAATTAAATTTAATATTACCTTTTTCTGTACGCAAAACTTTAAGATATTTTAATAATTTCCGCCTTCTGGTATATCGTCTGGTGAAATCCATTCAATCTCTTTTGAAGCTGTACCTGTTTCCAAAAATTCTTTTATGCCTTTCCATGCCAGTTCAGGTGGTAAATATAACCCCATAGAAAAATCATATAAATCTTTTATCCAAATAATTTCGTTTAATTTATTTTTATCAAAAACTGATAATTTTTCTTCATTACTTTCATAACGCAAATAAATTCCATAATCAAGATGTACATTAATAATTAATGTAGCAATTGACTCTTCATCTTCAAAGTAATGAATTTCTGCATAAGCAGTACTTACTGATGACCAATAATTCTTAAAGTTCTTAATAATATCATTATATAGAATATTAGCATCAATATTAGTAATAATTTCATCCATTGGAGAGTAATAATGTGTATATTTCATAATTTAATTCCTATATTTTTCATGGCGTCTTGTTTTTTTATAGTATGATTAAATTATACACTTTTTTTGTATATTTGTCAATATAATTTTTGAAAATTTTCCATTTGACATTTTCACAGAAATATGCTATAATTATGAAAAACGCAAACGACACACGTTTTACCCTATGGGTATGTAAATCTGATTACGGAACGTTTCCCGACTGGATTTTACCCATTTGGAAAGGTGTGTTATTTTTTTGCGTAAAAACAGGAGGATATTTTATGCCACAAAGTAAATTTCAGCGTATGATGTTCGCACTTATTACCGTTATAATTACGGTACACGCCTATGTGTTCTATAGTCTGTATGTGATAAACGGAAGTATGTTCATGAACATAACAGGCGAATCAGGTGTTATCAAAGCCATAAACGCTATGGGTGGAATTGCAGTTTTAGGAAAAAATGTTCCGATATGGGCGGTAGTACTTATTGAGTTTGTATGTGCATATGTTCTTGAAATACTTGTAGGAAGTCCGACATCATTCAAGTTGGCGTGCAAAGTTTTCAATCCGGCGGAAACTCACCCTGTAATGTTTGAGACGGCTATTATTTGTGCGACAGTAGGAATTATGTGTCCGGTAATGAGTTTCATAGCAGCTATACTTTACTATCCATACGGAATGTCAGATTTCAACGTTTTCACACTCCTTGCCAACTGGATAAAGCTTGTATGTTATAATTTCCCGTTTGCGTTCTTTTCGCAGTTGTTTTTTATTCAACCACTTGTGAGAACGATTTTCAAGAAAATTTTTGTCAGAAACAATGTCAAAGAAGAAGCTTATGCATAACAAAAAAGGACGGCTATAAGGTCGATACTTATATAGAAATTTTCAGCCATATTATTTTTGATTATAAGTCAAAAATACTATGGCTTTTCTATTGACATATAACTCTTATTGATGTATAATTTTAATAAGAAAAATCGGAATTTAGAGGAGATATTAAAATTGTTATGATGACATCAATAGATACTTTCAATGCCTGTCAAA
Source organism: uncultured Ruminococcus sp. (assembly GCA_947176345.1). Classification (GTDB taxonomy): domain Bacteria; phylum Bacillota; class Clostridia; order Oscillospirales; family Ruminococcaceae; genus Ruminococcus. Next base: position 20,680 of record CAMWQI010000027.1, read on the forward strand.
AAATTAAAGGTTGGAAAATATCAGCAAATTTTTCTGTCGGAGGATTTGAATGGCTTGCTTTTTCAAAAAAGCAACCTGAAAAAATGATAGTTATATCAAGTCAAAAAACTACTATAGTTGATTGCAATAATGGTATAATTGAGG
>CAMWQI010000028.1 GCA_947176345.1 uncultured Ruminococcus sp.
CACGATGACCTTGTGTTTGAATTATCAAAATCGGAAATTATTAAAATAATGTATGAATTTTATTGGGATTTAGATGAAATTTATATATTAGATTTAAATTTTAATTGCTTTGTTTCCGTGAATCATAATTTTGAACTCTCATTATACGGTAACAAAAAATCAAATTTGTGCAAAAAGGTTGTTGAAAAATTTAAGTGAGGTAATTTATATGAAACGAAAAATGATTGGTATAACAGTAGGTTATATATCGGGGTTATTTTTCGTTTCATTTTTTACACGGGCGTGGGAGCTGGTCATACCGGCGTTTGCGTTTCTGGCATACGTCGTAATCGGAAAACTTAAAAATTTTTCTGTAAATGATTTTGCACTGGTTTCAATGTCATTTGCGGTGGCGTTTCTTGCCGGAGAATTATATACCCGATACGTCTATGAGGATATTATGAAATATGATAATATTTCCGGCAATTTTTCGGGAATAGTTCAGGATTACGACGTATACGACAACGACAAGGCACGATACATTATAAAAGGAAAAATAAATAATATCCGGACGGCTGAAATATCATTTTTCACGAATGAACTTGATGTCCGTTACGGTGACAGAATAAATATAGAAAACTGTACTTTTAAGAAAATTTCCGGTGACTATCTTTTTGACAGTGAGACTTACTATAAAGCGGACGGGATTTTTCTTTCTGCTGAAAATCCGGATAGTATATCAACTGAAAAACTTGAAACACAAAAAATAAAAAATTTCCTTATGGATTACAGGAAAAAAATTATTTCAGATTTCAGAATTAAACTTGGTAATGATTGTGGTGGTTTTCTGTCGGGAATGGTTTTCGGTGAAAAAGGTTTCCTTGACAGCACTGTGAAAAATTCCCTTTACCGTACGGGCATAGGTCATGTTATGGCTGTATCAGGATTACATATATCTATAATGGCAATATTTATAATGAGAATATTTAAATGCCTGAAAATAAATAAATTTATATCATTCGGACTGTTAAATATTTTCATAGTTTTAATGCTTATTATGGCAGAAAGTCCGGTATCTGCCGTAAGGGCTGTAATAATGGTTGATATATCGTACTCAGCCGGACTTTTCCGGCGACGTAATGATACATTCAATTCTCTTGCGATAGCAGTACTTATCATATGTATTGCAAATCCATATGTTATATATAGTCAGGGATTTATTCTGTCGGTGGGTGGAACTTTCGGAATAGGTGTTTTTGCTCCGTATATGGTGAAAAATCTTCCAAAGAAAAAATTTTCACAAAGAATTATCAGGGATTTTCTTACAATGTTTTGCACAACGCTTTTCATAGTGCCTTTAAGTATGATGTTTTTTGGCGAAATATCGCTTGTTTCACCAGTAATGAATATAATAATAGTTCCGCTGTGTACGGTCTGCATGATACTTGGAATGATTTACACCATTACAGGTGGACTTATTCCCGTACTGGAAATATCTGGCGGAATTATAAAAATAATTATTTTTATATCCGGAAAAATTTCAGAACTTGATTTTTCGTATATCTCATGCGGAAACGACATAACCGCAAAACTTGCCATTATATGTGTTGTAGCGGTGGGAATGGTTAAAATATCCACAGGAAACAGAAAATATATATCAGTTGCGATTGCATTTTCAGTGATTGTAGTTTCTGGCGGAACTGCACTTTATCAAAGCGGACAATATAATAAATTTATAGTTTCTGCTGTCGGGAAAAACGAAAAAACAGCAGTTATAGTTTCATATCATGGCAGAAACTGCATAATTGACCTTGCCGGTTACAAAAATCCTGAATATGTAAACAAATATCTTGCAGACAACAATATAAAAAGCATAGATTATTTAATACTTCATAAGAATATTCAGTCATTATATGTATCATATATGAATGAACTTGATAATATTAATATGAAAAACATTCTTGCATACGGTAATATAAATCCTTGCGGAGATAACAAAGCTATTCTTTTCCATGATGACGGATATCGCATAGATACGGAAGATTACAGCATTATCTATGAAAATGAAATGTTAAAAATAATATATAAAAATTCAGAAATAGATTTTATTTCCACAAAAAATGCCGTCCCTGAAAATAGGGGGCTTACCGTATTTTATGGCAATATCACTAAAAATACCGATATACAATACGACGAAAAAAGCATTTATCTTGACAAAAATGAAAATCTCCGGTACTCCGGAATGAATAATTTTAAAATTGAAGTTTCCACAGACGGAAATTTCAGTATAGCGCAAATGAGGTGATTTTTTATGCCGGTAAAAGACCAGAAAATTATTGAAAAAAATCTCAAAAATGGTGAAATTGATAACATTTATTACGTATACGGACAAAATATAACGGGTGTTCAGAAACTCACACAGCAGATTATAAAATCAGCAGTCGGGGAAAATGAAGATTTTGCACTTACAAGAATGAACGGAAAGAAAATTGATTTTTCTGAACTCTATGATACTATACAGATGATGCCCATGATGTCGGAATATAACTGTATTCTAATAAATGATTACAATTGCGAAAAGCCCCGTGAGGATATGCGTGGACAAACTGCTGATACATTCAATAAAAAACTTCTTGAAACTCTGAAAGATATTCCGCCTTATACTGTTGTGATATTCAATGTAACCGGATTTGAGGTCAAGACAAAAAAGGGAAAAATTTCAGACAAAAATAAAAAACTTGCCGATTTTGTCACAAAAAAAGGCACTATATGTGAAATGGGGCTTTTGTCACCGGCGGAAATGACAAATTTTATTTTATCGGGTATTTCAGCCGGCGGAGCGTCCATTTCAAAGACAAATGCCCGTGAATTAGCCGATATGTGTCTGTATGATATTCTTACAGTTGAAAACGAAATCAACAAACTTTGTGCATACGCACAGGGCAGGGAAATAACCCGTGATATACTTGAATTACTTGTCCATAGACAGACAAATATCACAGTTTTTCAGCTTGCGGACGCTGTCGCCTCATTCAACAGACAATCGGCATTCAATGCCCTGAACGAATTAATGACCGATAAAAATAATCGTGGCAGTGTTCTTGCAAATATAACAAATTCGTTTCTTGATATGTACAGGGCATCATGTGCAAGAAATTCCGGCAGGGGCATTCCGGATGTTATGGCTGACTATTCGTATATATGGGAATTTAAGGTGAAAAATGCTTTTCGGGACAGTTCACGTATGAGTACAGCACGCCTTAGGTCATGTATAAAAATTCTGCGTGATACGGCTGTGCAGTTAAATTCAACGGCTGTCAACGAACAAATAGTACTGGAACAGGCTGTAACTAAAATGCTTATGACTAAATAACGGAGGCTTTATGATAAAAATTAATGAAGCAATAATAGTTGAGGGGAAATATGACAAGATAAAACTTGCCTCAGTGGTAGATGCCGTCATAATAGTGACCAACGGTTTCAGGATTTTCAAGGATACTGAAAAACTTGAACTTATCCGGTATTATGCACGGAAAACAGGTATAATAATTCTTACGGACTCCGACAGTGCGGGACGTAAAATACGCGGTTATATAAAAGGTGCTGTCAATGACGGAAAAATAATTAATGTCTATATACCAGATATTTTCGGTAAGGAAAAACGCAAGGAAAAGCCATCGGCAGAGGGAAAATTAGGCGTTGAGGGAATAGATAAGGAAATACTTATCAGGGCTTTTGAAAAGTCTGGTGTATGTGCTGTAGAAAGTACACGGAAAAAAGATATAACAAAATTCACGCTCTATGAGTTAGGGCTATCCGGCGGAAAGGACAGCAGACAATTACGTGAAAATTTACAGAAAAGTCTCGGGTTGCCATCGCTTATGTCAACAGGTTCACTTATCGAGGTACTCAATATCATGATGACAAGTGCGGAGCTTGCGGAATACGTAAAAAATTCAGGAGGAACAGAATGACATACAGCAGTCTGTTGTTTATATATGGATTTCTGCCGTTATCACTGCTGATTTATTGGTTTACACCCGAAAAAATGAAAAATACATCACTGCTGTTATTAAGTATGCTTTTCTGTGCATTGAACAGTTTCAGATTTCTTAAATTTATTGTTGGTTATACTTTGATAAATTATTTTGCCGGACTTTTTATAGGAAAGTTCAGGAATAAAAAAATAATTTCAGCTATACCATTATTTTTAGGAATTTCAGCAGATGTGATTATGTTTTTTATGTTCAGGACAGATTTTCTTGATATTTTCAAAGATAAATTAAAAATACCATATGAATTTTTTCCGGTGGGTGTATCTTTCATAACGCTTACTGCCATAGGTTATCTGATTGACATATATAAAAAGTGTATACGTCCAGAATTTGATATTGTAAAATTTTCGCTGTATATGATGATGTTTCCGCTGATAATAATGCGACCCGTCATAAGATATAATACATTCCGGAGAATGATTAATGACAGGAAAGTTACTCTATGTGACACGGGAACTGGTCTGACAATTTTTGTCAAGGGGCTTGTTAAAAAAGTCATAGCCGGAGATACTATGTATGCTATGTATATAGCTGTAAAAAGCGTTGATATATGGAATATGTCATCTGTAAATGCATGGTTTGGAATGACTGCATATTTATTGAGTCTTTATTTTACACTTTCAGGTATGGCGGATATGGGAGCAGGTACAGGTTATTGTTTCGGGTTCAGATTTCCGCATAGTTTCAATTATCCAGTTTTCAGCAATAAGATGAGGGATTTTGCATCAAATTGGCACATACAGATAATATACTGGTTCAGGAGATATATGTCAAAGCCCTTATGTGAAATGGGAAAAAGCCATGTATATCGGAAAATAATTTTTATATCTGCATGGTGCTGTGTAGGGCTGTGGTACAGATTTGATATGAATGGTCTTTTATGGGGTGGAATAATCGGTCTTACTGTTGTACTGGAAAAATATATCAGGCGTTTCAGGATTCTTAAAATTACCGGAATAATTTACACATATGTGATAACGATAATAGGTATGGTTTTTCTTTCAGGGGAAAATATAGGGCAGTCGCTGAATTATCTTCTTGTCCTGCTTGGCGGAAACAAAATATTTGCAGATTCCCTTACACTTTATCTGCTTAAATATTATATCGTCCTTATGCTTATATGTACATACTGTTCAACAAGCCTTTTCAGGAATATGGTTATGCGTTCCGGAAAAAGCCGTATTAAATCGGTTATTGCACTTTTATCACCGGTGGTTACTCTTGTAATGCTTGCACTATGTACGGCACTTATTTCATACATGGGAAGTTCGGAACTATATTTAATCAGTCTGTAGGAAAGGAGAATTATTCATGAAAATATCTGAAATATCCGGCAGAATATCGGCAGTTATGATTATTATGGCACTGTCGGCGGAGCTGATTTATACCGTTTCAGGAAAGAAATATGATTTTTCATTGAATGAAAACAGACAGCTTGCTTCTTTTCCCGAATTTTCTTTTTCTGCATTGAAAGACGGAAGTTACGGAAAACAATTGAATGAATATATCACAGACCATTTTTTCATGCGTGAAAAATGGGTTTCCGCACAGGCGTATATAAAATCCGGCATGGGCGAAAAAATCATGAACGGCGTTTATATGGATAATGAAAGACTCCTTGACGCTGAAATATCATCACGCTATATTTCTGAAAAAAATATAAATGCTGTAAATAGATTTTTTAAAAATCACACCGGTATGGTATATTTCACGGTTGTGCCTACCTCATCGGGAGTTTACGATGATATATTGCCGGAATATCTGCTTACAAATCCTGAAAAAAATCAAATAAACGCTTTATATAATGGTTTGACGGACGGAATAAGAAAAATTGATGCATATAATATACTCCGTATGCTGAATGACAACTACATTTATTACAGAAATGATACTAAACTGACAAGTTATGGGGCATATTATGTATACCGGACAGTTATTCAGAAATTAGGTTTTCAGCCGTTGTCATATGATAAATACACTATAAAGCATATCACAAGTGATTTCAGGGGAAATCTCTACAATAAGTGTCTATATAACGGCACAAAGTCTGATATACTGGATATTTATAATTATTCTGTTGGTGCGGAGGTGACAGGCTGTACAGCTTACAGCAACAACGGCATGACATATCGCAAAACTCTAAATGACGAAAGTTTCCTTGAAAGCGGTGATATGTACAGAATGTATATTGGCAAGGAAGAGCCGTTTATAAAGATAAAGACTTCTGTAAACAATGAAAAAAAACTCCTGCTTATAAAAGACAGCTATGCGGACTGTTTTATACAATTTCTGATACAGCACTACAGTGAAATTGCCATAATATCACCCGAAAACATGGAAAAACCAATAAGCAGTTTTATAAATCCTGATAACTATGAACAGACTTTGTTTCTGTTCGGTATAGACAGCATGAACAATGAAAATCTTTTTGACCTCATCAACAAGTAACGAAAGGAATGTATTATTATGAAAGCATTAGTGACAGGTGCTACTTCCGGTATCGGAAAGGCTATAGCCATTAATCTGCACAGGCGGGGATGGGAACTTATTCTCACCGGCAGAAACGAAAAAGTCCTTGAAAAGTTAAAAAAAGTTTTCGGTGGAAATACGGAAATTATAAAGGCTGATTTATCCGAAAGAAATGAAGTCTTTAGAGTATATAATTTCTGTAAGGATAAAAATATTGATTTGCTTGTTAATAACGCCGGATATGGAATTTTCGGAAAGTTTGATAAAACGGACATTGACGACGAATTAGCTATGATTGATTTGAATATAACTGCACTTCATATTCTCACTAAACTTTTTTTACGTGATTTCAAGAAACGCGACAGCGGATATATACTTAATGTTGCATCTCTTGCCGGATTTATGACAGGTGCGCTTATGTCGTCTTATTATGCCTCAAAGAATTATGTCATAAGGCTTTCTTCGGCAATATATGAGGAATTAAGACGTGAAAAATCCAATGTTAAAATAACCGTCCTGTGTCCTGCTCCGGTTGATACGAATTTCAATAACCGTGCCGGAGTGAATTTCAGCATAAAGCCTATTACAGCGGAATATGCCGCTGAATACGGACTGAAAAAACTTTTTCAGGGTAAATTTTTTGCTTTACCGACTTTAAGCACAAAGATATGTGCAGTGGGACAGCGTTTTGTGCCGGAAAGGATTTTGTCTGCAATAGTATATAATATCCAGAACGCAAAGAAAGTCGACGTATGAAAGATGTAAGTTATCGTGTAGCACTGGGTGGCATAGTATCGGCACTGTGCCTTACTGCCATGTTTTTTGCCGGAATAATGCCGGCATTGTATCTTTTACTGCCTATGGTTGCCGGTGTACTTATGATGATAATTGCAGTTGAAGTAAGCACCGGATGGGCATGGCTTACGTATATAGCGGTAAGTCTATTGTCGCTTTTTATAACGTTCGATAAAGAGGCATCACTTATTTTTATAATGCTTTTCGGACATTATCCTATTATCAGATTCCAGCTGAATAAGGTAAAAAGCAGATTTTTAAGGAATTTTATAAAGCTTGCTGTATTTAATGTATGTACTTTGTCATATTTTTTTGTGACGGTTTATATTTTCGGACTTGACCAGATGCTTGATGAATTTGACGAAATAGGCAGATACGGCGGTTATATAATGCTTGCAATGTGCAATTTCATTTTCATTATGTATGACATTAATTTAGATGTATTCCATACCGCATACAGAATTAAACTTATGCCGAAATTAAAACGTAAAAAATAACATACCAAATCCAAAAAAGACGCTGAAAAAATGGCGTTTTTTTTGTTGCATACAGATAACATTTCTTGACTTTTTACAAAAGTTAGTGTAAACTAATATTAGTAAATACTAACTAAGGAGAATAATAAAATGAGTGTTGTAATTATTGGCGGTAATGACTGTATGGTGAGAACTTATAAGGAAATCTGTGAACAGTATAAATGTACGGCAAAAGTCTTTACGCATATGAAGACAAATCTTAAAAAACAGATAGGAAATCCGGATTTGCTTGTTATGTTTACGGGTACAATGTCGCATAAAATGGCACGTTGTGCAATAAGTGAAACTAAAGGTCTTCCGATACGTGTAGAGCGTTCACATTCAGGGTCAGCGTCGGCACTGAAAAATATTCTTGAAATGCACATCAAATAATATCTGAAAAAAAATCCTGTTTAACAGGATTTTTTTATTTCTTAAAAATATATAAATGATTTCTGAATTTTCAGTGAAAACCCTTGAAATTTTTATGTGGAGTTGTTATAATTTAACTATCATCAACTGAAAGGAAATATTATGTTACGGAAAAAATTAAGATATATTGCTGTATTGAGTGTATTTCTGCTGTCGGGTTGTGGTCAGATGGGAGAAATTACTGAAGTAAAAAAGCCGGAGCAGGAGTTAATGTTTCTTATAAAATATGACAACTGGTCAGAAGAAGAAATACATTCAGCGTCGTTGATTACTACGGACGGAAAACATATCGAAGTACCGGATAATCTTCTGGGAGAAAACGGCGAAATGGGCGACGACTGGGCAGAACAATTAATACAGTTATCGGAAAATACTCTTGTTGAATGTACACTACCGGAAAATGACCTTGCTGTTATGTATGATTTCGTGAACAGTGCAGAAATAGAAAATGTTCCTGTTTTCATGGAATACGCAGATACAATATACGATGTCGGATTTGATACATTGTATCTGCTGAAAAAAACAGACGGTATTTATACAAAACATAAATTATGTGTTTCCGGACAGACTAACGAATGTATTAAATCCGATAAAATTATAGATTTCTGCAACTTTATGAGAGATAAAAAATATTATCGGATGTATTATCCGATATAAATATATAATAAAAGGAGTTTTTAAAATGAAAATACTTGACTGGAATAAATATCTTGAAAAAGCCGTACAGGTTGCTTCCGAAGGTATTGTAATGCTTGAAAATAATAATAACACACTTCCGCTTGCTAAGGACAAGCCCGTTGCGGTATTCGGCAGAATACAGTTACACTATTATAAAAGCGGTACGGGTTCGGGCGGTATGGTGAATGTTTCCAAAGTCACCGGCATAACTGACGGACTTATTGAGGCTGGTGTTAAAATTGATACTGAACTGCTTGACATCTATAAAAAATGGGACGAGCTGAATCCTTATGATATGGGTACAGGCTGGGGAAATGAACCATGGTCACAGGCGGAAATGCCCCTTGATGACGAAACTGTTAAAAAATCCGCTGAAAAGTGCGATACGGCTATTGTAATAATAGGACGTACAGCCGGTGAGGAACAGGACTCACGAATTGAAGAGGGTTCATATTTACTCACGGAAACTGAAAATAATATGCTTGAAAAAGTCCGCAAAGCGTTTGAAAAAGTTGTGGTTTTGCTGAACGTAGGTGGAATTATTGATATGTCATTTGTTGACAGATATAATCCGGACTCCGTGCTTTACGTATGGCAGGGCGGTATGACGGGTGGTACAGGTGTTGCGAATGTTCTCACCGGAAAAATAAGTCCATGTGGTAAGCTCCCCGATACTATCGCATACAGAATAAATGACTATCCGTCCGCTCATTACTTCGGCGGTAAGGAAAGAAATTTCTACTGTGAGGATATTTACGTAGGTTACAGGTTTTTTGAGACTTTTGCAAGGATAAGGGTGCGTTATCCTTTCGGTTATGGACTTTCATATACTGATTTAAAAATAACTTTGGAGGAAAAAATATATAATGACGATTCAGTAACCTTGCGTGTGAAAGTCACTAATACCGGAAGTTACAGCGGTAAGGAAGTTGTGCAGATATATTGCGAACAGCCACAGGGTAAACTCGGCAAACCAAAAAAAGTATTATGCGGTTTCGCCAAAACAAAGACCCTTGCACCTCAGGAAAGTCAAATACTTGAAATAAAAGTAAATTATTATGATATAGCATCTTATGACGATTCGGGAGTGACCGGACACAGCTTCTGTTGGGTGCTTGAAAAAGGTAAATATAAATTTTGGGTCGGCAACAGCGTAAGAAATACAAAAATCGTTTGTTCCTGCAACATTGAGGAAACTAAAGTTTTACAGAAATGCTCTCAGGCTATGCCACCTGTTATTGCTTTTGAGAGAGTAAAGCCAGTAAATACCGAAAAATGTCGTATGCTTATTACAGAAAGTGTACCATTGATTGAATATGACGAAAATCAAAGACGTATTGAAAATCTTCCGGCGGAAATAGAATATACTGGTGATAAGGGTATCAAATTATCGGACGTTAAAAACGGCACACATTCAATGGAGGAATTTATAGCACAGCTTTCAGATTATGACTTGTCGTGTATAATTCGTGGTGAGGGAATGGGTAGTCCGCGTGTTACAGCCGGTACGGCTTCAGCATTTGGCGGAGTTTCTGATAATCTTGTTAATTTCGGCATACCGTCCGCTTGTTGCAGTGATGGTCCTTCAGGAATGAGACTTGATTGTGGTACAAAAGCATTCAGTCTGCCTAACGGTACTATGATTGCATCTACTTTCAATCGTGAACTTCTTACAGAATTATTTGAATTAACGGGTCTTGAGATGTCCGCTAATAAAGTAGACTGTCTGTTAGGTCCTGGAATGAATATCCACCGCCACCCTCTGAACGGCAGAAACTTTGAATATTTTTCGGAAGACCCATTCTTAACGGGTCAAATGGCAGCCGCTGAACTTAACGGACTGCATAAATCAGGTGTGACTGGCACTATAAAGCATTTCTGCGGAAACAATCAGGAGACTAACCGTCATAATATCGATTCGGTTGTTTCAGAACGTGCCTTGCGTGAAATTTATCTTAAGGGCTTTGAAATTGCTGTGAAATCCGGAAACGCTAAAAGCATAATGACTACATACGGAGCTGTGAATGGCTTATGGACAGCCGGAAATTTTGACCTGAATACTACTATTCTCCGCAATGAATGGGGTTTTAAGGGCATTACAATGACTGACTGGTGGGCTAATATAAACTCACGTGGCACTGCTCCGGATAGAAATGATTTTGCATCTATGGCAAAGGCACAGAATGATTTATACATGGTCTGTGCGGACGGTGCGTCCGGTGAAGATAACACTCTTGCGGAACTTAAAAATGGAAATCTTCTCCGGTGTGAACTTCAGCGAAATGCTATAAATATATGTAATTTCCTGATTAATACTCATGCTATGGAAAGACTTTTCGGTGGGGAAGAAACTATTGAAATAATAAACCGTCCGGACGATAATGGTGAAAATGATACTCCGGTTGTGTTCTATGAAGTTGACGGGGATTTAATGCTTGATTTGAGTGATGTTAAAACTGAAAAGGGAACTCATTATAGTTTTGCACTTATCGTGAAAAAATCCGGATATTATGACGTTAAAATTACAGCATCGTCAAATCAAAGCAAAACCGCACAGATACCGTTGACGATTTTTGCTATGGGAACGGCTTCCGGTACTTTCACGTGGAACGGAACTAACGGTCAGCCTGTTTCATATTCTAAGGAAATACCTATGTTTTCAAGATTTACGACTATAAGGCTTTATTTTGCACAGAGTGGTCTTGACCTGAAAAACATAGAATTTAAATTGACACGTGAGGCGGACAGTCTGGACGATGTGGCTTTTAAGACGGAGGAATGAAATTATATGAATATACAGATATTCGGCACAAAGAAATGTTCCGATACCCGAAAGGCTGAACGCTTTTTCAAGGAACGTCGCATTAAATATCAGCTGATTGACATGAAAGAAAAAGGTATGAGCAGGGGAGAATTTAACAGCGTTAAACAGTCCGTCGGTGGCATTGATAACCTTATTGACGTAAACGCCAAAGATAAGGATTTAATCGTTTTGATTAAATATCTTTCCGACAGCGACAAGGAAGAAAAAGTCTTTGAAAATCAGCATATAATAAAAACTCCCATAGTCCGCAACGGCAAAAAGGCAACAGTCGGATATTGTCCGGACGAATGGAAAGAATGGGAATAATAAATAGTTAAAAAATAAAAATATTAAATTTTCAGAAAAATTTTTTCAAAATTACGTGCAATTTACACAGGGATATGTTATAATTAATATATAAAATCTGATTATTCAGTTTCTGAAAGGAGATAATTAATATGGGACTTATTCAGGCGGCTTTAGTCGCAACAACTTCAACCCTCAACGATACATGGAAGGAATTTTTTTACTGTGATGCACTTCCGGCTGATGTACTTGTTGTAAAGGGCAAAAAAAGAACATCTACATTTTCTGCAAACAGAGGAAATGACAATATCATAACAAACGGCAGTAAAATTGCCGTAAGCGACGGACAGTGCATGATTATCGTTGACCAAGGTCAAGTGGTGGAAGTATGTGCCGTCCCAGGTGAGTATGTTTATGATATGTCAACTGAACCGAGCCTTTTCGGTGGAAATCTCAGCAAAAACATAAAGGAAACATTCAAGGCTATCGGCAAGCGTATTTCTTTTGGTGGTGATGCAGCTCATGACCAGAGAGTTTATTATTTTAATCTCAAAGAGCTTACAGATAATAAATTCGGTACACAGAACCCTGTACCGTTCAGAATGACTTACACCGATATTGGCAGAAGTTTTACTGTAGGTGTTCGCTGTAACGGCGTATTCTCCTATAGAATAAACGACCCGTTACTTTTCTATACGAATGTATGCGGAAATGTTTCCACTGCCTATACACGCACGAATATTGACCAGCAGTTGAAATCGGAATTTCTTAACGCACTCAATCCGGCTTTCGCAAAACTTTCTGCTACTGGTTTGAGATATGATGAATTACCGGCACATACAATTGAACTTTCCGACGCTATGGGAAATGTTCTCTCTCCCCAGTGGAGCGAAAAAAGAGGTCTTGAAATCGTTTCAGTAGCTATAAATTCCGTTACTATTTCAAAAGACGATGAGGAAAGAATAAAGAAATTTGAAGATACTGCATGGAACAGGGACGCTTCTAATGCTGCCGCAATGCTTGTCAATGCACAGGCAAACGCCATGACAGCAGCCGCAAGCAATCCTAATGGTGCGACTATGGGATTTTATGGAATGAATATGGCACAGCAGGCAGGCGGTCTAAATGCACAGGCACTTTTCCAGATGGGTGCACAGCAGAATAACAACAGTGCTGATATATGGAAATGTTCTTGCGGTACAGATAATCATTCCGGAAAGTTCTGTGCAAACTGTGGCAAGCCTAAGCCGGCTGATAAGTCTACATGGAAATGCTCTTGCGGTGCAGAAAATAAGGGTAAATTCTGTGCTGAATGCGGTAAGCCTAAGCCGACTGATAAATCTACATGGAAATGTTCTTGCGGAGCTGAAAACAAAGGCAAATTCTGCGCTGAATGTGGTCAGCCTAAACCGTCTGAAAAATCCGTTTCATGCAGTTCTTGTGGCTGGACACCAACAGATATGAATCATATACCTAAATTCTGTCCGGAATGCGGAGAACCTCTTAAATAAAAAATAATTTTGTTTTATCCTCTCGTATTGTGCGGGAGGATAAAATTTAATTTGCGGTTGACAGAATTATTTTTTTAATGTATAATTATAATGGGATTTAATTTCTTTAAAAATGTAATACAAAATTTTTTGAAAATACGGAGGAAAATATATGTGCGGAATAGTAGGATTCACTGGTAAAAGGCAGTCTGCACCGATTCTGCTTGATGGTCTTTCAAAACTGGAATACAGAGGCTATGATTCGGCTGGAATTGCTGTACGTGACGGAGACGGCAAAACTGAAATTGTCAAGGCTAAAGGAAAACTCAAAACCCTTAAAGAAATGACAAATAACGGTGAGGCTGTAAAAGGTTGTTGCGGTATAGGGCATACAAGATGGGCAACTCATGGTGAACCTTCCACTCTTAATGCTCACCCACACACAAGCGACGACGAAAGTGTTATATGCGTTCATAATGGTATTATAGAAAACTATCAGGAATTAAGGGAAAAACTTTCAAAAAGCGGATATACATTCAGGTCACAGACTGATACGGAAGTAGCCGTAAAGCTCATAGACTACTATTATAAAAAGTATAATCTGGGTGCAGTAGATGCCATAGCCCGTGCCATGATAAGAATAAGAGGCTCATATGCACTTGCGGTTATGTTCAGCGACTGTCCGGAGGAAATCTATACGGCACGCAAGGAAAGCCCTATGATTATAGGCGTTGCCGATGGTGAAACTTATGTAGCCTCCGACGTTCCTGCTATACTTAAATATACAAGAAACGTTTATTATATTGGCAATATGGAAATTGCTAAGCTTGAACAGGGTAAAGTTACTTTCTATGATATTGACCGTGAGGAAATACAGAAAGAACTTACTGAAATCAAGTGGGACGCTGAATCAGCTGAAAAAGGCGGTTATGAGCATTTTATTCTGAAAGAAATTCACGAACAACCTAAAGTTGTACGCGATACAATAAATTCCGTTGTAAAAGACGGCAGGATAGATTTCAGCGAAGTAGGTCTTACAGACGATGAAATAAAAAATTTGAATAAAGTCTATGTAGTTGCGTGTGGTTCGGCTTATTATGTAGGAATGGCAGTTCAGTACGTAATGGAAGAACTTACATCGCTGTCTGTAAGAGTTGAACTTGCCTCTGAGTTCAGATACAGAAAAATGAAACTTGTCGAAAACAGCCTTGTCATAATTATAAGCCAGTCGGGAGAAACAGCAGATAGTCTTGCTGCGCTTCGTCAGGCAAAAAAATGTGGTGTGAAAACTCTTGGCATTGTAAACGTTGTAGGCTCATCAATTGCACGTGAGGCAGACAATGTTTTCTATACGCTTGCAGGTCCTGAAATATCCGTTGCTACCACAAAGGCTTACAGTACACAGTTGATAGCTGGATATCTGCTTGCCATGAAATTCGCCACAGTGCGTGAGGAAATCACTCCTGAATGCTGTTCAGAAATGATTGAAGAACTTTATACAATTCCCGACAAAATAGAAAAAATCCTTGAAGACAAGGAACGCATACAATGGTTTGCAAATAAGCTTGCCAATGCTAAGGACGCTTTCTTTATTGGACGCGGTATTGACTATGCTATAGGTCTTGAGGGAAGTCTCAAAATGAAAGAACTAAGCTATATTCATTCCGAAGCATACGCTGCCGGTGAACTCAAACATGGTCCTATAAGTCTTATTGAAGACGGAATACTTGTCATCAGTGTGCTTACACAGCCTGATTTGTATGAAAAGACTGTAAGCAATATGGTTGAAGTAAAAAGTCGTGGTGCATCTCTTATGGGTTTGACGACATATGGCAACTATAACATTGAAGATACTGCTGATTTCACTGTATATATCCCTAAAACTGACCCACTTTTTGCCGGAAGTCTTTCAGTTATACCGCTACAGCTTTTAGGATATTATGTATCAGTTGCAAAAGGCTATGATGTTGATAAGCCCAGAAATCTTGCAAAGAGCGTAACGGTGGAATAATTATGAGTGAAAATTATGAAATGTATGTGACAGAGCAGGGAAATCCGGCTAAACCACAAGGACGTGCCGGTGAAGAAATGCTCAACCGAATGAATATCTCACATTATGATGTTACCGGTTGGGCTATGGATTTTATGGAATTTTCCGGAAATGAAACAGTCCTTGACATAGGATGTGGTGGTGGTGAGACTTTGCACCGTATATCACAGAAAACCACTGCACACCTTACCGGTATGGACTATTCACCGGTGTCCGTTAAGATGACAAGCGAACGTAATGCCGAAATCATATCTTCCGGCAGAATGAATGTGATTGAAGCATCAGTCGAAAAAATGCCGTTTGATGATAATTCTTTTGACAGAATAATAACAGTTGAGAGTTTTTATTTCTGGAAAAATCCACAGGAAGATTTAAAAGAAGTCTATAGGGTACTTGCAGTCAAAGGGATATTTCTTATCGTGGCAGATATACATGGCAGTGCAAAACTTTCCGACAATGAAGTTGAAAACGTCAAAAAATATAATCTGTATAATCCTACTCCAGAAGAGTTTGAAAAACTGCTTGTAAATGCCGGATTTTCAGATGTGAAAATACACACAAAAGCTGGTACAAACTGGATTTGTGCGGAGGGCAGAAAATAATAAAAAAGCCTGAGAATTTTTAAATTCTCAGGCTTTCGTCAATATTTATTGGTAAAATAATAGTAAAATTCGTATTCCTCATCTGCGGTAGTGTCACGGTCAATAAAATCCTGTAATTCCTGTTTCATTGAGTTGTATATTTCCATATAGTTTTTTCCGCAGTAAACCGTATGAACAAATGCACCATAAACGCCACCGGTTATTTCATAGTGTTCCGGATATTTTTCAAGCGTTATCTGACAGGAATCTTGATACACTTCGTTTTTGATAATATTTTCATTGGTAGTATCGAAATTTTCCCACATTATAGTAACTCCCTTTAAATTTTTTCATAACTGAAAAATATATTGTTTTTCAGTCCGGCAAGACGTTGTTTGCTGTCTATGATAATTTTTTTACGTCCGAATATATCACGACGGATAACTATGATTTCATTGTCATTTATGTTCTGTAAGTCGCCGAAAATTTCATCGTTTTCAGGGTGCCAGTGTGTATATGCGTAAGACCTGCCTTTGCTGTCAACATAGTATATGGAAATATATCCCTCATCGTCGTGGTTGTGGAGTATGATATTAAGTACGATATTGTGAGTAACTTTCCATATTATAATGTCATTCTCAATGGAAAAAGTTCCCCTGAAATTATTGTCCTCACATTTTTTTATGAGGTCTTCATTATTTTCGGGAATATAC
Source organism: uncultured Ruminococcus sp. (assembly GCA_947176345.1). Taxonomy (GTDB): domain Bacteria; phylum Bacillota; class Clostridia; order Oscillospirales; family Ruminococcaceae; genus Ruminococcus. The sequence goes on from CAMWQI010000028.1 coordinate 16,867, forward strand.
ATTATAAAATCACTCCATAATGTTTGGATTATCATTCATATTGTCATAAAGTTCTGTCCAGTTTTCGCCGTGTATGTCCTCTGCAAAATCTTCAAGCATTATTTCAAGGTATGCAAGAAAATCATCAAAATCTTTATATTTGGTTATTTCGCCCTCAAAGTCCCTGTATATAGTGGTATCGTTTCTGGTAAAGTAAAGGCACTCGCCGTCACCGATTATATCGCCTATGAAAACATAATCGCAATTGTTGTATACTTCCGGAAAATACAACTCAAAATAACCGCCGTATATATATGCGTGTTTAGTAAGTAAAAGCCATTCTCTGTATAATTCGGGAATAATTATTTCATTCTTTTTTTCCCAGTCGGAAATCTCTTTTTCAGTTGCTGGCGGTTCAAAACTTGATTTGCGGTCTTCGTCAAGCAGGCGACACATTTTCTGTATATGTTCAAAATCTTCTTTCATAGTGTTCAATTACAGTAACCTCCTTATGTAAATGGCACGCACTCGAAATCACCACAAGCATCTCCGACTGCAAAATCAAGAATGTCAGAAGCCTGTTTGCAGAAACGATTAATAAGCCTTTTCCATTCCTTATCAGGAATATTTCCCTCTTCAAAAAGCTGTAAGCCACCAACTTCAACGCTGTATTCAATACCATAAACGTCAAGTTCCTCTATAAGCGGAATGAGTTTTTTCCATAGATTTTCCGGAATGGTATAATGTATATTTAAAGTTATATCGTGTTCCATAATTACTGTAAACCAAGCTCCGCTTTTTCTATGTGTGATTTTACTGTTGTTTCGTCAAGCATATCATATAAGGTGTTAAGGAAATCATAATAGCACGTCGAAACAAGATGTATACCGTCACCGCCTGTGCATTCCGGACGGAGTTCAAGGGTATTCGGGTCTGCAACTATTGAATATGCATCAAAATAGTAAACGTGATTTGAATTTATTTCGTTTACCATATTTTCAAGTGCCGTATTGAAATCTCTTATAGTCTCATTGCTTACAAAATCGGACGTATCAGCAACAGGTGTTATTCCGGCAACAATTATATGTATATCGGGAACTCTGTTTCTTATTTCATATATTGTACTTTTGTATCTTTCCGCAAATTCTTCAGGAGTGGACATATTCACATCGTTCATTCCCAGTGACATATAAAGAATAGCTGGATTTATATATTGTACAGTATCTGCAAGACCCATACCGGTACTGAATGTAAAGTAATCAAGATTCCACATGGAGACTGATTCTGTGGCTATATTGCGTTCATTAGGTATGTAGCCATATGCATTGAAACCATATGCTATTGAGTCGCCGGCTATAGCAAGCCTTGACTGGTAGAAATCACTGTTAGGGGAATTTCCGACATAAGAGCCAGCTGTAGGCGGTTCAGTAGTTGTGACGGGTTCTGTGGGTTCTTCGGGGGCACGGGTGGTCATGTAAAGCTCCGGTGGAATATCATATTCAGTCACTGGTGGTTTTGTCACTACTGCCTGTGTTCCCATTGGTATACTAACAATTCGGGTTTCTGTGATATTGAATACTGAAGTCGTCATAAGTTCTATTTGTGTAACGGAAATATCAGTTTCTGTTTCTGGAACATCTGATACTGTTAATTCTGTAGTAGTTTCAGTTTCGGCAGATATTTCACTTTCAGTGGTATCTTCTGTAGCAGTTTCTGTTTCGTCTTCAATATTTATTACAGAAATACTTTCATCTTCCGGTGGGTCACTTCCCTGACATGATGTACATATGGACGTTACAGCTATAGCCGATACTATAAATGAAAATGTAAGCATTGTGTTTTTTATAATACTTTTCTTCATAAATAAAAACTTCCTTTTATTAATAATCACTTATATTTTACCACACATAAAGCCAAAAGTAAAGATAAAATTTAAATTTCATAAAAATAACAGTAATAGTTGACAATTCGTCAAGGAAGTATTATAATATTATTATGGAATTTTTTAAATAAGGAGCTGAATTTATATGAATAATGTGACTATCAGTGAATTATATGATTTAAGTCATACTGTTGCCGGTGATTATCTTAGTAAGTTTACATATCCGTGGGATGCTTTAAAGGGAATAAGTGATTTTATTATTGAATTAGGAAAAACTCTCCCACGTGATGAATATGACAACCCATTCAAGAATGTATGGATTCACAAAACAGCTAATGTTTATCCTACTGCCTATATAGGCGAACCGTGTATAATAGGTGCGAATACAGAAGTACGCCATTGTGCATTTATACGTGGAAGTGCATTAGTCGGTGAAAATTGTGTAATCGGAAACTCCGTAGAGCTGAAAAATGTCATTATTTTCGATAACGTCCAGACACCACATTATAATTACGTCGGTGACAGTATTTTAGGCTATAAATCCCATATGGGAGCAGGTTCTATAACATCTAATGTGAAATCCGACAAAACAAATGTTGTTATCAAGTCTGGAAGTGAGGAAATTATAACCGGCATTAAGAAAATAGGTGCTATGGTCGGCGATTTTGTAGAGGTCGGCTGTAACAGCGTTCTGAATCCCGGTACTATTGTAGGTAGAAATTCAAATATTTATCCGACAAGCTGTGTGCGTGGTGTTATTCCAGAAAACAGCATTTACAAAAAGGACGATACTATTATTACAAAAAAATAAAAAAATTCCCTGTCATTCCGGCAGGGATTTTTGTTTTATTCCATGTACTTCAGCGGATTTCTTGCAACAATGGGATTTTTTCCGGCTTCTGAAAGTAAATCACTGTATTTTTCAAGAAGTGTTTTATCCATTCTTGCTATGTAGTATGCGGACGACATCTGACAGTCCGAACCGTCATAATTGTCATCAAGCAGAAAGTCAAATAACATTTTCAGTAAAATTTCGTCATTTGTGTATCTGCTGAAATATTTGTCGATATATGCTTTTGTATAAATACTACAACTATAAACAAGATACTCATATAAAATTTCCTTGTCCCATTCGTTATTATCAAGCGGCGGATTTTCTTTCAGGTATTTTGTATGTTCCTTAATCCATTCTTCATAATTCATTTCTTCATAATTCATTTTAAATTCCTTTCATGTTTTGTTTTGCCGGAAATTTTCCGCTGATAGTTAAGACAGCGATAATATTTCCGGTCATATCCTGTTATTTTTTCGGATTCTATAAAGAGTGCCTCTAATGGTGTATCAGGTCTTTTGGAACAGAACTCACATTCAGGGTCACCGCATTTGTTTTCCGTCCATATATTGCATGATATACAACATTCGGCATCGTATGTATAGAAAAGCAATAACGGCTTTCCGCACTCTGAACATGTTAATTTAATCTCACAAGCGTGACGCAAAAACTTCCGTTGCCGTGCCATGTAAGCCCTGTAATTCTTTGATTTTTTCATTTTATCACCTTTATTCTGAATGGGTGGTTTTCACCTATATTTTTGGTATTTTTTAATTTACGCATACGTAAACTTGTATCCATTTCAATATTATTTTCTGTAATAATAATATCAATCCAGCATGGATAATAACCCTCCCATAAAGTAAATATTTTTATCATCTGCTCAAAAGTAAGTTTCACCTTTTTAGGAAGTATATTAAGTTTCATAATCCAGTCATATGTACCATAAGGCTTGTTTTTTTCAATTATGGGATTTACAATATAAATTTGCTTTTCGTAATCGTTTACACCGGCTTCATGCAGAATATTTATACAATGCTGTCTGAAATCATTATTATTCATATTAACCTCCGGTAATTATTTTATTAAATATTTGTATTACTA
>CAMWQI010000029.1 GCA_947176345.1 uncultured Ruminococcus sp.
AAGTACTTGTTGTTGATGAAGCAGCAGTGCTTGTTGTTGTTGATGGAGCAGCAGTACTTGTTGTTGTTGATGGAGCAGCAGTACTTGTTGTTGTTGATGGAGCAGCAGTACTTGTTGTTGATGGAGCAGCAGTGCTTGTTGTTGCTGTTGTTTTAGCCTTAACAATAATAGCACCGTCAACTGTCATGATGTTATCTGTTATATCAAGACCATTTGTATCACTTGCGAATATTTCGCCAAACTTAACAGGATATGTGCCGTCTGCACAGTCTTCAGGAACGGTATAAGTGAATGTCACTATAATATCACCGTCTGCTGCTGCAACGCCAGCACCTTTAGCGTTAGCAAATGCATATTCGTTTGTCTTGTCGTTGGCAACAAGAGTATTTCCATAAGGTTTGCCTTCAGCCTTGTCATAGCCAATTGGTGTGTCAGCCTTTACAATGAACTGTGCGCCACCTACAGGGAGTTTAGTATTGTGTGTATCCTTAACAACCATGTTTACAGTAACTGTTTCACCGGGTTCGGCTGTAACAGTATCAAGCTGCCAGATGATAGCACCTGAAGCTGGTGTAACTATAGTTGTTGTGGTTGTTGTAGTTGTTGTGGTAGTAGTTGTTGTAGTAGAAGCTGCTGTAGTTGTAGTGGACTTAGGTTCTACAATAATAGCACCGTCAACAACTAAGATATTCTTTGTAATGTCAAGACTACCATTTATGTCGCTTGCAAAGAGGTCTGTAAGAGTTACAGGGTATTTGCCAGGTTCGCAGTCGTCCGGAACTTTAAATGTAAGTGTAACTACATTTGCACCATTTGGAGCAGCAATAGCTTTACCAATACCATGAGCAAATGCTATTTCCTTTTCATTAACTTTAATGTTTGCTTCATAACCCTCAGAACCTGTTGCACCAGTATATGTTACACCGTCAGCAGAATCAACGATGAACTGAGCACCGGATATAGCAAGTTTAGAGTCTTTCTGGTCATCAACAACAACGTTAACCTTTACTTCGTCACCAGGGTGAGCAGTTACAGTATCAACTACCCACATGATATTGCCATTAGCAACAGTAACTTTAGTAGTTGTAGTTGTTGTTGTAGGAGCAGGAGTTGTTGTGGTAGTAGTTGTAGGAGCAGAAGTTGTTGTAGTAGTTGTTTTAGCCTTAACAATGATAGCACCATCAACTGTCATGATGTTATCTGTTATATCAAGACCATTTGTATCACTTGCGAATATTTCGCCAAACTTAACAGGATATGTGCCGTCTGCACAGTCTTCAGGAACGGTATAAGTGAATGTCACTATAATATCACCGTCTGCTGCTGCAACGCCAGCACCTTTAGCGTTAGCAAATGCATATTCGTTTGTCTTGTCGTTGGCAACAAGAGTATTTCCATAAGGTTTGCCTTCAGCCTTGTCATAGCCAATTGGTGTGTCAGCCTTTACAATGAACTGTGCGCCACCTACAGGGAGTTTAGTATTGTGTGTATCCTTAACAACCATGTTTACAGTAACTGTTTCACCGGGTTCGGCTGTAACAGTATCAAGCTGCCAGATGATAGCACCTGAAGCTGGTGTAACTATAGTTGTTGTGGTTGTTGTAGTAGTTGCAGGAGCGGGAGTTGTAGTAGTTGTTGTTGCGGGAGCAGCAGTTGATGTAGTAGTAGGAGCAGCAGTTGTTACTGTAGTAGTTGGAGCTTTAGTTGTTGTAGTAGAAGTTGTAGTTGTAGTAGTCTTCTTCTTGATATTGATAGCACCGTCAATGAGTGATACACTGTCGGTAATATCAAGACCATTTGTATCAGAAATGAATGCACCGTCAGACCACTTTACAGGATATCTGCCGTCTGCACAATCTTCCGGAACTTTAAATGTAAGTGTAAGAACTGTTGCACCGTCAGTAGCAGCAACGCCTGAACCAATTGACTGTGCGAATGCATATTCATTTGTCTTAGCGTTTTCTACTATTGTAGCATTATAAGCCTCTGAACCCTTTGAACTGTCGTATACAATCGGAGCTGTTCCTGTGATACCGAACTGTGCGCCAGCTACAGGTAGCTTGCTGTTGTTCTTATCTTCAACAACGACTTTCATTTCAACTGTATCGCCAGGTTCAGCGTCAACTTCAGGAATTACCCATGAAATATCGCCCTGTGCAGCAACAGTTATAGAACCAGGGAGAAGTGTAATCTGGTCTGTTATGTCAAGACCATTTGTATCAGAAATGAATGCCTCTGACCATGTAACAGGATATTTGCCGGGCTTTGTAGGAGCGGTGTACTTGATTGTTATAACCTTAGCACCGTTAGCAGCGGCAACGCCCTTGCCCTGTCCCTGACCGAATGCAAATTCATTTGTTTCCTTGTTGTTTACAACTGACGAATTATAAGCAGTTGAACCGTCAACTGAAACAAATTCAGCAGTATCAGCAGTAATCTTGAACTGTGCACCAGCTACAGGAAGTGCTGAACCAGCTTCATCAATTACTAAAACGTCCATGGAAACTTCTTCGCCAGGCTGTGCTACTACTTCAGGAATATCCCATGTTATTGGACCCTTTGCAGCCTGAACGTCCTCAACTGTGATAGAACCGTCAAGGAATGTAATCTGGTCTGTGATGTCAAGACCGTTTGTATCGGATATAAATTCTTCTGACCATTTAACAGGGTATGTACCAGGAGTTGTAGGAGCAGTATACTTGATTGTTATAACCTTAGCACCGTTAGTAGCGGCAACGCCCTTGCCCTGTCCCTGACCGAATGCAAATTCATTTGTAGCCTTGTTATTTACAACTTTTGAATCATAAGCTGTTGAACCGTCAACTGAAACGAATTCAGCTGTATCAGCAGTAACCTTGAACTGTGCACCGGCTACTGGAAGTGCAGAACCAGCTTCATCAATCACTAAAACGTCCATAGTAACTTCTTCACCAGGTTTTGCGGTTACTTCAGGAATATCCCATGTGATTTCGCCCTGTGCAGCAACAGTTATAGAGCCAGGGAGAAGCGAAATCTGTGATGTGAGGTCATTTCCGTTTGTATCAGTAATAAATTCTTCAGACCATGTTACAGGATATACACCGGGAGCTGTAGGTGCGGTATATGTAAGTGTTATAACCTTAGCACCATTAGCAGCAGCAATTCCCTTGCCCTGTCCCTGTCCGAAAGCAAATTCATTTGTTTCTTTGTTGTTTACAACTGATGAGCCGTAAGCGTCTGAGCCGTCAACTGAAACAAATTCAGCCTTATCAGCGTTAATCTTGAACTGTGCACCAGCTACTGGAATTGCTGAATTGCCGTCGTCAATTACAACAACGTCCATTTTAACAGTTTCACCAGGCTGTGCAACTACTTCAGGAATATCCCATGCAATTGTACCATCGAAAGTTTCATCAATAATAATTGCACCGTCAACAGCTTTAATCTTTTCTGTAATATCAAGACCGTTTGTATCACTTACAAAGAGGTCGCTCCATGTAACAGGATATTTTCCAGCTGTAATATTTTCAGGGATAGTATATTCAACTGATACGATAACTTCATTATTCTTTGCAGTTGAGCCGTCACCCTTAGTACGTCCGAATGCAAATTCATTCTTATTTGAAGCAAGTGAAGATGATGCGTTATAAGCATTACCACCAGTTGCCTTAGGCTGTCCGAGAGAATCGTTTGCCTTAAGTAAGAACTGTGCACCGGCTACTGCGAGGTCTGAATCACCGCTTACTACTACATCAAGTTTTACAGTCTCACCCTTCTTAGCATGAACTTCAGGGATAACCCATGATGCACTGCCGGAAACCGGAGTCGGAGGAACTGTTGTGGTTGTTGTAGTTGTAGAGTTTACAAGATTTACAGTAGTGGTAGTCTGCTTTGTGGTTGCAGCTGAACTTCCGTCGGTAGCTTTTTTAGTAGTAGTGGTGGTAGTAGTTGTAGCCTTTGTTGTAGCAGAAGATGTTGTTGTTTTAGAGCCAGACACATCGCCTACTGCGATATAACCAGGAATAACAGTCATATCTGCATATACAGTATTCGGGTCAAGAGTAATGGCATGAGTTTTGTTCTCATCAACAGTGATTTCGTAAAGACCATCTGGTGTGCCTTCCGGAACATCAACTGTGAGGTAAGCAAGAGTATTTTCAAGAACTGGTGTTCCGTGACCGTCACCCTTCTGACATGTAAGAGTAATGCCCCAGTCTTCCTTGTTAGCTGTTATATTTTCACCCAATGCCGGACAAGGAGCTTCGATTGAACCTTTGAATCCGCCTTCAACACTAAGGTTAATTGTAAGCGAAGTAATGTTTTTAAGAGTTGATGACATATGTACATCAACATAATATTCACCCGTTTCAGGGTCAATTCTCCAGTAGCCGTCCGGGTCGTTAGGATTTGTGAAATCAATAACGATATCAGCATTGTCAACTATCTGGCTGTTGCCTGAAGTAGCATTCTTATTTGCAGCTATGTCTTTTACTCCACCCATACTAACATTAGGCTGCACGGCAGGAATACTGCCGGCAGCACTAACTACGATAGATGAGGTAAATGCACTTGACACAAACGTTGCCGCCATGACAAGAGACGTAACTGCGGAAAGCAGTTTCTTCATCTGTGCATTTCCTTTCCGGGCAAAACGCCCTGTATTATTTTTTTAAGATATTACTTGTTAACAGGAAGAGTTACAAGATGAACAATGCTCTTAATGATAGCGTCTGAGTCTTCAGCTGTAAGTTCCTTACCACCCTTAGGATTGTAGCAGTCAGCATTGAGCTTGCCCTGTTCAGACATATCTGGATAAGACTTGTTGTCGTTGAGCCACTTGTTGAGGAGAACAACGTCGTTAATCTTTACCTCCTTATCACAGTTTGTATCACCATAGAGTGGTGTGCCAAGTGCAGCTGTTGTAGCTGTTGTTGCAGGCTTATCTGTTGTAGCTGTTGTTCCAGGTTTAGCTGTTGTTGCTGTTGTAGTTGTTGTAGCAGAAGATGTAGTTGTAGCAGAAGATGTAGTTGTTGAAGAATCAACTGGCTTTGTAACATCGCCTACTGCGATATAACCAGGAATAACAGTCATATCTGCATATACAGTATTCGGGTCAAGAGTAACGGCATGAGTCTTGCTCTCGTCAACAGTAATCTTGTAAAGACCATCTGGTGTGCCGTCCGGAACATCAACTGTGAGATAAGCGAGAACGTCCTCAAGAACTGGTGTTCCGTGACCATCTCCCTTTTGACACGTAAGAGTAATACCCCAGGCGTCCTTGTTAGCTGTTATATTTTCACCCAATGCCGGACAAGGAGCCTCGATTGAACCCTTGAATCCGCCTTCAACGCTGAGGTTGATTGTAAGTGAAGTAATGTTTTGATGAGTTGATGACATATATACATTAACATAGTATGCTCCGTCGTCTGGGTCAATTCTCCAGTAACCGTCTGGATCATCAGGATTTGTGAAATCGATAACAAGGTCAGCATTATCAACTATAGGGCTATTTCCGCTGGCAGTATTTGAACTTCCTCCAGATACAGCAGTAGTAGTTGTTGTTGTGTTACCGCCGACAGTTGTAGCTGTTGTCTGTGTGCCTGTAGTAGTAGCAGAAGATGTTGTTGTGCTACTATTTGGAGAAGCAGCGTCGCCTACCTTGATTGTAAGAGGATTGAGTATGAGGTCATTTGTAGCAGATGTTGTGTCATACTTAACAGTTGACTCAAGGAGGCATGACTTAAATTCACTTGAATCAGAATCATAGTTACAGAAATCAATTACATAATCTCCATTAGCAATACCCTTAGGAAGTGTTACGTCAAAAACAGCAACCGGGAAATCGTCGCTCTTTGCACCGAGCCATGAATACTTTGAACCAGCGTTTGTCCATGTAATACCAAAGTATGCATTATCTGTACCAGCAGCTGTCTGTGATTCAGCAGCAGCTATATTGTACGCACCATGAGCAGAGAAACCAGCTCTCTTGTTGTAAGAACCAGCAAAAGTAACAACCTTATTAGTTGAAATTGTTGAGCCGTCACCAATTGTAAAATCCTTATTTGCTGAGAAGTATGTATCTGCAGTTGTATAAGCCTTAAACTTTACTTTCTTTACATCTGCACTGTCTGATTTTACAGTAGCATCAGCATTGAAAGAAACGAGGTCATGTGTCTGTTCGCCGATATATAAACCTACAGGAATAACAACATCGCCTGCGGCGATAGCATCAGCAGAAACAGTAACAGTAGAGCCGTTAGCAGTTACACCTTCCTGTAATGTAGCGTCCTTGTATGCGAGATAAGATAAGCTCTTGCTTGAATCAACAGCAGAAGCTACAACTGGAGCAACTGCACCTACCATTGTTGCAGCCATTACAAGTGATGTAGCTGCAGAAACTAATTTTTTCATTTGTAATAATTCCTTTCTTAAGGTCATCAAGACCCATTTAATACTTAAATTTTCGGGGGGTTATATTCCTTTTATGGGGACAAATCAGATAATCTTTACTGGAACAAGCCCTAATCAATCAAATACAGATGGTAAACCTATACCAAGTTTCTGTATTTCAAGAGCATCCATAGCTGTAACGCCATCGTCTCCGATAACATCAGCATTGATAATACCTTGTTTTGTAAGTTTATAATCATCCGGATTTGAGAGAGACTGCATGATAAGAACTGCATCTGAAACGTTTACATCGCCGTCTTCATTTGCGTCGCCTTTAACTTTAGCACCGATTGGTTTGCTTGACGAACCGCCGTCGACATTGATTTCGCCGTCTGTTACCTTAACGTCGTATCTTATTACGTCTTTACCTTTAAAGTAACCGCAACTTATCATTTCCATCTGAACATTTGAGCCAGGATATGTGTTTCTTGATGACGGAACTACTTCAAGCGGAATTGTGCCTTTAGCATCAGCAGAAAGTGTACCACTTATAGTACAGAAAACACCGCCGTCGTTCATCCAGTATGAAGGGTCATCAAGTGATGTTGACCAACTAAGTGAAACAAGATTTGTTTTATCGTCAATACTGCTGCCAAAAATTGAGAGTATTTCAGTTGACGGGTCATCTTTGACGGCGTTGGTGTTGGCGAGTTCGCCTGCCTCTACTGAGTTTATCGTCATAAGACTGCTGTCATACTTTATTGCAAAGTCACAGCACTGTATACCGTTAGATGGTATATTTGAAATTGATACGTCCACTGAAAATGTTTCGCCTGCATTTGCTGAAATCTTACCGACTGAAATCTGCACTGTTTCGCCGGCTGCAAAAACTGGAGCAATTGAGCAGACTGAAAGCGAAAGCATCGCAGCCGATACTGCTCCGATGACTATCTTTTTTGCCTTCATTTGTTTTTCCTCCTTCTTTAAAAATGTTATATAACAAAGGAACTAAAGCCCCTTTAATTATATCATGTCTTAACCAAATCCTGATGGATTTGTTTTTACCGCAGAACCAATCCTGCCGGAAAAAGTAGGATTTCTGCATACACAAAAAAGTACTCTGCCGGCAGTGTATGTTCAATTAAGACTCACCACACTGCCATGATGAAAACATGAATCCAAAGTCACATTTATTCATGATTTCATTATATAACAGGACTAAAAAAAAGTAAATAGGTTTATAAGCATTTTGGCATTTTATATAAACACTATCCATTCATTTTGTGCAGTCTGCACAAAGAAACAAACTGTATAAAATGAAACATAACTGTCGATTATAAAATTTATATGAATTGATTAATTTATTTATCAAGTTTCCTGCATTCTTCAGGAATATTGTTATTGATAATATCATTTATTATATCCCAGCTGAATTGTGGATAATTGCCTGCCGGAACTGCATACGGCAAGCCGTGACTTTCAGCAAGTTCAGGTGTATACTGACTATAAGGATAAATTCTTATATTTGAAAAACTTCCGTCGTCGTAATGAACGATAGTGGGTATAGCCCCAACGTTTTCAAGACGGGTTTCACCCGTTGCACCATCAACAACAATATCAAAATCAGGCATTTCACCGACAAGATTAAAATTATCAGTCTGTGCGCATATGAAATTACCCATAGAATAGTAAACAAAACCTTTTGTGCCGTCATCGCGTGAAATCCATTCCATAGTTTCGGCGGTATGGGTATGACAGCCTAAAATTACATCTGCACCCCAGTTAATCATTTTATTTGCAAGTTCCTTGCGGTCGTCGGAAACTTCATGTGTATCTTCAACGCCCCAGTGTGCAGAAACTATAACCGCGTCCGCTATTTCAGTGGCTTTTTTTATCTGACGCTCTATTACATCTTCCTCATAATTCATTATAACCCTTAATGATGAATCATATGGAATTGAAAAACCATTTATGTGTTCAGCATAGGCAAGAAAAGCAATTTTCACGCCGTTTACCTCACGCACGCGAATATTTTCAGCATCTTCTTCATTGAGATATGCACCCAACACTGTAAGGTCATTTTCTTCTGCTTTTTTATTCCAGAAATTTATTGACTCCTCAAGACCGGAAGCACCCATATCAAGAAGATGATTATTAGCCATTGTGAAGACATCAAATCCGGCATCAATTACAGCATCAGCGACTTCAGGCGGTGAATTGAAAATAAGCTGTCCGCCGTCCGCACCTCTTATGGGATTACTTTCAGAAATAATAGTTTCCTGATTGAGAATAGCTAAATCAGCACTTTCAATAATAGGCTTGACATTCTGATAAATGGGCTTGAAATCGTAAGCCACACCCTCTTGACCGTAAGCATATATTTCAGCATTTTTGAATACCGAATAATGAATAAGATTGTCACCGGCTGATACAACATGGACTCTCTTGTCTTCCGGAGGTGGTTCAGTGGTTGGTTCTTCTGTAGTAGTTTCAGCAGTAACCGGCGGTGGAAAATCAATCTCACTGTTACCACCTGCCTGACCCACCTGTTCGCCACAAGCTGTACAAGCGGTCATCATTAAAAGAACTGCTGTAAATGAATACATTTTTTTGAAATCCATTTTTAATCTCCTTACAGAAAGTTAATATATTAATATAACTTTCTGCTCCTTTACAATTATATCATACTATTTTGAATTTTGCAATTACTTTTTCAGAATAATTTTCAGAAATTCACAGAAAATTTTCTTTTTCCTGAACTTCTTTGATGCAAAAAACAACGTATTTACGGCACAAAACTATATGCCTTAATTTATTATTGCACATTTTTGGTCATTCATACGAAATTTCAGTATAAAAATTGTGCATTTTTACCGCAAGGATAATTATAAGCCTTTTAAAGCCTGTAAAGCAATAAATTCCTCCGCCAGCTCCTCCGCTTCTGCATACGACGAAAGCTGATAACAACGCCCTCTGAACTTTGCAGACCCATAATAACCATTCATGTACCATGAGGCGTGTTTACGTGCCTCATGCATAGCAAGCTCTTCCGGTTTTTCGCTCAGGCTTAGTATAAGGCGGATATGTTCAAGCATAACACGCATTTTTTCCTTAACAGTCGGTGGTGTATAATTCTTACCGGCAAGGCACGCTGATATTTCCTGAAATACAAACGGATTTCCATAACTTCCGCGACCAATCATAACAAGGTCACAGTCGGTTTTTTCGTACATATCAATACATGATTCAGCGTTTGTTACATCACCGTTTGCAATGACCGGCACTGAAACGGCATTTTTCACCTGACGTATAATTTCTTTGTCGGCAAGTCCGCTGTAAAACTGGTCACGGGTACGCCCATGAACTGCTATTGCAGACGCTCCGGAGTTTTCAAGAGCTTGTGCCATTTCAACGGCATTTATATGTTTTCTGTCCCATCCGGAACGTATCTTCACGGTAACTGGAACACTTCCGGCGGACTTTACGGCTGATTCTGTAATCTGTGAAGCAAGCCGTATATCTTTCATTAGTGCCGAACCTGCTCCGGTATTTACTACCTTATGGACGGGACAGCCCATATTTATATCAATAATATCCGGCTTGTATTCAAGGACTATTTTTACAGCCTCCGCCATGAAATCCGGTTCACTCCCAAAAAGCTGTATTGCCATAGGTCTTTCCTCCGGCGTGACAGTACAAAGTGCAGACGTTTTTTTATCACTGTAGCATATGCCCTTAGCGGAGACCATTTCACTTACAACGTATGATGCCCCATATTTCTTGCACATAAGCCTGTAGGCACGGTCTGCAACGCTTGCCATAGGTGCAAGAACAGCAGTTTTTTCTATTTTTACGTTTCCTATATTGACGTTCATTGTGTTTTTTCTTCTTTCTTATTCCGGAATACAAATAACTTGCTTAACACATAGTTTGCGACAAATATAACCACCTGACTTGCGAATGTAATTATTGTTTTGTTTAAATGTAATACGTCGCATAACAATACAAACATAAGCTCTTCCACTACGAACGTGGCAAGCCTTGCACCATAGAATGAGGCGAAAACCGTCCAGAACTCTTTACGGGTTTTTGTTTCATTCTTGAAAACATATTTTTTATTGGTGAAAAATGCAAAAGTAACCGCAAATATCCACGAAATTACAACACCGGCTGTACTTTCCCATGCCGGTTCACCGGCAATAACAGCAAAGACTATAAGTTTCGTGACTATTGAAATTACCGTTGTGAGACCACCGAAAAGCAGATACATAAATTTTTCTTCATATTTGTAATATATATCCTGTAAGGATTTCGGCAGTATCGAAACACACGCTTTTATTAATTTTTCCATTTCTATCAGATTCCCTTTCATTTTATACTTATATTATAATAACAGCATTCCGGAAATTTTTCAAGTCCTTTTGTAAATATTTATTTTAATTAATTAATATAACTTTTCAATTCCGGATATTATGAAAATTTATGTACATAATATAAGCAGATTTTTTTATCTGTGAGGTGAAAATATTGCAGAATTACAAGGAACTGACAATTATTCCGGACTTGAAACTTAATATCCGAAAAATCAAGGAAATTTCCGGTGGTTCTTCCGATGTGCTGATAAACGAATTTACTACCGGTGGCATTAAATGTGCACTTATATGCTGTGAGGGTATGTTATCCACTGCAACAATAACAGAACTTATACTTGAACCTATCGTCAATATCGAAAATCAGAAAGATTCCCACGAACTTTTCCATTATATACAGAATTTCATGCTACTCTCCACCGACAGACCTGTTGCTACTGAATATGACTCACTTTTCAGGCTTATAAATTCCGGTTTTGCGGTACTCATAGCTGAGGGCATGAACAAAGCCCTTGCATTTGGTGTGCAAGGCTATGCAGTCCGGAGTATTTCCGAACCCTCCAGTGAAGGTAATATAATGGGTTCGCATGAGGGATTTGTTGAAGTTGTCCGTACAAATATGTCACTTATCCGACGGAGAATAAAAAGTCCGGAACTTGTCATGGAACTTTTCACAAAAGGCGACAAAAGCCGTACCGATTTATGCTTATGCTACATGAAAGACCGTGTACCACCGGAACTACTGAAAAAAATCCATAAATCACTTGACAACATTGAACTTGAAACAATTTTAAGTACCGGATATATCCGCCCGTTCGTCGAAAACGGAAACTTTGAACTTTTCAGCTCTACCGGAACTACAGAACGCCCCGACGTTCTTTGTTCAAAACTAATTGAGGGTCGCGTGGCAATTTTAGTTGACGGAGTGCCTTTTTCAATAGTTATTCCTAAACTTTTCTGTGAGAGTTTCCAGACCCTTGACGACTATGCATTCAAGCCCTATTATTCAACTTTCATACGCTGGATTAAATATGTTGCATTTCTTATATCAGTGCTTCTTCCGTCCGTATATACGGCAATAGTCATATTTCACCCTGAACTCCTCAACAGTACAATGCTTATGCTTTTGGTTGAAGCGGAACAGAAAGCCCCTTTATCAATATTGACGGAGTCGCTTTTTGTACTTTTAATGTATGAAATAATCCGCGAAGCCGGAATACGTCTGCCGAAATCAGTAGGCGGTGCGGTAAGCGTTGTAAGCGGACTTATTATAGGTGATTCGGCAGTAGACTCCGGACTTATAAGCACTCCCCTGCTCACCATAACTGCACTTGCCGTAATAAGCAGTTTTGTAGTTCCGGAACTGAACGACACAATGACGATATTAAGACTTGCATTTCTTATTGCCGGTGGAATATTCGGGCTTTTCGGAATAAGTATTTTAGCGTGTGCCGTTCTTGTCAATATATGTTCCACTGAAGACTATGGATTTCCATATACTGCACCGCTGTCACCGTTCAAGTCTTCCGGAATGGACGATACAGCTATAAGAGCAGGTTTTCCGGAAATGCAATCAAGAAATTTCACAGTTGAGGAATACCATGAATAATTTCACATGGAGGACTAATGGATAAAATAACTAAAAATCAACTTACAGCCATGCTCCTGATAACTGATACATTCACGCTTTTCTGTTTCAGGGGACAAATTTCACTTACTACTGTAATAGGCTTTATATGCGGAATTGTCATTCAGTTTTTAATGTCGCTCCCGTTAGTGAAACTCTATAGTATGGGTGGTTCTGTTGAGAGTTCCGGAAAAATAATACAGATAATTTATTTTGTATATCTTTTGCTGTGGGGCGGTGTGCTTTTTTCTATGCTATGGAAAGCCTCCGACGTGATTTACATTCCCTATGAAAATTCAAACGGCATATGGGGAAAACTCTTGATAGCCGGAATGATAGCCATTGTCTGTCTTTATGCATCATCAACCGGAATAAAGGCTATTTCGCGTTCAGCAGTCATAGCTATGGCGACTGGTGCTATCTCACTGCTTATAGTAATAGTAAGTGCATTATTAAGTTCAGACTGGAATAACATTCTTGACACAAAAACTGCCGACAGCCTGATGACAGAAATTTCACGGGGATTTTTCATAAGCGGTGGGCTGGGAAGTTTTGTTGTATTTCTTGGATTTACAAAAGGAAACTACATGAAAAATACCATTTATTATTTTTCCGGAAAAATAATTCTAACCCTTGCCATAACAATTTCAACAATACTTTTAGCAGGCGGAATAATGGAAATAACAGAATTTCCCGTAGTGACATCTGCACAGTTATCACAGCCGTTTCCGGTACAGCGTATAGATTCACTTTTTCTGATAATATTTGCGGTATTTGCAGTATTTTCAATAGGAGTACAAAGCCTTGCCTCTGCTGAACTGCTGAAAAAAATTCTCCCGAAATTCCGTTATCTGCGTACAACTTCCGTGCTTGCAGTAATGATAGGTTCAGCGTTTCTGTTTTCCGGCAGAAACAACGGATATTTATATATAATATCAGTCGGAATAATATTATTTGTAATTCCGTGTTTCCTGCTGGTGAAAAGGAGTTTAGCAAAATGATTAAAAAATTGATACTTTCAGGAATGATTATATTATTTACTTTCACAGGCTGTGAATCAAATGGTCGTGTTCATGATAAAAACTATCTCCGTGCCGTTTCTGTCACAGGCGATACGCAAAAAACCGTTACTTTCACTTTTTTCAACAAGGACGGAAAATATATAACCACTTCCGGAAAAGATATAAATGAAGCAAAAGAAATTGCTGAAATTCATACCGGAAAGAAAATTTTCACTGGATATACTGAAATGATTGTCCTTGACGGACAAAACAGTATAGAAACTCTTGAATTTATGCTCCATAAATGGAAAGTCTCACCCTCATGTATAATAACCCATTCCGGAGACGAAAACGGTGAAGATATTTTTTCAAGCAGTGTTGAAAAACTCTCCGGTTCTGTTCATATGTCCATAAAGCAAGGAAAAATTCCGGAATGTGATATAATAACCGTTATGAGTAAACTTCTTGACGAAAACCACACCGCACGTGTTGCAGAAATAACATCGGACGGAGTAACAGGAATTAATATTATAAATTAATTTGCTATTTCCTTTTTTATGTGATATAATATAAATATCACATTATTAAGGAGTACGAACTATGAAACTTCTCGCCATAGACGGAAACAGCATTCTGCACCGTGCATTTTACGGAATAAAGCAGACTCTTTCCAATAAAAACGGCGTTCCGACAAGTGCCGTTTTCGGATTTATGAATATCTATCTCAAAAACCTCAACGTCGTAAACCCCGACGCTGTGGCGGTTGCATTTGACAGGAGTGAACCTACTTTCAGGCATGAGGCTGTATCTTCCTATAAGGCAAACCGTCACGGTATGCCCGACGACCTCGCAGAACAACTGCCTATTGTAAAAAAATTACTGTCGCTTATGGGCATTAAGGTGACAGACTATGCAGGCTATGAAGCAGACGACATTTTAGGTACGCTTGCCCGTGCCTGCTCACAGAACGGTGACCAGTGCTTTATACTCACCGGAGACCGTGACAGCCTACAGCTTATCAACGAAAATGTAACAGTTATGCTCACCACAAACAAGGAAACTATCCAGTATACACCAGAACGCTTTTTTGCTGATTACGGATTTCAGCCGATAAACTTAATTGACTATAAAGCCCTTATGGGTGACAGCTCCGACAATATATCCGGAGTTGCCGGAATAGGCGAAAAAACCGCCTCGACTCTTATAAAGGAATTTACTACTATAGAAAATCTATATGAAAATTATCAAAATTCCGGACTCACAAAAGGCGTAAAGACAAAACTTGAAAAAGGTGCGGAGTCCGCCCGTGAAAGCAAATGGCTTGCCACCATATGCTGTGAAGTTCCCATAGATACCGTGGTGGAGCATTATATTCCGGCTGAACCTGATAATGAAAGTCTCTATTCACTGCTTGCAGAACTGGAAATGTTTAAGGTGCTTGATAAATTAAGCCTGATAATGCCCGAAAAGCCGGAGGATTTCCAGCCCATAGAAGTAACCGAAATATCCCTTACCAATGAAATAATAAATTCACTTACAGAATGTGTATACACTTTTGAAAAAAACAAATTATATGTTCTGAATAATGATACAGTCTGCACGACTACAGACAGTGATATTATCATAAAATTTCTTGCCTCACCATGCGCAAAATCCACTGATAATGCAAAATCACATTACAGATATGCAATGTTGAAAAATTCCAATGTCAATAACCTGAAAAATGATGTTTCTATAGGCGGATATTTACTTAATGCCTCCGGCACAGACTATACAATAAAAACTCTATGTGCTGAATACGGCGTGCATTATTATGTAGAGAATGGTATTTTTGCAGATATTGTTTCCATTCCGGCACTGCTTAAAAAAATAAGGGAATTTATTGAAACAGAAAACTTAATGTCACTTTATGAGAACATAGAAATTCCACTTATTGAAGTCCTTGCCTCTATGGAAGATGCAGGTGTTAAAGTCGATAAACAGGGCGTTGAAGATTTCGGAGAATTTCTTTCCGTAATGATTTCAGACGCAAAAAAGAAAATCTACAACAGAGCCGGTCATTTATTCAATATATCCTCACCGAAACAGTTAGCAACGGTACTTTTTGAGGAAATGAGACTTCCCGTAATCAAAAAAACCAAAACGGGATATTCAACTAATGCCGATGTTCTTGAGGAACTCCGCGACAAAGACCCCATAATTGAAGATATTATTAACTACAGACAGTATACAAAACTTAATTCTACTTATGTTGAGGGACTTATAGACAAAATCAGCCCTGACGGCAGAATCCATACATCTTTCCGGCAGACTGAAACACGTACCGGCAGAATTTCCTCCACTGAACCTAATATGCAGAATATACCCGTCCGCACGGAACTTGGACGACATATGAGAAAATTTTTCATAGCTGATGAAAATAAAATACTTGTTGATGCAGACTATAGCCAGATTGAATTACGTGTTATGGCACATCTTTGTGGTGACAGAAATATGATGACTGCTTTTAATTCCGGTGAAGATATTCATACATCTACCGCTTCACAGGTCTTTGACGTACCACCAATAATGGTAAATTCTGAAATGAGAAGTGCCGCAAAAGCCGTCAATTTCGGCATAATATACGGAATAGGTGCGTTTTCGCTTGCCAAAGACATAAACACTTCACGTGAGCAGGCGGAACAATATATAAACAGTTACCTTGAAAGATATCCAAAAGTAAAGAAATTCATGGACGACACCGTGGACAATGCAATGAAAACTGGAATTGTTACTACAATGTTTGGCAGAAAAAGACGTATTTCAGAAATAATGTCATCGAATAAAATTCAGCAGTCCGCCGGAAAACGCATAGCCATGAATACTCCCGTGCAGGGTACAGCCGCCGACCTGATAAAAATTGCCATGATTAACGTCTACAACAGGCTGAAAACCGAAAACATCAATGCAAGACTTATTTTACAGGTTCACGATGAACTTATTATAGAATCAGATATTTCATGTGCGGAACATGCTGTAACTATTCTCCGTGAGGAAATGCAGAACGTCCATGAAATGAAAGTACCACTTGCCGTTGACGTAAGCAAGGGAAAAAGCTGGTATGAGGCTAAGGAGTGATTTTTTATGGAAATCATGAAAGTTTCTGCCGGAGCTGATATTGAAATATTTGAAAAACTTTCCGGACTTGATAAAAAATGCGTCGGCAATGAAGGCTGGTCGGCTGATTCTTTCCGGTCGGAAGTACAGAAAGATAATGGCATTGTGTTGTGTTTCACGGACGGCAATAATATTATTGCATTGCTGTCCGGCTACTTTGCGGAGGGTGAGGGCGATATAACAAGTGTTGCTGTGGACGAAAATTTCAGGCGTAAAGGACTTGCACAAAAACTGATAGAAGAATTTATAAAAATTCTCCCCGAAAATACGGAAAGTATTTTCCTTGAAGTCCGTGAAAATAACACTCCGGCAATAAATCTTTATAAAAAATGTGGTTTTGAAAAACTGTCCGTCCGAAAAAATTTTTATTCAAATCCATGTGAAAATGCCGTAGTCATGGTGAAAAATTTATGAAATATTTTATTTATGAAAATCAAAGAGGAGATGCAACCTATTATCACGAATGGTACAAAGGGTATTTTGACGGGGTAAGTTTCTGGAAAAGCGACTCTCTGTTAATATCTGAAGATATACATGGTATGCTGGGTCTGGAAGAAATTTTCAGTATGTTTATTCCGAATTATGACCCGTTCGGCGAAATAGAAGTTTCAGAAAATCAATGGCACATGATAATGAAAAAAGCTTCCGAAACGGGCGGTCAGCTATACGAATGTCTGAAAGAAGCCGATAGCTGGGCAACGGAAACATTTAAAGAACACAATGTATTTACAATGATAGGTATGTAGAATGAATTATAAGAATATATATGCGAATATGTCGTTTCCAAACAAGACGATTTTAGAGGTTACATTTTTAAATATTACGGATTTTTATAGTATATCTTTTGAAAACAATAATTATACAATTGTTGGCGGTGATAAAGACATTGAAACTAATCTTATCGGAATCGCCAGTGACGGAAAAATATACTATATCGTGACTGACGACAAATCTCTTTTCTGTTATCTTGCTGTAAATATACATACTTTTATAAAAGAACTCCTATTATATGATGACTATATAAATACAAACAATCTGCCCGAAAATCCCGCCGAAATACAACTTGCTGAATTTGCTGACAAATTCCGTTCTCATCTCACTGAACTTGACAAAACAGTGTGTAATAGTAAATTCTGGTCTGAGGTCTGCGAGGAAATGGAATACGGAATAATTTAAAATAAAGGTGATATTATGTTAATACTTGGAATAGAAAGCTCATGCGACGAAACTGCCGTAAGTGTCGTGAAAAACTGTCGGGAAATAAAATCGTCGGTAATCTCAACACAGATTGAGGAGCATAAAAAATACGGTGGTGTCGTGCCAGAAATAGCCTCACGCCGTCATTGTGAAAATATACTTGATGTTACGCGTCAGGCACTCGACAACGCCGGAGTTACTCTTGCCGACCTCGACGCTATAGCAGTTACATACGCCCCCGGACTTATCGGGGCATTGCTTGTAGGTGTTAATTTTGCTAAAGGTCTCGCAATGGCTTCCGGAAAACCACTCGTGCCGGTTCATCACATTGCCGGACATATAGCTACAAACTACCTCACATATCCCGAACTCGAACCACCTTATTTATGCCTTGTCGCAAGCGGTGGGCATAGTCATATTATTGAAGTTATAAGTTATACAAAATTTAAAGTTATTGGTCGCACCCGTGATGATGCAGCAGGTGAATGTTTCGACAAGTGTGCAAGGGCTATGGGATTTTCCTATCCGGGCGGAGTACATATTGATAATGCTGCTCAATCCGGTGACCCGTCGGAATTTAAATTACCACATCCGAATGTTGCCGGAAATGAATTTGATTTCAGCTTTTCCGGACTTAAAACAAATGTTATAAACTTAATCCACAATGCACAACAGAAAAATATTTTAATTAATTATAATAATCTTTCCGCAAGTATTCAGAAAACTATATCTGAAATTCTTACTGAAAAAACTTTGAATGCTGCTGAAAGTCTCGGTTATAAAAAAATAGCCCTTGCAGGTGGTGTTTCGGCAAATTCGGGCGTAAGGGCTATGATGTCCGCTGAATGCAAAAAACGTGGTTTTGATTTCTATATGCCGGAAAAATTTCTTTGTGGTGACAATGGTGCTATGATTGCGTGTCAGGGTAGCTATAATTTCCTTGCCGGAATTACTGCTGATGAAAGTCTTAATGCTATTGCTACACTTTCAATGGAGGATATATGAAAAATAAAGCTACTAACTGTGAAACTTGCACAAATTATGTCTATGATGAGGACTATGAATGTTATGTCTGTATGGTAAATCTTGACGAGGACGAAATGTACAGGTTCTTACAAGGGACTAATTACTCCTGTCCGTATTACCGACTTGACGACGAATATGGCGTTGTAAAACATCAGAACTAAAAATATCCCCTAAAGCATTTTTGTTAAACGCTTCAGGGGTATTAATTTAAACTACCCATTCTTCTACGGCAAACGGGTGCATATTTTTGTGGAATTTTACAGTAAATTCGCACGGATATGAATTTTTAGTGCTGAAAGTAATAGTAAAGCCCTCTGTCAGTGGTGTCTGAAAGTGACCATATCCATAATTACCAACATAAATTCCGCTTATTTCAAAGCCTTCATCAAGTGCATCTGGATACCACCTGTCATTCTTCAAATTAAAATGTTCTAACCATTTATATGCCATGCTTACACATTTGTCAAGTTCCTTTAAAACCTTGACTGCAAGTTCTATATTCTCGTCAGACACTTTATTATCCGTCGATTCAATTAGTAAACCTTCCTCTAAGCTAGAAGCGTTAATATAAGCATGGTCATTTGTAAAACCAAAATTTTCAAAATTTCTGTTTTCTAAAAAACTGATTATTTCAGACAGACTAAAAATTTTATAAATATTAAACATAAAAACAACACCTTTATATTATTAATCGTTTCCGAAAAACAAAAATTTTTTCAGAAAATAATGAAGCAGTTTTCTTTCAGCTTGTCCATGACATTACATTCCGGCAAAATAATGTATGAATCACTTTCATGTGATATATTTTCAAACCACATTCCTGCTTCACTGTAAAAGCACAAATCATCAGGATATTTTCCTTTTCCGAACATATCAATATTTTTTATAGAAAAAATGATTCTTTTTGTAAAACTATTACATTCATAAAATCTTTTTTCATACTCTCCCCATACGATTTCAACGTCAATAAGCCAATAATCTAACTCGTTTATTATGTAATCATATTTCGGGGCAACGCCAAAAAATAATGTTAAACTAAAATATTTACTATTATTAAATGCTATGTCAACGAACTTCCGCCACTTATCAGACGGAACACTGATATATTTATATTTTTCCATATTAATTTCATTATAACTATAAAATAAAGCCTAAAAGTTAAACTTTCAGGCTTTTGGCTCCCCCTGCCCGGCTCGAACGGGCGACAACTCGGTTAACAGCCGAGTGCTCTACCGACTGAGCTAAGGAGGAATATATATGCCGGCACTGTTCTACTTTCCCAGGTCGTCGCCAACCAAGTATCATCAACGTCAATGAGCTTAACTTCTGTGTTCGGAATGGGAACAGGTGTGACCTCATCACTATAAGCACCGACTATTATTTTTTAAGTGACCCGTACCAGAATCGAACTGGTGTTACCGGCGTGAGAGGCCGGTGTCTTAACCGCTTGACCAACGGGCCATATCTTAGTGCACCATCGGGGACTCGAACCCAGGACCCACTGATTAAGAGTCAGTTGCTCTACCGACTGAGCTAATGGTGCATTTAAACTACTTATTTATTATATCACAAATAAAGTAATTTGTCAAGCGATTTTCGAAAATTTCTTGAAAAACTTAAAAGCAAAAGTTGCTCGGAGAAAGAACACATCTTCATGA
>CAMWQI010000030.1 GCA_947176345.1 uncultured Ruminococcus sp.
AACTTCAGTGACAATGTCGGGTATATAAATTTCATTTATATTTTAATTATAAAATGCAAGACTTTCTATTTTTTCAAGTTTTTCAGGCAGAATTATTTTTTTTGCCTCCGAATATACAAACGCCCTGTAGCCGATTATCTTAACATAATCCGGTACGTGTATAACGTCTGATTTTTCACGACACCATACAAGTTTATCGCCGATAATAAGTGTTTCAGTATTTTCATAAAACGGAGTTTTTTGAAAACTTACGGGGTCACAACTGGCAAGATATTCAATACCCTCAATTTCTTCAATTGCTGAGCCAATAAAAGCGAAACCGCAATAATCTATTCTGCCCTGCAAAGTTATTTTTTTCAGCTTTTCGCACTGGAAAAAAGCATGACAACCTATTATTCTTATGCCGTCCGGTATAATAATTTCGGTGATTTCTGAACGTTCAAAAGCTGAATGTCCTATTTTTGTTACGGGAAATTCGTCTATAAACTGTGGTATTTCTACTTTTCCGCCGTTTCCGATATATTTTTTAATATGTATTTTGCCGTGTTTCCGGCTGAATGTATATTCCTTTAAAGCATTTTCTGATGTGATTTTCATTTTTTACCCCTTGACTTTCTAATATTTCTGTGATATAATATTAATGTGATGCTGAGTCCGTGAGACCGAGGTTATCATGAGAAAAACTGCGTAGTTCAGTGGCAGAACGTAAGCTTACCTGTGGTATATTACCACTAACAGAGCCGTGCAGTTACGGCGGTTCGATTCCGTCCGAAAGTTTTTCGTATGCTTTTACCTTACGGTAAAGGCATATTTTTTTAATTATATCATACTTTTCAGTGAAATGCAATAGTTTCTTGAAAATTTTATTGTAATTTTCAGTTATATGCGTTATAATAAAAATATAAAATTATTTGAAAGGAGAATTTTTTCAATGTCTGATATTGAATTTGCAATACTTGATTTCATTCAGGATAATTTCAGAACCGATTTCAGCAATTTCATTATGCCATTAATTTCGGCATTAGGAAACAAGGGCATAATATGGATTATAACTGGTTTGATATTATGCATATCAAAAAAGTACAGAAAATCGGGAATAATTATACTGACCGCCCTTGTATTTTCAGCACTTTTATGTAATCTCACGCTTAAACCGCTTGTTGCAAGAATGCGACCATTTACGGTAAATTCAGAAATAAAACTTTTGATAAATGCTCCTACGGATTTTTCTTTTCCGTCCGGACATACAGCGTCGTCTTTTTCGGTAGCTTTTGCACTGCTTTTCAATAAAAACAGGCTTTGGATTCCGTCCATGATTCTTGCTGTACTGATTGCTTTTTCAAGACTTTATCTATATGTACATTATCCGACAGATGTGCTGTGTGGTATAATTATTGGTTTGATTACCGGCATTTCTGCAAATATTGTCTGTAAAATATTATTTAAAAAATATAATAGAAAATAAAGGAGAGTGTCGTTAATAGCAACAGTAAGAGAGTATGATGAAAAATTCAGGGTAGAATTACTATAACTGATTTTTAGTACACTTTTGCTGTTTTTTAGGGTGCAAATTATGGAATGTCCATGATATAATGAAAACAGAAAATAACAAAAATTCTTATACTAAATATTAATTAAGGAGTTGTCACTTATGAACGAAAACAAAAACATACAGAATGAAAACATGAATACACAAAATGAAAACCAAAATGAAAAAGCAACAGTGAAAAAAAGAGGTCTTTCCAAATGGTTGAAATTTTTGATTGCCAGTGTTTCTGTAGCAAGTATTGCTGTAGGTGTTTATACATACCTGAATAATACGGATTTGTCAGACACCCCATTCGGTAACTTCATATCAGATGCTCCGGATATCGACCCTAACGCCGGAAAATACGTTGCACCGGAAGAAGATGAAAATGTATCAAAAGGAATTTCGATTCCCGGCTGGGACACAATCAATATTCCGGAACACGCAACTGATGTATCAGTTGATTTCTATAATCCAGAAGAAAATTCGGAAATGTATTACCTTACATTTGAACTCCGTCTCCCGAATGAAAGCGAAGATGGATATGAAGTTCTTTATAAATCAGGACTGGTTGACCCCGGACTGCATATTCAAAATATCACACTTTCCCACGAACTTGAGGCAGGAGCTTATGATGCAATAGTTCATGTTCAGCCATACTGCATGGACGAACAGAAAACAGCTACCAATAATGCAGATATGCAGACACAGCTTATTGTCGGATAAGAAGTCTATAATACAAATAAATTAAGACTTTTTAATAAACCAAAAAAGAAAAAAATTCATAATGGAGGTATTTTTTATGAAAAAAATGAAAGCTTTACTCGCACTGCTTGCTGTAGCACTCGCCACACTCAGCCCGATGGCATCTTTCGCTGAAGATACAACATCAGGCGAAACACTAGTACAAAGTGGAACAATGGAGTTAAGAAAGAAGTATGATGGTGGCTACAAGATTGTTGTTCCTCCAAGCATAAATGAACTTACAACAGGTGCTAAGCTTCAAGCAGGAGCAAGCGATGTTGTTATCGCAGCAGATAAACAACTGAATATTTCAGTTCAGAGCCAAAATAACTGGAATCTTGTAAACATGGCGGATAGTCTGAAATCTATTTCATACACAGTAAAAACACCCGACGGAGAAGCACTTAAAAATGGTTTGAATCATATCCTTACAATTACGGAGGCAACAGATAGGGAAGTAGTTGAACTTACTGTCAGCAATGTAGAAAACCCAACATATGCAGGTGATTACATTGATGTACTCACTTTCACAGCGCAGATTGTAGATAAAACTGTAGATAATTCAACACCTACAACCGAAACTGAAACAACAACCACTACTGAAGTACCCACAGAAGAAACAACTACCACCACAACAACTACAGTCTTCGTTGACACCAACGGTGACGAAGGCGGTGAAGACAATACCGGATAAAACATAACAAATATCAGTCAAGTCATAAATAAAGAATACAATGAGAAATCCACCAAACAAATAAATAAAATTATAAGTTTGAAATAAGACAAAAAGTTATGATGGAGGTATCTTTTATGAAAAAAATGAAGATTTTAATGTCGGTGCTTGCGTTGGCTCTTGCGACGCTTACCCCGATGGCGTCTTTCGCTATAGATGATGATACACAAGCAGAAACAAATACACCTACAATAGAAACTACAACAGAAAGTGGAAAATCACAAAGTGATACACTGGAGCTGTCACAGGTTCATGCAGCTAACTACAAAATTCAAATTCCGTCAGGCAGAGGAGAACTTAAAGAAAGGCAGGCTTTTGAAGTATCGGCAACTGGTCTTCTGGAATACGGTAAAAAACTGACTGTTTCAGTTGAAAGTGAAAATGACTGGCATCTTGTAGACGAAAAACATCCTGACAATAAAATTAAATACACAATGAGAAAGAATTTTGAAGATATAACCGAACAAGAAATTGATATTCTTACACTCTCTGCTGAAGATAAAGGAGGAACAGTTACACTTACTGTAGCAGAAATTGGAAATGCAAAGTATGCAGGTGAATACAAAGATACATTGACTTTCAAAGTAAAGACAGACTCACAAATCGAGGGAGAAATAACTAAAGAATTATATACCGATGAAGAAGAAAATGAAACGCCTATAACCCCTCCTTCCAGTGATGACGATGAAGGCAATAAAGACAATGAAAGCAATCAAGGCAATCAAACAGAAAAATCAAACACATAAAGTATAACAAATTTTAATCCATAAATAGAAAAGTCCGATTTTCATCGGACTTTTTTATTTCAATTGGTATTATTATAATTGGCTTCAATCATTAAAATTCCTCCATAGGCAGAACACATACAAGATATGGGATATATTTTATCTTTTCGCCTGTTACCGCATCATAGATAGTTTCGCCGTTATCGTCTGTTACCAGTCTGTAAGCAAGTACCGGCTTATTTTCGGAATCTATATATATTATACGTTGCATTTTTTTAAAAGAATTTAAATCAAGTAACTTCTGCATTTCGTATTGTGAGAGATATTCCGCATTGACATCAACTTCCATTATTTCTTCCGGAGTTTTTACGAGATTTATTTTTACTTCCCTTAAACCGTCCGTGCGTTCATTGATGCTTGCATATACGCTACTGTCTGCATCTGAATCGCCGTAACCATACACCTGAACGCCTTTATACCAGACGGAAAAAACTTTACCGTTTAAAATGGAATTGGATTTATAATCGAAACTGAAGTCATGCATATCTATATCAGGGTATCTTTCAAGAAGTTCTTTCTGAAATATAATTCTGTTGTCTTTCGGAACATCATTATAACTTGCATTTATTTTCGGCAGATTTTCAATAACAGCCTGTTTCATGAGTGTCAAATCGAAAATATCAAGATTATTATCCCATGTAAAGTCCGCATTTTTCCAGTTTGTAAGCTCACCTGTACCGGAAAGCCACTTCTGAAACATTACAACGTCCGATATTGTAAACTGTCCGTCGCCGTTGCAGTCACCGGCATTTATTCCGTCGATTTCAGTTATATTGCCGTCTTCGTCGACGTCATAATATTTAACGACCGTTTCGCCAACCATACCGCCCTGCCAGTCCTGTGCCTGTGTAAAAGTAACTTTCACTTGTCCGGCATTAAGTGGTTTATATGCCCTTACTACTATAGGACTTGTTCCCGGAGGGTCGGGAATAACAGTTGTTCCGTAAAAATCGCCACTTGCAACGCATTCAAGTTCAGCCGTGCCGGTCTGTTCAAAAATCAGACTTAATCCACCATCATAACATACATCATCACAGTAAACAATACACCCGTTGACTATTGAAATCTTTTTAAAATTACACTCTCCTAAACAGTCTGGAAACCAGCCGTATATATCAGTTTGTGTAATTTCGCCGTCCGCTGAGGACTCAAAAGAAAATGTTGTACTGCCCCATACTTTACCACTTTCGGCGGATTGTGTTATCCAGTTAATTTCCGCACTGCTGTTAGGGTTCATGCCGTAAACCGTCACTTCGTACTCAAAATTAGCCTTGATATTATCAAAATATTCAACATAACTTTCGCTTATGTAGTTTTCGTGCAGAAAATCAAGATATTCCTGATATGCTTGTTCGTCGGACTTGTCTGGTTTTTCAGGCATGACGAAATTATAAGTCTCATTTGAAAGCACTTCAAGCTGGCTGTCATCTGAATATTCGGTGATATATTCATTTCTTTCATCAATGGATTTTTTACGTACACAGCATATAAGACCGTCTTCAATATGGGTGCGACCGTATTTGTTGTTAAAATGCAACGCCTCCGCAAATGTTTGTGGTATCCAGTCCGGAATTTCCGGCGGTGCGTCCTCTGCATTTGCGGTATATGGCACGGCGGAAAAGCACATAGTCAGTGCCGACATCATAGCGATTAATTTTTTATTCATGAGTGTACCTCCTGTAAATATATTCCTATATTTATTGACGTTTCAGAGAGGCGGAATGTGCGGTAAAAAAATATATTTTTTTTATTTAACTTTATATAACAAGTTTGTCAAGCGGAAAATCGCTTTGTTCAAACATATTTATTCCAAGCATCTGAATTGCAAGTGCGTCCTGAGCTGTTACGCCGTCACCGCCGACAACATCAGCATTTTTCATACCCTGCTCCGAAAGTTTATACTCATTCGGATTTGACAGCGACTGCATAATAAGTACAGCATCGGAAACATTTACATCTTTGTCACAATTCGCGTCACCATAAATTATTTTATCAGTTTCCGTTGTGGGTTCTTCCGTAACAGGTTTGCTTCCGTCGGGTTCAGTACCGCCAACAAGTACACCGTCCGAATAAATACATATATTGTCGTTCCGGACTTCATTTCCCGTACCGAAAAATGCTGTGTCGTCCTTGAATATTTCAAGTTCTTGATAACTCCAGTCGTTTTCAGGATTCCACTTGTCACCGTAATACATTCCGATTGTAAACTGATACTTTTTACCGGAATTTGCTATATTGTAATCGTCCCATTTTATTTCAACATAGTAAGTATCGGGGATTTTATCGTATTTCTGCACACCACTGATTGAACTTGTCGCACCGGCTTCAACTTCTGACTGGTCATATAACTTGCTTGCCGTGACCGTGTTCACGTCAGATATTTCGGAACTGTTGAAATAATACCTGACTGAAATATCATTATTAATTTTTGTGGAGTCAGTCATAACCATAAGTGAAACTTTAGTAACACCACAGCCGTCGGCTTTAGGGTCATCTATACCACAGGCATTGACCCAGTAATTATTACCACCGTTCTCACCACCGCTGAACTTAGGAGCAGGCGGAAAATCTTTTGTCGGTTTCATATCGTCCGTGCCGAAAAATTCATAAAGACCGGCACACGCTCCGACAAATGCCGCATTATAGTCAATGGTTACTTCGTTGTAAACCCAGTCGGCAGTAGTATCATTGTGACCATCTGCATCATCAGGACCACCGGCAAGTGCACCATAAAGAACATATCTATGTTCGTCGGGGTCTTCGCATTTTGTAAGTCCGGAGCAGGCTCTATGATGCGGATATTTTACGGAATTTTCATTATAGCCGACAATATATGAACGTTTCAGCGGATTGTTGCCCATGATATATTCCATCTGACCTTTTGCCCATTCGCTGTATTTTCCGGCTTTTCCGTTGTTAACGTACTTGTCATGAACAAGTGCCATAAGCTGTCCGGCAGTGTTGTAGCGGGCAGAACCCCACGTATCAAGCCACCAGTAACCAGCTGGTGTGACAGTTCCTAAGCCACCGGACATATAAGTTTCAATGGCTTTTGCTACGGACTCCCAGCAGTTCATTTCTTCATAGGGACTTTTTCCGGCTGTTTCCTTAAATTCGTTAATGAAATTCGGGTAGACGTGTTCACCGTCTTTAAGTGGCTTTTCCATACAGATTTCACCGAGTACACATTGAACACCGCCCCATACGTCATTCCAACAGTGGACGTAACAAGGTGCAGCGTAATAATCATAATTAGGATATATTTCTTCAAGATATTTATGGTCGCCGGTTATCTTGTAAAGCCATGCCGCCGCCCAGCAGTAATCGTCTTCCCACTTGCTTGAACGGTAATAAATTTTTGGTCCGTCTTCATTGTCACTTAGTTCTTTTGGATTATCCATAGCAAATTTAAATAAAGCCTTAGCATAATCAAGGGATTTTTCGGCATATTCGGGGTCAGTATCCTTGAAATTGAGGTAGTTTATTGCAAGTGAGGCGGCAGCAGAGGCGACATAATCTGTCTGTGGCTTATCGGCTGTAAGGAAAAAAGCCGGTCGCACCATGCTGTCAACTTCCGGTGAGTTCCAGTAGGCATGGTCAATATCACCGTCACCAACCTGATAACAATGTGCTATAACTGTGCCGTTTTTGTCGCGAAATGTACATTTCATGAGATAGTCATTGAAACAGCGGAGAATTGTTTCAATATGTTCCTGTTGACCCGTTTTTATGTAGGAATCGCGAAATTCATAATATCCCCAGCCAACTGTAGAGGCTGCATAATTTTCCGGCATACCGAATTTTACATGGTCGCCTGCATCGTGGAAACCACCTGCAACATCAATTAAACCATCTCCGTCGGGGTCAAGAATATCTTTATATTTATCAATAAATTCCTGTGAAAGATTTGTGCCGGAACTTTTATTGTCCGCCATTGGTTTAAGGGGAATTTCCGCATCATATGTATGACAGTTTCCACGCCACGAATAACGGCTGTTTTCCTCAACTTCTGTACCACACATATTTGCATCATAAAAATATATCGAATACTGCAAAGCACGTGCAAAATCATATTCAAGTCCGGAATCATTTGCGATTGAGTCGGCAAGTTCCTCAGCAGCATTTGTCACCGGCATACCGGCTGTAAGCGGACATAAAGCAGTCGCCGCACACATAGCACCGGCAATGAGACTTTTTTTTAATTTCATAATAACCTCCGTTTGTTTAAACATATATTAAATTATTTCATATATTTATTTTATACTATTTTTTCTGCTTTGTCAAGAAAAAAACGGGCATTTTAAGAAAATGCCCGTAAAATCTGCCATTAAAAATTTTGCGTTTGGCGTGTTATTTTTTTGCGTTTGGCGTGTTATTTTTTTGTGTTTCGTGTGTTGTTTTTTGTAGTCTTTTCTTTTTTGGAATTTGTTTTATCAAGAGATTTGAATTTAATTCCATGAGACTTAGCATATACCTGTGCTTCGGAATTATTATATCCGGAAATATTAACCTTTTTGTCAAATATGCAGTATTCGTCATCTATAAGCGGAATTTCCGGCATTGTATCAATTCCGCTCCCGAAAAATGTAGGCGTTATTTCAGGAAATGCCCCTAAAATCTCAATATTCTTAGGAATTGTTACATTTTCTGAAACAGGATATGTGCCGGAAATAATTTTTATATGATTAGGAATATTATAATTATTTACAAGATAATTTATATCAACTTCCTTTACATTATTGCCGAAAGTGATTTTTTCAATTTCATTCATATCCGGATAATACGGGACTGTTTTTGTATTTATATTGAGATTTTTAATTGTGCAGTTTGAAAATATATAGTTGTTTTTTATTTTCGGACACGACAATTTAATATTTTTCAGTGATGGACAGTCAATGAATGCATAGTCACCGATATATTCAAGTCCTGACGGGAAATTTACACTTTCAAGAAACTGACAGTTTTTGAATGCTGCGGGTTCGATATATTTAACCGTTTCCGGAATACGTATTTTTTTAAGCTGTACATTATTGAAAACATCGCTTCCTATTCTTGAAACGTACATACCCTGAACCAGTTCCGGCACGGAAAGACTACCCATATAATCATTAATTATATTGTTGCTTGTTATTTTTGAAAGGCATACCGTATGGTCAGGATAGACAATAAATTCCATTCCGTCGCTCCTTATGGTCTGAAACATAAAATCAGATGCTGATTGTATTGTTTCGGTCACGCCGTCGCTCCGGACATACCGGTATGTACCATTAAAACTATCATATACAAAGCCTGTCCCCTCACCAATTGCCTCAATACGTTCTGTTCCCTCGTCGTCAAGCCAGTATTCGTTATAGTTGTTTTTACCAATGTGTTTTATATCTGGTACACAATGCAGTGTGAATGTTCCTTTATATGCATAATTGTAATCAGTCTTATCATCTTTACTGCTTGTGTTAAAACGTCTGTAATCCCATGCATAATCGGCTATGCGTTCATATTTTTCACAGTTATACAAGGTAACACGTTCACCCACATCATAGCCCATGACTATACGCCTTGCACGCTCACAGACAATATCTTCATCGGACATCATTTCTGTTTTATAAATAAACTCGCACAGCATTTTCTTGTTTTCGCTGAGAGACTCATAATCAGTAATACGGAGGTCATATTTAAGAAAATCTTCCCATAAACTCCAGTCAACTTCGGCTGACTCATGGTCATATGAATTTCCACCATGAAAATTATCGGTAACTTCTGAATAGGCGTTTGCATTTATTCCAATAGCAAGCGTCATTGTAACCGCACACGCTGAAATAACTGATAATAAATTCTTTTTCATAGCAACCTCCTGAATTTTAATTACATATTGATATAATTATAGCATTTTGTATAAAAATTGTCTATAGAAAATCTTAAATTAAATTTATTATTTAAACACAAGAATTTGACATACACACCAAATCATGCTATAATATAAGAAAGAGGTGATGATATGAAAAGAATAGTTTCTGTTTTTGCACCAGTTGTTTTATGTGCATTGACGTTTGTATCATGTGGAATGACATATGAATCATCTGAAATGGCAAAGACTGCTGGAACAGTTGAATATACCACTGAAGATTTGAATAATTTGCAGGATTTTATTCTTAACAGGGAAACAACCAATTTAAACGATAAGGACTATGATTTGAACAATGATGATATATGGGATACTTTTGATGTTTGTCTTATGAGAGATAAAGTATCTTCAAATATGCAAGAAAATAATTTGGATATTCTTGTAACATATTTTTCATGTACAGGTACAACGGAAACAATTGCGGAATATATGGCAGATTATCTTTCTGCTGATATTTACGAAATTGTACCGGAAGAAGCATATACAGATGAGGATATTAGTTATAATAATTCGTCTTGTCGTGCCAACAGAGAGCAGAATGACAAAACTGTCCGCCCTGAAATTTCTGACCCTATTGATTCTATTGAGGAATATGAAATTATCTATATTGGCTATCCGATTTGGTGGGGTGAAGAACCACGCATTATTGATACATTTCTTGAAAGATATGATTTTTCGGATAAAATTGTAATTCCGTTTTGTACGTCCGCAAGCAGTGGTATTTCTGCCAGTGAGAAAAATATTGCAAATCTTGTTCCAATCAGCAAGCAACTTGAGGGAAGACGTTTTTCGGCAAGTGCAACTAAGGAAATTGTGAGTGAATGGCTGAATGAAAAACAATCCGAAATTCAGAATATAAAATCAAACGGAGAATATATAATGAATATTAAAGTAGGGAATACAGTTCTTACCGCTAAAATGTGCGATAATTCGTCATCAAAGGCACTTAAAGAAATGCTTGAAGAGGGTGCATTGACTATTGATATGCATGATTATGCAAATTTTGAAAAAGTTGGCACATTAGCAAAAGCTCTTCCACGCAACGACGAACAAATTACAACAGAAGCAGGTGACCTGATTTTGTATCAGGGAAATTCTTTAACCATATACTATGATACAAACACTTGGAAGTTTACAAGGCTTGGAAAAATTGAAAATGTTACAAAACAAGACTTATTGAAGATACTTGGTGATGGTGATGTAACCGTTACGCTGTCGCTTGTTGAAAATAAATAATATAATTATAGCATTTTGTGCGAAAATTGTTTATATAAAATATTAAATTAAATTTATAAAATAATACAAGAAATATTTACATAAATTTAATATTTTTACAATATATTTGCTATATTTATCCGTTAGAATATATACATAAATAAATTTTCATTTTTAAAGAGGGGGACATTTTTATGAAGAAAATCCATAAATTAACCGCAATTGCATCGGCAATGACCTTATGTTTAGG
Organism: uncultured Ruminococcus sp.; assembly: GCA_947176345.1. Lineage (GTDB taxonomy): Bacteria > Bacillota > Clostridia > Oscillospirales > Ruminococcaceae > Ruminococcus. Next base: position 11,158 of record CAMWQI010000030.1, read on the forward strand.
AGCAGGCAGTGGAACTTACATAACAAAACCAGTATTGGCACTCAGTTCTGAAACAACTAAAAGCACTGTTGAAGGTGATGCAAACGGTGACGGAGAATTTACTACAGATGATGTTGTAGTACTCCAAGAATGGTTGCAAGGTACAGGAGAGCTTGAATGTTGGCAGAATGTGGATTTATGTGAAGATGGCAAAATTGATGTATTCGATTTGTGTATGCTAAAAAACAAGCTGACAGAAATGGATATGATTAAAAAAACATTGACAACTTTTGAACTTCTTAGAATAGTTGGAACAAACGACGAAATTACATGGTCTGATTTTGAAGCTTATAAGTCAGAAGATATAGGCTCAGGATTACATATTCTGAAATACGAAATAGCCGGTTCAGAAGATACATATTTGTATCTTAGTGGCGATATTGCAGAAGAAAAGCCACAGACAGCATATATTCAATCAGATGACGGACAATATATTGACCTGTCTGAAATCAAAGACCTTATTTATCCTGAAGTACGCGAAGATGATACTTTTGAGTTTGTATCACCTGATGGCAGTCAACATTTTTATGTAAAGCAGACCGCTGAAAAGTATAAGAATCAGGACGGCAGTACAACTCTTGATTTTTACACAAATTTTGACCATTATAATCTGCTGGAATCTTTGACCATTACTTCCTCCGATAAGGCGTATATGCCGTTTACTGATGATGAAAATTTTGAAGTTATATGGAACGAATCCAGTGTGACTTTTAATTTCGTTGCTGACAAGGAATATTCCCTTACATTTGATTATATAGATACTTCCGTGCGTAATCAGACGATTACACAGGAAATCAATAACAAGGAAAAGCCCGAAATAACAGCAGTTGACCTTATCGCCGATTGTGCCGGAGATTTGGAATATAAATCGGAAATTCGTGATGTATATCGAATTGACATAATGACAAGCGGTACTGTAGGACTTGTCGGCACACCTATTAAATTTACTTTAAACGAAGATGTTGAGTCCGCAAGTGCGGTATTCCATTATGACGAAGATGAGTTAAGATGGGTAGATGAGGAAAATATTATTCTTATGTATTATGACAATGCATTTCAGCGTTTCAGTGAAGTGGAAGCCGTAATAGATACAGAAAAAAATACAGTTTCCTTTGATGTTGAAGATGACGGAATTTATCTTCTTGTCGATGCTTATGAATGGTCAAATTATTTTGGAAAAGACAGAACAGAATTTAAAGAAAATGCAAATATTTTTGCCTATACGTCCGATTGGGAGAGAGGATATGATACAGGCGATATAATGAATTTGTGTGATAAGGAATGGGCAATTGCAAACGCCCCTGATTTCAAAGTTTCAACACCTGAACAGCTTGCATCAGTCGTATGGTATGTCAATGCTTCCGGCTTTAAGTGTTCAATAATGCTTGAAAATGATATTGACCTTGCTGGTTATCAGTGGACACCTATGGGCTATCAGCCAGCATCTTTTATTGGTAATTCATTCAATGGCACGATTGATGGAAATGGTTTTGCAATTAAAAATATGAGTATCAAATCTGATTTGTATGATGTAGGTTTCATTGGAAATGGCGGTTCTGAAATCAGCAATATCCGCTTTGAGAATGCATATGTAAATGGCGGTAGAAATGTAGGAATCGTATGTGGTAATTCAAATACAACAAAGTTTTCAAATGTCAGTGTAAGCGGAAATATTGAAACTTACAAAGATAACTATGTAGGTGCAATTGCTGGCAGTTTGGCAAATGGAAATATCGTTAATTGCACAGCAGATGTAACTCTTTGCGGTGAACCTTATCCGTATTTTTCACATCAGGATAAAGTTACTGCGGAAACTGAAATAGTTGAAGCATACACTATTTCAGTTGATGACAACTGCGTTCTGACAAGAACTGACAATGATTATAATTCGTTGACATGGGAATTTTATGTTGATGGTGAACGGATTTTATCAAGAAATGCAGAAAAATCCACAACCTGCGATATAGGAAGCATTGATTTTTTCAAAAAGTACTCCGGCAAAGAATGTACAGTTTATCTGTCTGCATTTAAAAACGGTGCTTATATCAGAACAAGTAATATCCTTGAATTTATAATTCCTTAAGTTTCAGATATAAAACAAAAAAAGCGTCATGGACTTTATAGTTCATGACGTTTATTATTTTATTTATTCAATAATAACTTTCGCATAAGTACCATGTCAAATATATCTGTAACACCATCATATGTCAAATCAGCAAGTACAATATCATTTTCACTTATTGTTGATTGTCCCATAAGATATTTATTCAACGTAATAAGGTCGGCTACATTTATTTCGCCGTCGGTGTTCAGGTCGCCCATACTGTACTTACATTCCGGAAGTGTTTTCTTCTGAAAATTATGCAGTGTAGATGGTGTACTGAAAGTCCATTGAGAATGAGTATCTTCATCAAGAGCTTCGCTGTCGGATTTCAGAAACCAGTTATAATTAATATCATCTCCGTCGTCCCATGTCGTATCGCTATGGAAGTAATGACCACCAAGTTTAATAATATTCCATGCATGCTCTTTTCCAATTAGGTAATATGTTTCAATTCCGGCTCTGTTCAGAAGCAGATTATAACATTTTGCGTATCCCTCACAAACCGACGAATCATTCATGAATATGGAAGCATCATTATGATTTTTTTCAGAATATGTCTGTTCAAAATCATATACTGTATTATTGCATATCCAGTCATGAATGGTTTTTATTTTCTGCATATCGGACATATCATCAGTTATGTATTTTTCAATTACGTTATCCACCTGCTCCAGAACATAGGAATTTATAAATCCCACGTCATCAGCATCATTGAAATTATTAAAAACAAAGTCATTTATTTCCGGATAAAAATTCTTTGCAGACAAATTGTAGACAGGTGAGGAATTTATATTAACAAGATTTGCACAACCGTTAAAAGCACTGCCGGTTATGGATTTGTTTGTATCAATTGTGATATTGGTAAGATTGGAACAACTGGAAAATGCATCTGTACTTAAATTAATATCACCTTTGAATGTGAGATTTTTAAGATTATTACATTCCCTGAAAGCGTGAGAAGTTATATCTACCTTTCCGTTAAATGTAAGTTCACTGACAGCTGAACAGTTTCTAAATGCATCTACTTTTATATCAGCCGTCATATTGTCAGGAAATATGATTTCTTCAATTGAAGTACAGTCTCTGAAAGCGTCATGGTTTATATCAATAGTGGGGGAGTCGCCTGTAAATTCAACTTTTTTAAGTTTTTTGCAGTTCATGAATGCCATTGGCTTTATACTGCATGAACCATTCAGAACGATTTCTTCAATGCTGGTATTTTTAAATATGTTCTGATATATATCAGCATTTTCCGCTTTTATGGTGACGCTTTTAAGAGTTTGTGGATTATCAAGGGATAAATTTTTTATTTCTGTAATTCCGGACGGAAAGACAATTGAACGGAGGTCTGTTCCGGCATTGTTGCACTCATTCCAGAAATCTTCATTTATGCTTATTACAGGAAAGTCAAAGAAATATTCCGGAATTATAACGTCAGCCATTGTACCCGATACAGTGGCAGGGTCATATGACAGAACTTCACATGAATATTCCCCATTCTCATGTGATATTTTTACATTGAACGCACCTGACTTTTTTGTAATTTCAGCATAGGAATTATGTACATACCGATTTTCGTCTTCAGATACTTTTACATTATTCGGAACTTTAAAGTTTGTTCCTGAAAAAGCATTGTGTGCAACAATTACATTTTCATGAAAATCAACCGATGTCAGATTTTTGCAGTTCTTAAAAGTATCACTGGGAATTATTCTTAAAGATTTTGGAATATTCACGGACTGTAAAGACGAATTTTTAAATACCATATTTCCGAAATATTCTACTGTATCAGGTATTTTTACAGAGCGGATATTCTGATTGTCTGTAAATACACCAGAGTTGATAGACTTTACCGGAAGACCGAATATTGTTTCAGGAATTTCTATGTCTTCAATTATATCTTTATCATCTTTATCTTTATCATCTGGAGGATATATATAACTAAGGTCAAGACCATTCGCTTTATTAACGTCAGAACCGGAAGAATTTTCGTCAAAACATACTGAAAATTCCAGTTTATTATCAAGCATAATCAAACTGCTTCGTAAATTATCCTTGCAACTTTCGCCGAAATGCTTTATTGATGACGGAAGATATATTATCTTTGGATAATTTTGTTTAAAAGTATCTCCGGCAATGCTTACAACAGGAAGACCATTAATTTTTTCCGGAATATGTGCGTCCCATAAATCATCTTGATAGATGAATTTTGTAATCTCTACACATGGTGTGTTGCATACGCCATCTATTTTATCATAAACGACATAAGACCAGTACTCAAACGTTTTTTCTTCTTCTGCATTGACAACAACCGAATTTTTTATATAGTTTCCGGAAAAAGTTGTTACTGCTGAAAAACAGCATATCAGAGCAAACAGGTATGCCATAGTTTTTTTAATTTTTTTCATGTTTAAAAACACCTCCAATCTATATTATACAGGCATTTCGGACATCTGTCAATACTTCATTTCAAGCTTATTCACTGAATTTCCGGAAGAAAATAATGATATTTAAGCATAAAAAAACCGCCTGATTATTCAGGCGGTAATCTGTTTTCATGTTGTTTAATCAATTCATAAATATAGTCGGGCAATGTTCCGCTTTGCCATTGTAATATTTGGTATTTATTTCAGAATATCTTTCAGTGTTTCCATCAGTTTTTCTATGTCAATAGGCTTTGCTATATGACCATTCATTCCGGCATCTATAGCTTGCTGTCTGTCTTCATCAAAAGCATTAGCGGTCATAGCTACAATAGGAATTTTTGCCTTAATTTCGTCGTTTAATGCACGAATAGCTTCTGTAGCCTGATAGCCGTTCATAATAGGCATCTGAATATCCATTAAAATCAGGTCATAGGTATCTGCCGGCATTTTTTTCATCATTTCCACAGCTACAGTTCCGTCGTCCGCCGTATCAATAATAAATCCGGTATCTTCCAGAATAGCACGGGCTATTTCCTGATTCAGTTCATTGTCCTCTACCAACAGTATTCTCTTTCCGTCAAATCGTAAATCCGGTGTATCTGTTTCTTCCGGATTTTCCTGATTCATATATGGAGCAGACAGCACTTCCCGCAGTTCAGAGAAAAATATAGGTTTGGAACAAAATGCCGTAACACCGGCTTCCTTAGCCTCCTCCTCAATGTCTGCCCAGTCGTATGCAGTAAGTATTATAATTGGTGTCATATTTCCTATTACCTTACGAATACGGCGGACAAGTTCAATTCCGTTCATATCCGGCATTAGCCAGTCAATGATATATGCACTGTAGGGTTCATTCTGGTCAAGTGCAAACTCCGTACGGATAACAGCCTCTTTTCCAAGAGTAGTCCAGTCGGGGTGCATACCGATAGCAGATAGCATTTTACTTACACTCACACACGTATTCACATCGTCATCTACTACCAATGCCCTTAGGTCTGCCAGTTGCTCCAGTCGTTGAGATTTCATAGGACTATCAATAATTCGGAAACGAAATGTTACAATAAACTCTGAACCTTTTTTCTCTTCACTTTCAACCGTGATAGTACCATTCATCATATCTACTATATTTTTTGTAATGGCAAGACCGAGTCCCGTTCCCTGAATGCCACTTACAGTAGCGGTCTGTTCTCTCTCGAATGGTTCAAAGACGTGTTTCAGAAATTCCGGACTCATTCCTATGCCAGTATCCTTTACACGAAATTCATATGAAGCATAGTTATCCTGAGCTTCTGAGGTCTGAATTACACGAACACTTACCATACCACCAGGTTTTGTGTATTTCATAGCATTACTTAGAATATTCAAGAGTACCTGATTAAGACGGAGTTTATCACATATAATCGTTTCATTTACAACGTCCAGCGTATCTATGTAAAATTCCAGTTGCTTTGATTTCACATCAGCTTGAACGATAGTTTTAAGGTCATGCATGATATCCGGAAGACTTACTTCTTTTTCTTCAATTTTGACCTTTCCGCTTTCGATTCGGCTCATGTCCAAAACATCGTTTATCAGACTTAACAGATGATTACTGGAGGTTAGGATTTTACTAAGATAGTCCTGTACCTGCGCTTTGTTGTCAATATGAGTCACTGCCAGTGATGTAAAGCCAATAATAGCATTCATAGGCGTGCGGATATCATGTGACATATTGTTAAGGAATGTGGTCTTAGCATTATTGGCATATTGAGCCTGAGCCAACGCCTCCGCCAGAACTTCTTTCTGTTCCTGTTCTCTGCGAATCATCTCGTCAATATTCCGAAATCCCGCAAGAATAAAATCGTTTTTTTCAGGATTGTTTTCTTTGACTTTCACATAAGTATATTGAAAATGATGACTTTCCCCGTCCACCTGTATACGATAGCTTCCTGTATATTCCTTGCTTGCATTTAATTGCTCCCTGACTTTGTTCAGTGAAATGGCTTCAGTAAGATACTGCCTGTCTTCCGGGTGAACACGGGTATGAATGTACTGTTTCAAAATCGGGTCATAGGGGTGTTCTTCCACGGAGTCCTTTCTTAGTCCTTCTACCACATAACCTTCCAGTTTTACTATTTTGGCAGTGCCCTTTTTCTCGTTGACTGCATAAACATTTGTATAGTCATGGCTCAGTGCTTCCACAATAGCAAGCTGTTCGCTCATTTCCTTGTTTGATTGTTCCGTGGCATTCAGAAGTTTCTTGTTCCACCGACCTTTAAGATAGAGCATAAGGACAATACAAATAATCAGGGAGATAGTAAAGACAGCAGAAAGCATCATGTTCGGATTTGCCTGTAGATATTGCAGGAAATTCATATCTTCAACTGTATAAGTAGTATATGTTGAAACAAATTGATTAAGCATATCATTTGGAACTTGTGAGATACACTTATTCAGTATAGTTATCAGCTCATGGTCTGTGCTGTCACGGACATACATTCTGAAATCCATGTTCATGTTATTCGCAATGCTGTAATACAGGGAATTAGTTTTATCATTATTTACAAACAGCTGTGCTGCATAGGCATACACATATGCAGCGTCCGCTTCCCGATTTAAGACAGCCTGCATAGCTTCCTCTCTGGTGGGATAGCTCAAAAACTCAATATCTCCATGAAGTTCCTGAATAATAAGAGCTTTGCTTTGAGAATCGGATACTGCAACTGTTTTGATATTGCCGACAAAATCCTGTCGTATCACCCTTGCCATTCCCGTTGTCATGTAGGTGTCTGTATTAAATCCACGATAAGAGGCTTCCTCCATAGTGGGAATGGAGCTGATACTGTCAATGACAATATCCACACCATTGGTACTTGCTATATTGTAATAGTCCTCTTTGTCCTTTGGAGTCACGACTTCATAAGGCAGTCCGGCAAGTTCCATTACATAGGCAAAATAATCCGGAAGAATGCCCTTTAATTCTCCGTTTTCCACATAGGAATAAGGTGCTCTGTCACCAAGGGCGGTAACAGTGATAGTCTTTTCGCCAGAGACTATTTTATTAATATATTCCTTTTCACGCTCTGTAAAAGTGAGTTCGGAGGAATAAACTGGTCCATAATACTTGTAAAATAAGACATTTTTCCAGTCACCCTCATTCATATCCATCTGCTCAATAGCATAATTTATTTCGTTAAGTAGTTCGGCATCGTCTTTTCTGACAATAGCATAAAAGTTATCTTCTTCAATGATGTCCAATGTTTTTTCATTTTCAGCCTTTCTCAAATCGCTGGAAAGAATTGCATCTACCTCGCCGAACTGCAAAGCAGAAGCAAGTACATCTGCATCATTGTATTCTTTTATCTGATATGAAAAGCCTTTTTTTTCAGCAAACTCCACCAGACTTTGATTTTGACTGCTTCCCTTTAGCTGTCCCACCACCATTCCGTCATAGGTGTTGTAATCACTGCTATGTAACTGTACATTATCAAGCCGTGCCGATAGAATAGTATTGTTTCTGCCAATGGGGTAGGAAAAAGCGAAATTTTCCTCACGTTCCGCGGTTCTGCGGGCAGAAGTCACTACATCAATTTCACCGTTTTCCAACATAGTGAGCATTTCACTCCATGATTTGTCATATCCTGTGTATTGGAAATTCAGATGGGAATATTCAGAAACCCGATTAAGAAATTCGATGCCATAACCTGTCAGACTGCCATTTTCATCTTTCATGTGATAACCATCAAAGCCAAAAATGCCGGCTTTGACCGTCTGATTATTAGACTGTTCATCGGCTGATACCTTCATGAAACTGGACATCATTAATATTAAAGATGTCATAAATGCAGTGATTATTTTTATGTATACTTTATTTTTATCTTGCATTATTCTTACCTCTCCTTTCTTTCGTCATAATATTCTTATTTCATGCCTCTAATTATATCACTTTTTTTCTATGAATGCAAGTTTTAAATTTCAATTTCGGTATAATTATACCACATTATCTAACAAAAGGAGAGTATTTCAAAGTTACAGTCTGTTTTTTATGTATTTTCTGTCATTTTCGGTTATGGAGTCATTATCAGGGGAAAAGCGTTCAACTTTCATTGTCAGGTTGTATTTTTCCCTTAATTCTGCTATTTGTGACATCATAGGCGTTTCATGATGTATGTCGAGAGCCTTTTGATTTTCCCATGCATCAATCAAAAGAAGCGTTTCTTTGTCATTCATGGGGAAAAAATAGTCATAGCAGATATTGCCGTTTTCAGCACGTATAGCATCAACAATTCCGCTTGACATCATTTCTTCAGCGAATTTTCGGGCATTGCCGTTTTTTCCGGTATAGTAGATATTTATATAGATAGCCATCGTTCTTCTCCGTGTCAGATTTTTCGGTATTATATCATATAATATGTATAATGT
>CAMWQI010000031.1 GCA_947176345.1 uncultured Ruminococcus sp.
TATTCCATTATACCACTTTTTTCTCTCTTTGAAAAGATACTGAACAGGCTCTAATGTTTTTTGCAGTTTTCCGTTTGGATACCAGTGGTAAGCTACTCCGGTAAAAGCACCTTGATACATAATTCTGTATGCCCATGGTGTACCTTCATAATAAAATGAAACGTATTCGCCTTTCATGTAGCCGTCTTGATACGTTGCATAATATCTGACGTTATCGTTTTCATACAATTCATATAGCAGTCCGGTGAATGGTTTTCCGCCGGATTCAATGGGCTTGTCGTATAATCTTGTGAATGGTTCTTCGTACTCTGGCATTATGTACTCATCATACAACACACCATTTGCTTTTACGTAGTCGAATGACAGAAACGCCGGCATTTTTTCCATATTCATATCAGTCTATTTTCGGCAGAGTATCAAAGGATTTCTGTAATTCCTCATCTGTCGGAATGTAGTCACTCATTCTGCCGTCGTTGTAAGCACCATAAGCATACATATCAAAGTAGCCTGTTCCAGTAAGTCCAAAGAGGATAGTTTTTTCCTCACCTGTTTCCTTGCACTTCATAGCCTCATCAATAGCAGTTTTAATAGCGTGACTGCTTTCAGGGGCAGGGAGAATGCCTTCTACTCTTGCGAACTGCTGTGCGGCTTCAAAGACTGCTGTCTGTTCAACGGAAACTGCCTCCATAAGACCCTGGTCATAGAGTTCAGAAAGGACAGCACTCATGCCATGATAACGGAGACCACCGGCATGGTTTGCGGATGGCATAAAGCCACTGCCAAGTGTGTACATTTTCTGTAACGGGCAAACTTTACCTGTATCACAGAAATCATAAGCATAAACACCTCTTGTAAGACTTGGGCATGATGCCGGCTCAACGGCAATAAATTTATAATCTTTTTCGCCTCTTAATTTTTCGCCCATGAATGGTGAAATAAGTCCGCCAAGATTTGAACCACCACCGGCACAGCCTATAATAATATCAGGTTTGATGCCGTATTTGTCCATAGCTATTTTAGACTCCATGCCGATTACAGACTGATGTAAAAGTACCTGTGAGAGAACACTTCCGAGTACATAACGGTAGCCGTCCTGTGAAGTAGCTTTTTCCACGGCTTCGGAGATAGCACAACCAAGACTTCCGTTAGTATCAGGGAACTCAGCAAGGATTTTTCTTCCTACTTCCGTTGTATCGGACGGTGACGGTGTGACATTTGCACCGTAAGTTCTCATTACTTCACGGCGGAATGGTTTCTGTTCATATGAACATTTAACCATATATACCTGACAGTCAAGGTCAAAATATGAACAAGCCATTGAGAGTGCTGTACCCCACTGACCCGCACCCGTTTCAGTGGTAACGCCCTTAAGACCTTGTTTTTTAGCATAATAAGCCTGTGCAATAGCGGAATTAAGCTTGTGGCTTCCGCTTGTGTTGTTGCCCTCGAATTTGTAGTAAATTTTTGCCGGAGTATCAAGTTTCTTTTCAAGGCAGTAAGCTCTTACAAGTGGTGACGGACGGTACATTTTGTAAAATTCCTGAATTTCTTCCGGAATATCAATATATCTGTCTGTTTCGTTGAGTTCCTGTTTAACGAGTTCATCACAGAAAACGTTTTCGAGTTCTTCAGCGGTGCAGGGTTGGTGAGTTGCAGGATTAAGGAGCGGAGCAGGTTTTTTCTGCATATCTGCACGGACGTTATACCATTGTGTAGGCATTTCGTTTTCTTCGAGATATATCTTGTACGGAATTTTTTTATCTGACATAATAGGAAATTCTCCTTTTTTAAGATTTTATACAAAAAAATTTTATCACGAATACGTGATAATGTCAAGCGTCCGGAAAATATTGTACTATGCTTTGTTTATTATCGACAAATAAAAGACTTGTTTTTTGTGTATAATCACGTTTGGAAAATTTTTGTAAAAAAATGTGAGAGAATTTAATTTCTGAACTGTCTAATTTATGAAAGGGGCTTTTATCGGGGCATATTTTACCGGCAAGCAACTGATTATATATAACGATTTTTCCTTTATAAAAAATATGCCCTGATAAAGTTATTGATATAGGAATGGTGAATTTGAGTGAAAGGGATTTTTTATTATTTATATATAATTAAAAAAATTTTTTTATTAATGAAAAATTTACTAAATTTGAGGATTTTTTTGCAAAAAAGGGTTGCATTATCCGGAAAAGTATGATATAATAATTTCCGTTAGATGTACAGCGTGTACATCAGACTGCGAGAAGATATGCGAGGAAACAGAAGGTTGCCGGCGGTATGTCGGGTAATTTCTGCGGAGTATGTCCGATTTCAAACCGGGCGATTGGGATATTGAACACAGTAAGTGCTTTTTGGTCTGTATATAAATGTATACAGGGCAGTATGTTACGCACTTATAATCTTGATTACCGGAAAACATTATATTGTTTTTCGGTTTTTTTGTCAGATGATGTGTGAAACACACGGAAACGTGTGAACTCCCAGAGGAGAGTTGTTTCTCCGCCCCCAGTAATCATAATTAAGGAGGCGAAATAAATGGCAGTCAACGAAAAAATCAGATTCAAGATTAAAGGCTATGACCATGCTACTGTTGATATTGCAGCAGCTAAAATCGTAGAAGCAGCTAAGAGAAGCGGTGCAAGAGTTTCAGGTCCTATCCCGCTCCCTACTGATAAGGAAGTTGTTACTATTCTCCGTGCCGTTCATAAGTATAAGGACAGCCGTGAGCAGTTCGAAATGAGAACTCACAAGAGACTTGTAGACGTTATCCGTCCTACAGAAAAGACAACTGCTGCTCTTGAGAAGCTTGAAATCCCAGCAGGCGTAGACGTTGTTATGGAAGTTAACAAGTAATTTCCATTACGCCAGTAAAATACCGTTCGGGAAACGGAATGGCGGTAAACCGCCGGTCAAGTTGATTTATTCAACCAATAACCATTCAGGAGGAATTGAAAATGCAGAAAGGCATTATCGGTAAGAAAATCGGTATGACACAGATTTTCGACGAATCAGGAAAAGTTATTCCTGTTACAGTTGTAGAAGCCGGTCCATGTGTTGTTGTTCAGAAGAAGACTGTTGAAAATGACGGTTATTCAGCACTTCAGCTCGGATACGGTGATGTTAAGGTTCAGAGAGTAAACAAGCCTATGAAAGGTCACTTTGACAAGGCTGATGTTGCTTGCAAGAAGAACCTTAAAGAATTTAGACTTGATGACTGTGATAAGCTCAATGTAGGCGATATCGTTAAGGCTGATACATTCACAGCAGGTGAAGCTGTTGACGTTATAGGCATAAGCAAGGGTAAAGGTTTTGCCGGTGCTATCAAGCGTCATAATCAGCACAGACTTAAGGAAACTCACGGTACTGGTCCTGTACACAGACAGGCTGGTTCAATGGGTGCTTGTTCGTCCCCGTCAAGAATTTACAAGGGCAAGGGCATGGCTGGTCACATGGGTGCAGAACAGGTTACTGTTCAGAACCTTGAAATCGTCAAGGTAGATGCAGAAAACAATCTTATCGCTATCAAGGGTGCTATTCCCGGTGCTAAAGGCGGTATTGTCTATATAGTAGACAGCGTTAAGGCTTAAGGAAGGAGGAAACAGATATGTCAACAATTTCAGTATTTGATATGGCAGGCAAGCAGGTTTCCGAAACAGAGCTTTCAGACGCAGTTTTCGGAATTGAACCGAATCAGGCAGTTATGCACGCTATGGTTGTTAACTACCTCGCTAATCAGAGACAGGGTACACAGTCCACTCTTACAAGAACAGAAGTAAGAGGTGGTGGCAGAAAGCCATGGAGACAAAAGGGTACAGGTCATGCAAGACAGGGTTCAACAAGAGCTCCACAGTGGACACACGGCGGTGTTGTTCTCGGACCTAAGCCAAGAGATTACAGCTACTCCCTTAACAAGAAAGTAAAGAGACTTGCTATGAAGTCAGCACTTTCCACTAAGGTTATTGACAATAATCTCATCGTTCTTGATTCCCTTACACTCGACAGCTACAAGACAAAGACTGTTGTTGAAATGCTTAAGGCACTCGGCGTTGAGGGCAAGGCTCTTATCGTTACTGCTGAAGCAGATGCAAAGGTTATCAAGAGTGCAGCTAATATCCCCGGCGTAAAGACTGCTGCTGTAAATACTCTTAATGTATACGACATTCTTAATTATGACAAGTTCATTGTTGTAAAGAATGCTGTCGGAAAAATTGAGGAGGTGTACGCATAATGAACACACCACAGGATATTATTTTAAAGCCCGTTATCACTGAAAGAAGTATGGATAATCTTCAGGTAGGAAAGTACACCTTTAAAGTAGCTAAAAACGCTACAAAGCCCGAAATCAAAAAGGCTGTAGAAAAGCTTTTCAATGTTGAGGTTGCTAAGGTTACTACTATAAATGTAAAGGGCAAGCTCAAGAGAGTAGGCAGATATCAGGGCATGACACCTTCATGGAAGAAAGCTATTGTTACTCTCACAGAGGGTTCAAAGGCTATTGAATTCTTTGAGGGCATGGTTTAATTAAACCACAGGTATGGGAGTAATGCTCCCGCAAAAAACGCATTTTTTTAAGGAGTGAAACAAATGGCTATAAAAAGCTATAAGCCTACGACACCATCGAGACGTCAGATGACTGTTACTGATTACTCGGTTCTGTCTAAGGTAGAGCCGGAGAAGAGCCTTCTCGAACCTATGAAGAAAAAGTCGGGAAGAAACAGCTACGGCAGAATAACTGTTCGTCACAGAGGTGGCGGAAACAGAAGAAAATATCGTGTTATCGATTTCAAGCGTGATAAGGACAATGTAGTAGCTACAGTTCTTACACTCGAATATGACCCTAACAGAAGTGCATTTATCGCACTCGTTCAGTATGAGGACGGCGAAAAGAGATACATTCTTGCTCCTAATGGTCTTAAAGTAGGCGACAAGATTGAATCCGGTTCAGAGGCTGATATAAAGCCTGGTAATGCACTTAAACTTGCTGATATTCCGGTTGGTACATTCATTCACGCTATTGAGCTTTATCCTGGCAAGGGCGCTCAGCTTGTAAGAAGTGCCGGAAATCAGGCACAGCTTATGGGTAAGGAAGAAACTTATGCACTTGTAAGACTTCCTTCAGGCGAAATGAGAAAAGTTCCGATAAACTGCAAGGCTGCTATCGGTCAGGTTTCAAATATCGACCACGAAAACGTTAACTATGGTAAGGCTGGTCGTGTTCGTAACATGGGCTGGAGACCTACTGTACGTGGTTCTGTCATGAACCCATGTGACCACCCACACGGTGGTGGTGAAGGTAAGTCACCTGTTGGTCGTCCCGGACCTGTAACACCATGGGGCAAACCCGCTCTTGGTTACAAGACTCGTAAGGCACACCACAGAACAGACAAGTTCATCGTAAAACGTCGTAACGGCAAGTAATCTGAAAGGAGGAACTTATTCATGAGTAGAAGTATTAAAAAAGGTCCTTATGTGCAGGAAGTTCTCCTTAAGAGAGTTATGGCTATGAATGAGGCAGGAGAGAAGAAAGTTCTTAAAACATGGAGCAGGTCTTCAACAATATTCCCTGATTTCGTAGGTCATACATTCGCTGTGCATGACGGTCGCAAGCACGTTCCGGTTTATGTAACAGAAGATATGGTAGGTCACAAACTCGGTGAGTTCGCACCTACAAGAACTTACAAGGGTCATGCCGGTTCAAAGACATCTAACAACGGTAAGAAATAAGCGGAAGGAGGAGTTAAGATGGAAGCAAGAGCTTATTTAAGAAATGCTCGCATATCACCCAGAAAGGTGCAGATTGTTCTTGACCTTATCAGAAACAAGCCTGTAGACATCGCACTGGCTACATTGGATTTGACTCCGAAGGCTGCAAGTCCTATCGTTGCAAAGCTTGTAAAATCCGCTCAGGCAAATGCTGAAAACAACTTCAGCATGGACAGAGATAATCTCGTGATTTCCGAGTGTTTTGTTACTCCCGGACCTATCATGAAGAGAATCATGCCGAGAGCTCAGGGCAGAGCATACAGAATTTTAAAGAGAACATCACACATTACAGTTGTTCTTAAAGAAAAAGAATAATCCCAAGGAGGTCTGATTAATGGGACAGAAAGTTAATCCGCACGGTCTTCGTGTCGGCGTTATTAAGGATTGGGATTCACGCTGGTATGCCAATAAGGCAGAGTTCGGAAATAATCTTGTTGAAGATTACAATGTCCGCAACTTCATAAAGAAGAACTTATATGCTGCTGGTGTTCCCAGAATCGAAATTGAGCGTTTCGCAGACAAGGTAAGAATCCACATTCACTGTGCTAAGCCTGGTATCGTTATCGGCAGAGGCGGCACAGAAATAGAAAAACTCAGAGCTAAACTTGAAAAGATGATGGGCAAGCAGGTTTTCATTAACATCATCGAAGTAAAACAGCCTGATATGGACGCACAGCTCGTAGCTGAAAAAATCGCTCTTGACCTTGAAAACAGAGTATCTTTCAGACGTGCTATGAAACAGTCTATCGGCAGAACAATGCGTCTTGGTGCTAAGGGTATCAAGGTTAAGGTTTCAGGCAGACTTGCCGGAGCTGAAATCGCAAGAAGCGAAAGCTATCACGAGGGTACAATTCCGCTCCAGACAATCCGTGCTGATATTGATTACGGCTTTGCAGAAGCTGATACAACATACGGCAAAATCGGCGTAAAGGTTTGGATTTACAAGGGTGAAGTCCTCAAGGGCGATGCTGCTAAGGCTGCTGAAAAGCGTGAAAAGGTTGAAAGAAAGAACGACTCCAGAAACAATGACCGTCGTCGTCGTGATGACAGACGTGACGGAAACAGACGCGGAGGCAGAAATTTCAACCGTGATTCCAGAAGAGAGGGAGGTAACCAGTAATGCTTCTTCCAAAGAGAGTTAAGTACCGCAGAGTCCACAGAGGACGTTTAAAGGGTAAGGCTTACAGAGGCAATAAGGTGACATATGGTGATTTCGGTCTTCAGGCACTCGAACCAGCTTGGATTACTTCCAATCAGATTGAGTCCGCCCGTATCGCTATGACACGTTATATAAAGAGAGGCGGTCAGGTATGGATTAAGATTTTCCCTGACAAGCCAATCACAGAAAAGCCCGCTGAAACCCGAATGGGTTCAGGTAAAGGTTCACCGGAATACTGGGTTGCAGTTGTAAAGCCCGGCAGAGTTCTTTTTGAAATCAAGGGTGTTCCGGAGGAAACCGCAAGAGAGGCTATGCGTCTTGCTATGCATAAGCTTCCTATAAAGTGCAAGTTCGTTACTAAAGCAGAGCAGGAGGTGGAGCAGTAATGAAGGCATCAGAAATCAGAGAAATGTCTGTTGACGAGCTGAATGAAAAGCTTACAAGCTTGAAAGAGGAACTTTTTGCGCTCCGCTTTCAGCACGCTATCAACCAGCTTGACAATACAGCACGTTTAAAGGCTGTAAAGAAAGATATTGCACGTGTAAAGACACAGCTCAATGCAGTGCAGTAAGAAAGGGAGGATTTAGCTAATGTCTACTGAAAGAAACCTTAGAAAAACAAGAGTAGGTAAGGTTGTAAGCGATAAGATGGATAAAACCGTTGTAGTTGCTATCGTTGATAACGTTAAACACCCGCTTTATAAGAAAATCATCAAGCGTACCGTCAAGCTCAAGGCTCATGATGAAATGAATGAGTGCAGAATAGGCGACCGTGTTGAAGTTATGGAAACACGTCCGCTTTCCAAAGACAAGAGATGGCGTGTAACAACCATCATTGAAAAGGCTAAGTAATTTTATAGAAGCTTTTAAGCTTGAAAGGAGGAACTCGCTGTGATACAGATGCAGACTTATCTTAAAGTCGCTGATAACACAGGTGCTAAGGAACTTATGTGTATCAGAGTTCTGGGAGGTACACGCAGAAGATATGCAAATATCGGCGATGTAGTAGTTGCTTCCGTTAAGAAAGCAACACCCGGAGGCGTTGTAAAGAAGGGCGATGTTGTAAAGGCAGTTATCGTTCGTTCAGCAAAGGGTCTCAGAAGAGAAGACGGTACTTATATCCGTTTCGATGAGAACGCTGCTGTTATTATCAAGGAAGACAAGAATCCGAAAGGCACACGTATCTTTGGACCAGTTGCCAAGGAATTACGTGAAAAGGAATACACAAAAATCCTTAGTCTTGCTCCGGAAGTTCTTTAATGGAGGTGTCATTCGATTATGAGCAAAGTACACGTTAAAACCGGTGACACTGTTATCCTTCTCACCGGTAAGTACGAGGATAAGTTCAACAGCAAGGGCGACAGAAAAACCGGCAAGGTTCTTGAAGTAAGCCCTAAGGAAGATAAGGTAATTGTTGAGGGTATCAACATGATTACCAAGCACATCAAGCCTACAAGAATGGGCGAAAAGGGCGGTATCGTAAAGACTGAAGCTCCTGTTTATGCTTCAAAGGTACAGCTTGTATGCCCAGAATGCGGTAAGCCCACAAGGGTTGGTCACGTTATCGAAGACGGCAAAAAGCTCCGTGCTTGCAAAAAGTGCGGTAAGTCTTTTGAATAATATAAAGGAGAAACGACAATGGCAAGATTAAAGGATTATTACGTTAGCGACGTTGCTCCTGCACTCATGAAGAAGTTCGGCTACAAGAGCGTTATGCAGATACCAAAGCTTGAAAAGGTTGTTATCAACGTCGGTGCTGGCGAAGCTAAGGACAATGCTAAGGTTATCGACGCTATCATGACTGACCTTGCTGCTATAACAGGTCAGAAGCCGATAGTTTGCAGAGCCAAGAAGTCTGTAGCTAACTTCAAGCTCCGTGAGGGTATGCCGATAGGCGTTAAGGTTACACTCAGAAGTGAAAAGATGTATGAATTTGTGGATAAGCTTTTCAACGTTGCTTTCCCACGTGTACGTGACTTCAGAGGTATAAATGGTAACTCTTTCGACGGCAAGGGCAACTATTCAACAGGTATCAAGGAACAGCTCATCTTCCCTGAAATCGAATATGATAAAATCGATAAGGTAAGAGGCATGGACATCAACTTCATCACTACAGCTAATACTGATGAAGAGGCTAAAGAGCTCCTTACACTTTTAGGCGCTCCGTTCATCAAGTAATCAGGGAGGTTTTGAAATGGCTAAAAAGGCAATGATTAACAAGCAGCAGAGAACTCCCAAGTATTCCACAAGAGCATACAACAGATGCAAGATTTGTGGCAGACCGCACGCATATCTCAGAAAGTTCGGCATCTGCCGTATCTGTTTCAGAGAGCTTGCACATGACGGTCAGATACCGGGTGTTAAAAAGGCAAGCTGGTAAAATACAAGAAGGAGGTCATTCGGCATGCAAATCACTGATACAATAGCAGATTTATTAACAAGAATTCGCAATGCGAATACTGCAAAGCACGCCACAGTTGACGTTCCCGCTTCAAGAGTTAAGAAGGACATCACACAGATTCTCGTTGACGAGGGCTATGTGAAGGACTTCAAGCTCATTGAGGACGGTAAGCAGGGTGTTATCAGAATCACGCTTAAATACGGCGACAACAAGTCACCTGTAATAACTGGTCTCAGAAGAGTTTCTAAACCGGGTCTGCGTATCTACTCAAGCTGTGCAGATATGCCAAAGGTAAGAAAAGGTCTGGGTATCGCAATCGTTTCAACTTCAAAGGGAATCGTTACTGACAAGAAAGCAAGAGAGCTTAATGTCGGCGGTGAAGTTCTCGCATACATCTGGTAAGGAGGAACTAAAATGTCAAGAATAGGCAAAATGCCCATTACAGTTCCGGCAGGTGTAGAGGTTGTTATTGACAACAACTGCGTTACAGTAAAGGGAGCTAAGGGCGAACTTACAACACAGTTCAGCACAGAACTCGGAATAGAGTACGCTGACGGTGTTATCACAGTAACAAGACCAAGCGACGACAAGAAACATCGTTCACTTCACGGTCTTACAAGAACACTCATCGCCAACATGGTTGAGGGTGTAACAAACGGTTATTCTAAAACTCTTGAAATAGAGGGTGTCGGCTACCGTGCTGCAAAGCAGGGAAATGCGGTTAAAATTAACCTCGGTTTCTCACACGACGTTATTATTGAGGAAACAGACGCTATCAAGCTTGATGTTCCACAGCCTAATAAAATCGTGGTAAGCGGTATCGACAAGCAGGCTGTAGGTCAGTTTGCAGCCGAAATACGTGAAAAGCGTCCGCCTGAGCCATATAAGGGCAAGGGTATAAGATACGCCGGCGAACGTATTATCCGCAAGGAAGGTAAGTCCGGTAAGGGCAAGAAGTAATTAAAAGGAGCAAATTGCTATGATTAAGAAATTTGACAGCAATAAGGCAAGATTAAAGAGACATCGCAGAGTACGTGCTAAAATCTCTGGTACTGCTGAGC
Source organism: uncultured Ruminococcus sp. (assembly GCA_947176345.1). GTDB lineage: Bacteria > Bacillota > Clostridia > Oscillospirales > Ruminococcaceae > Ruminococcus. The sequence continues at coordinate 10,390 of CAMWQI010000031.1, forward strand.
GTCCACGTCTCAATGTGTTCCGTTCATCAAAGCATATCTATGCTCAGCTTATCGATGACGTTAACGGCGTTACTCTTGCTTCTGCATCAAGCATGGACAAAGGCTTTGAGGGCAACGGCGGAAACGTTGAGGCAGCCCGCAAGGTCGGTGCAATGATTGCTAAAAATGCTGCTGACAAGGGCATAACAGAAGTTGTTTTCGACAGAGGCGGCTACCTTTATCACGGACGTGTCAAGGAACTCGCTGACGGCGCACGTGAAAACGGATTAAAGTTCTAAGAGGGAGGTAAAACAATGGCAAATATTGAAACACAAGCCCCTGAACTCGTTGAAAAGGTTGTTGCTATCAACCGTGTATCAAAGACTGTTAAGGGCGGTCGTATCATGAAGTTCTCCGCACTCGTTGTAGTCGGTGACGGCAACGGCACTGTAGGTTTTGGTCTCGGCAAGTCTGGTGAAGTTCCGGACGCTATCCGCAAGGGTATTGAAGACGCAAAGAAGAACCTTGTTAAGATTCCGCTTAAGGGAACAACAATTCCTCACGAAATCGTTGGTGCTTTCGGTGCTGGCAGAGTTCTCATGAAGCCGGCTGCACCTGGTACTGGTGTTATCGCTGGTGGTCCTGTACGTGCGGTAATTGAAGTTGCAGGTATCAAGGACATCAGAACAAAGTCTCTTCGTTCAAACAACCCGTGCAACGTGGTAAGAGCTACTATTAATGGTCTTACATCATGCACTTCTGCTAAGGAAGTAGCTGCAAAGAGAGGCAAGACTGTTAAGGAAATTTTAGGCTAAGGAGGCAGTAACTTATGGCAAAGAAAATCAAGCTCGTAAAGAGCCTTATCGGCAGAAAGAAAGACCAGATTGCTACTGCTGAGTCTCTCGGTCTTAGAAAAATCGGCGACGAAACTGTTCAGCCCGATAACGCACAGACCGCAGGAAAAATCAACAAGATTTCACACCTCATTGAGGTTACAGAAGCGTAAAACACAAGGAGGTGCAATAAAGCATGAAAATTCACGAGTTAACACCCGCTCCTGATTCAAATAAGGCTGTAAAGCGTGTAGGCAGAGGTCACGGTTCAGGAAACGGCAAAACCGCAGGTAAGGGTCACAAGGGTCAGAATGCACGTTCTGGCGGTGGCGTAAGAATAGGCTTTGAAGGCGGACAGATGCCCCTTGCAAGACGTATTCCTAAGAGAGGTTTTAACAACATCTTTGCAACAAAGTATGCTGTAGTAAATGTATCAGACCTTAATAAATTCAAGGACGATACTGTTGTAGATACAGAACTTCTTGTTGCTTCAGGACTTGTAAAGAAAGTTAATGATGGCGTTAAAATTCTCGGCAACGGTGAACTTACTGCAAAATTAACTGTAAAGGCTGCTAAATTCTCACAGAGCGCTATCGAAAAAATCGAAAAGGCTGGCGGGAAGGCAGAGGTGATGTAATGTGTTTCAGACACTGAAACGTGCCTGGAGTGTTCCGGAAATCCGTAAAAAACTCCTGTATACATTACTCATGATTATAATATTCAGATTCGGAAGTGCCGTTACTGTTCCGTTTCTTAACACTGAAATAGTAGGCGAATGGGTTAAGACGGAAGTAAATGGAAAAGGTAATTTCCTTGAATATCTGAATACCTTGACGGGTGGTGGTCTTTCAAAGGCTACTATATTCTCCCTGTCAATAACACCATTCATTAATGCATCAATTATCATGCAACTATTAACCTATGCACTACCTCCGCTTGAACGTCTAAGGGACGAGGGCGAAGAGGGACGAAAGAAAATTGAAAAGATAACGCAGTTTGTTTCTATGATACTTGCGGTATTCATGTCGTTTGCGTACTATATAACACTTAAACGTATGAATGTTGACGGTATAAACGCTGTAAAATACACTTCCGGTTGGCAGATGTACTTCTCCGGAGCGGTAATAATAGCGTGTTTCATTGCCGGAGCTTTACTGGTTGTATGGATGGGCAACCGTGTAAGCGAAAAAGGCATAGGAAACGGTATTTCAATTATCCTTTTTGCAGGTATAGCGGCAAGATTCCCGACTGATGCAGGACTTCTTGTAAGGCTTACTACAGATAAACCAAGCAAGTATTTATTCGTATCACTTGGCTACCTTGTATTTTTAATCTTTGAAATCGGTTTCGTTGTATTCATGAATGAATCTGAAAGAAGAATACCAATACAATATGCAAAACGTGTTGTCGGTAGAAAGCAGTATGGCGGTCAGAAAACACATATTCCGATTAAAGTATGTATGAGCGGTGTTATGCCTATCATCTTTGCTATGTCGTTTATGTCACTTCCGGCTACAATACAGCTTTTCAAGCCTGTTACAAAAACAAGTGGTTTCTACTATCAATTCTGTAATTTTTTCAGCACACGTAGCTGGTCATATGCGGTAATATACTTCCTGTTAATAATTGCATTCAACTATTTCTATGTGTCAATTCAGTATAATCCTGTTGAAATGGCTAACAACCTCAGACAGAGCAACGGCGGTATTCCCGGTATAAGACCCGGTAAGCCTACTGCCGATTACATTCAGAGAGTACTCTCTAAGATTACACTTGTTGGTGCATTTTTCCTTGGAATTATCGCTATAATTCCGATATTTATCTCAATGGCTGATACACAGCTTGCATCGCTTTCAATGGGCGGAACTACAATTCTTATCGCTGTAAGCGTTGCACTTGAAACAACACGTACACTTGAATCCCACATGATGATGCGTCATCACCATGGATTCTTAAAGTAAAGAGGGGGCAGAACCTATGAATCTTATCTTTTTAGGCGCACCTGGTGCTGGTAAGGGTACACAGGCTGAGGTTGTTTCCGAGGCACTGAATATCCCCCAGATTTCAACAGGCAACATTCTCCGTGAAGCTGTAAAGAACGGCACAGAGTACGGTCTTAAGGCTAAAGAGGCTATGGACACAGGCGCACTCGTTTCTGATGATATTGTAATCGGCATTCTTAAAGACAGAATTGCTGAAGATGACTGCAAAAACGGCTTTATCCTCGACGGTTTCCCGAGAACAGTTCCGCAGGCAGAGGCACTCGATGCTATGGGTATTCAGATTGACAAGGTAATTGAAATTCATGTACCCGATGAAACAATCAAGCAGAGAGTTTCAGGCAGAAGAGTTTGTCAGGGTTGTGGTGCATCGTATCATATCGAATACAAGCCGTCAAAGGTTGAGGGCGTATGCGACAAGTGCGGTGACCAAACTGTTATCCGTAAAGATGACCAGCCGGAAGTTGTTCTTGACAGACTTGCAACATATCACGAAAAAACTGCTCCTCTCAAAGACTACTATGAGAAGCAGGGCAAGCTTCAGACTGTTATAGGACAGGAAGAAGTTGCTGATACTTCAAAGCTCACTCTTGCTGCTGTAGGAGTTGCTGAATGAGTATAACTATCAAATCAAAGTCCGAACTCGCCATAATGCGTGAAGCCGGTAAAATAACCGGCGGCGCAATATGGTATGCGGGCGAAAGATTAAAACCAGGTATGTCAACGCTTGATGTTGATAAGCTTATCGGCAGTTATTTTGCAAAGCATGGCTGTAAATCCTGTTTCAAGGGTTTGTACGGTTTTCCGGCAAACGCCTGTATTTCGGTAAATGATGAAGTAATTCACGGTATACCGAAAGCAAATCGCAGACTTGAGGAAGGCGATATAGTAAGCATTGACACCGGAGCAGTTTATAAAGGCTTTAACGGTGACAGTTGCTGGACTTTCCCTGTCGGCAAAATTTCTGATGAAGCAAAAGCATTGCTTGAAGTTACAGAGCAGTCACTCTATGAGGGCATTGCTCAGGCTCAAGTTGGCGCAAGAGTCGGAGATATTTCTCATGCTGTAGAGGTCTATTGTGCTTCACGTGGTTACGGAATCGTAAGAAATTACTGCGGTCACGGTATTGGAAAAGAGGTTCATGAATCTCCTGAAATTCCGAACTGGGGACGTGCTGGTCACGGTTCAAGACTTGTCGCCGGTATGACTATATGTATCGAACCTATGATTAATGTCAAGGGTGATGATGTGAAAGTCATGAAAGACGGCTGGACAGTCAAAACAACAAGCGGTTCATTATCAGCTCATTTTGAACACGCTATCGCAATAACTCCTGACGGTCCCGTCATTCTGACACAGCCGTGACGGAGGGAAACCATTGTGAATTTATGCAGAGGCTCAGTTGTAAAGGCTGTCGCCGGAAGAGACAGCGGAAAGTTATTCGCTGTGACCGATATTCAGGGCGGATATTGCTTTATTGCAGACGGTAAAACCCGTAAGCTATCCTCGCACAAGAGGAAAAACATAAAGCACGTTTGTCCCACAGACAGTATGATAGATATTAATGATATAACTGATAAAAAACTCCGGACGTTGCTCAGACAGCTTGCAACGGAAGAGTAAAGGAGGTTATGAAAGTGTCAAAAGAAGATGTAATTGAGGTTGAGGGCGTTGTCACAGACGCACTGCCTAATGCAATGTTTAAAGTACAGCTTGAAAATGGTCATGAGGTTCTCGCCCATGTTTCCGGCAAGCTCAGAATGAATTATATCAGAATAGTGCCAGGTGACAAAGTAAAACTTGAAATGTCACCATATGACCTTTCAAAAGGTCGTATAACATGGCGTGTGAAGTAATAAAGGACTATAAACAGTCCGCTATCCGCTAAAGGAGGTATTTTCAATGAAAGTCAGACCTTCAGTAAAACCTATTTGCGAAAAGTGCAAGGTTATTAAACGTAAAGGCAGAATCATGGTAATCTGTGAAAACCCTAAGCATAAACAGCGTCAGGGCTAATCCCGAAACGCATTATTTGGAGGTGCAAATAAATATATGGCAAGAATAGCTGGTGTTGACCTTCCTAAGAATAAGAGAATCGAAATCGGTTTGACTTATATCTACGGAATCGGTCGTCAGACTGCAACAGATATCCTCAGCAACACAGGCGTTAACCCCGACGTGAGAGTTAAAGACCTCGCTGAAACAGATGTTGCTAAACTTCGTGACTATATCGACGCAAACTACACTGTTGAGGGTGACCTCAGACGTGAAGTGGCACTCAACATCAAGAGACTTGTTGAGATTGGTTGTTACAGAGGCGTTCGTCACAGAAAGGGTCTCCCTGTAAGAGGTCAGAGAACCAAGACTAACGCAAGAACCCGTAAAGGTCCTGTAAAGACAATCGCTAACAAGAAGAAGTAAGGAGGTTATGAGCTTTGGCACAGCAGAAAGGTAAAAAGGTTTCTACAATCAGAAGACGTAGAGAACGTAAAAATATCGAAAGTGGTGCAGTTCATATCCAGTCCACTTTCAATAATACAATCGTAACTATCACCGATACAGCCGGCAACGCTATTTCATGGGCAAGTGCAGGTGAACTCGGTTTCAGAGGTTCTAAGAAGTCCACTCCTTTCGCAGCACAGACAGCTGCTGAAACAGCTGCTAAGGCTGCTATGGAACACGGTCTCAAGAACGTTGAAGTATACGTTAAAGGTCCGGGAGCTGGTCGTGAGGCTGCTATCAGAGCACTTCAGACAGTTGGTCTTGAAGTAAAGATGATTAAGGATGTTACTCCTATTCCTCACAATGGTTGCCGTCCGCCTAAGAGACGTCGTGTCTGATTATACAGGAGGTGTTTTAAAATGGCAGTACAGAAAGAACCAATTCTCAAAAGATGCAGATATCTGGGCATCAGTCCGGCAGTAATGGGTGTTTCCAAAAAGGAATCTATCCGTTTCAAGAATGCAAACAACAGAAAGAAGATTTCTGAATATGGTCTCCAGCTTAAAGAAAAGCAGAAGCTCAAGTTTATCTATGGCGTAGAGGAAAAGCCTTTTGCTCATTATTATGAAATTGCGTCAAAGATGGACGGCAAGACTGGTGACAACCTTATCACTTGTCTTGAATCAAGACTGGACAGCGTTGTGTACAGAATGGGTCTCGCCCTTACAAGACGTGAGGCAAGACAGCTTGTTGTTCACAGCCACTACACAGTAAACGGCAAGAAGGTAAATATCCCTTCATACAGAGTAAAGGTAGGCGACGTTATCGCTCTCCGTGAAAAAGACAGAACTTCAGAAAAGTTCAAGGCAACAGTGGAAGAGACTAAGGACAGACTCGTTCCTATCTGGCTTGACGCTAAAAAGGACGATTTCTCTGCAACTGTAAACCGTCTTCCCTCAGCAGAGGATATTGACTACGAGGTTTCTACACACCTCATCGTCGAGTTGTATTCAAAGTAATATTCATATTTCTTTATAAATCACAACTTGAAATAAACAGTTATTGCGAAATAGGAGGGTTTTTATGCTGGAGAAAATCAATAAGCCTGATATAGAAATTGTCGAGCTTAAAAGTGACGGCAAATACGGCAAATTCGTTTTAGCACCGCTGGAGCGTGGATACGGTATAACACTTGGAAACAGCCTCAGACGTGTGCTGCTCTCCTCACTTCCGGGTGTGGCTGTAACTTCTGTAAAGCTTTCGGGCAAGAACGGTACGGTTCACCATGAATTGTCAACTATTCCGGGCGTTAAGGAAGACGTTACGGAAATAATCCTCAGCATCAAGGGTCTTACTGCAAAACTTCAGGGCGAAGGTCCTAAGACAGCATATATAGAGGCAGAGGGCGAATGCGAAATTACAGCCAGTGACATTAAATGTGATTCAGAGGTTGTTATCCTTGACCCCGGTATGCATATTGCTACTCTCGGCAAGGACGCTAAACTTTACATGGAAATTACTATTGACAGGGGCAGAGGCTATGTTTCCGCAGAACGCAACAAGAAACAGACTAATCTTCCTGTTGACGTAATTGCAGTGGACAGTATATATACACCTGTTCTCAAGGTAAATTATACAGTGGAAGATACCCGTCTCGGTCAGGTTACCGACTATGATAAACTTACCATAGAAGTATGGACAGACGGTACTATTTCCGCTAAAGAGGCTCTCTCTCAGGCGGCAAATCTCCTTAATGAACACCTTAAACTGTTCATTGATTTGTCTGAAGAAGCCGGATTTACTGAAGTACTTGTTGAACCGAATGACAAAGGCAAGGAAAAAATCCTTGAAATGACTATTGAGGATTTGGATTTGTCCGTGCGTTCATTCAACTGTCTTAAACGTGCCGGAATCAATACAGTAGACGACTTGATTAATAAGTCTGAGGAAGAAATGATGAAGGTTAGAAACCTTGGAAAGAAATCTTTCGATGAGGTTAAGGAAAAGCTCCAGTCACTTGGCTTTGACCTTTCCTCCGAAGAAGAATAAACCATAAAATGTGCGTTTTGCACTGTATGAAAAGGAGTGAATTACATGCCGGGTACAAGAAAGCTGGGCAGAACATCTGACCATAGAAAAGCAATGCTCAGAGGCATGGTAACTTTCCTTCTTGAAAACGGTCAGATTGAAACAACCGTTACAAGAGCTAAGGAAGTTCGTGCTGTAGCAGAAAAAATGATTACTATCGGTAAAAATAATGATCTGCACTCCAAGCGTCAGGTATTTGCATACGTAACAAAGGAATCCGTTGCAAAGAAACTTTTCGATGAGATTGCACCTAAGTATGCCGACAGAAACGGCGGTTATACACAGATTGTAAAGATTGGTCCTCGTCGTGGTGACGCTGCTGAAATGGCTATTATAAAGCTCGTTTAATTGGCAGATTCTATATAAAAACAAAGCCGTTCTCTTTCGGGAGAACGGTTTTTTTGCGTTTCGCGTGTAACTTTTTTGGGTTTGGCGTGTAACTTTTTTCAGTTAATATCAAAAAAGGTGCAGACTGTAAAGTATGCATCTGAAAATTTATTCTTTATAATATCCAATAAATTGTGGTTTATAAATTTTTAGTGAAGTTAAAATTGTTTCTAATGGGTTTAAACTGATTTGTTTTTCAGTAAGCTGTTCTTTTTTTAACGGATAATTTGATGCCCATGTTTCCTTGACTTCTCCGTCAATAATTTTTACTGCCCAGTATCCGTTAGCTTTTTCTTTTTCAGCTCCGTATATTAAAATGTCCGATTTTACACTGTCGCCTTTATAAGCACTATAATAAAAACAGTCTCGACATTCTCCTAAAATATAATTTTCTCCATCTACATTAATATCAGGATAATTGTCAAGTTCTATTAAACCATTTGTAAAAGATTTGTAATGATGCATTGCCGATGAATTAATTAAAGCTATTTTTCCTTTAACACTATGTTCAGATATTGCATACACTATTAATATTAAAGTTAAAATAATTAAAAAAAACAATAATGCTTCTTTTAAAAATTTTTTCCATGCTGATACCTCTATTAATATATATCGTTATCCTTTACAAATCCGGAACATTTTTCAGGATAGATATTTTCAATGAATTTATATAACTGCATGAGTTTAATATCATCGGTAATACCATTTATGCAGTTGTCGATATCTTCTGATTGAAGACGGTCATTCAATCGTAATTCTGTGCTGTTTTTGAGGTAGAAGACTATTTCAAAACGATGGTTATAGCCGTAACGTGTACGCTCGTGAACTATTGTATAATAAACGGAATCAATTTCACTGAAATTAGCTGTATATTCAAGCCATAACCATTTCCATTTTATTTTTTCCGTATCATATTCAACAATGGTTTTTCTGCTGTCAATATACCAGCCGACACCAATAATAATCAACAGAATTGTGATTGAAAGAAACATAGCAATTAATTTTGATATAATAGCAGAACATATTATAAATATTAATATTATCCATAAGATTGCAAGAGCTATAGCTATATCACGTATGAAATCGGGTGTATGGTTTACTTCAAGTTTTTTCATTCTGATACCTCCGTTAAAATATATCGTTAGACTTTACAAATCCGGAACATTTTTCAGGATAGATATTTTCTATGAACTTATATAGATCCATAAATTTTGTATTATTGGGAGTATCGTTTATATTTGTAAGACTGTTATTAAGTCTTAATTTTTTACCGTCGTTCATAGTGAAAACTATCTCAACAAGTGGCATAGGTCTGTAAGGTGCGTATTTAACACGTGAGTATCTGTTGACTATGGTATAATGTACAGAACACATTTTATTGAAGTTGACCGTATGCGTAAACCACAGCCATTTCCATTGGACTTTTTCCGCATCGTATTCAACAACAGTTTTTTTGTTCATACAATAGATGGTAACTGCTATAAGAGCCTGTTCAGTATCTTTTTAAAATAATATGAATAAAAGCAAGAGTAACCA
>CAMWQI010000032.1 GCA_947176345.1 uncultured Ruminococcus sp.
TTTCGTTTCCGGCAATAAGTCTCTCAATATTAGATTTATGTTTCCATATGACAGTGACCGCCATTACAGCGGAAAGGGCTGTATACAGAATGCTTTTTCCTATTGAACAGTTATCAACAACAAATGACATTGCAAATACCGCTACCGGACACAATACAGCCGAAAACATAGATGCAAGTGAAACATACTTTGAAACTGCAAGTATAACTACAAAAACAGCAAATATTGCAAGAAATACCTTAATATCAATCATAGCAAATGCCGCCGCTGATGTAAGTACGCCTTTTCCGCCCCTGAAATTATAGTATATAGGAAAAATATGTCCCATTATAGCGGATATTCCGGCTATATAGCCTATATATAATACATCGTTGTCCGGCTTGAATCCGGCTTTAAGGAGATTTGCACACATCATTGAAAAAGCAACGGCAAATACTCCTTTCAGTACATCTCCGGCAAGGGTGAGCAAGGCACAAGTTTTTCCGGCACACCTGTACGTATTTGTAAGACCGGCATTTTTACTGCCTAATTCACGTATATCTTTTCCAGTCATAATTTTAACAATTATAATTGAAAAATTACAACTTCCCAGAAAATATCCTATTATACCGGCAATGAGAATAGATAACAGGACTTTCACTTGTCGTTTCCTCCCCTCTCACGCACTATAAAGCGTACCGGTGTACCCTCCAGACCGAATGTTGAGCGTATTTGATTTTCAATATATCTTCTGTAGGAAAAATGAAACAAATCAGCTTTATTCACAAAAGTAACAAAAGTAGGTGGTTTAGTTGACGGCTGTGTCATGTAGTAGATTTTCAGACGGCGACCCTTATCGGACGGTGGCTGTACTCTTGTTGTGGCATATGCAAGAACGTCATTCAGCATACCCGTTGAAATTCTCATACTGTTCTGTTCAGATGTATATTTTATAAGTTCATATAATTTATTTATACGCTGTCCGGTCTTTGCGGAAATAAATACAAATGGAACATATGACATAAAGCTGAAATCATTTTCAAGCTTTGTGCGGTATTCCTGCATGGTCTTGTCATTCTTTTCGACTAAATCCCATTTATTTACGGCAACCACACAAGCCTTGCCCTGTTCATGTGCGTAACCGGCAACCTTTGAGTCCTGCTCCGTAAATCCCTCTACAGCGTCAATCATTATAACGCATACGTCGGCACGGTCAACCGCCATATATGCCCTGAGTACGCTGTAATGTTCAACTTTTTCAGTGACCTTTGACTTTTTGCGTATTCCGGCGGTATCAATGAAAACAAACTTTCCGTAATCGTTTTCAATAACCGTATCCGTTGAATCACGGGTTGTTCCGGCTATATCAGAAACTATAACACGTTCCTCACCTGCAACTTTGTTTATAAGTGAAGATTTTCCGGCATTTGGCTTGCCAATTACGGCAACCTTTATATATTCATCGTCATATTCTGTTTCGTTGGTGTTCGGAAGATATTCATATACTGCGTCAAGCATATCACCAGTACCGTGACCATGTACCGACGATACGGGGTAAGGGTCACCGAGACCGAGATTATAAAATTCATATATTTCCATAGGTGGTTCACCAAGAGTATCGCATTTATTTACGGCAAGAACTATCGGTTTTCCGCTTTTTATAAGCATTTCGGCAACTGCATAATCGTCAGCAGTAACTCCGCACCTTATATCAGTGACGAAAACAATAACATCTGCTTTTTCTACAGCAAGTTCCGATTGTCTTCTCATCTGAGCAAGAATTACATCATTGCTTTCCGGCTCAATTCCACCGGTATCTACTACCATAAATGACTTATTACGCCACTCACATTTGGAATAGATACGGTCACGGGTAACTCCGGGGGTATCTTCAACTATAGACAACCGTTGTCCGATTATCTTGTTGAAAAGCGTTGATTTACCTACGTTTGGTCTGCCGACCACTGCAACAATTGGTATTGACATTTTTCTGCACTCCTTTCAGTTAATAAGTTATTCCCATAATAGCATCAAGAAATTCATAGCCGTCATTGGAAACAGGTTTTATTTTTACATTCAGGGCATTTTCTGCATCTTCTATAGTTAGGTCATCAAGAAATATCGGCGAATCAGTCATAAGCATTGCTTTTGAGATAAGAAGATTATCTCCTAAATTTTTTCCCTTAAGCTGAGCTATTAAATCCCGTGCCGTGATAAGTCCGGAAACAGTAATAGTTTCACCGAAAAAGTCATTTCTTATCCGGTAAACATCACATTTCAGCAACGGGAAATATTTTTCAGCAGTTTCAGCAAGGGATTTGATTATCTCATATGCTGAATATCCAGTAGCTATGGAAACATGACGTTCTCCGCCCTCCCATTCAGCTATTTCAAGGGCTTTTTCAAATTCATCAATAAGCGAACGAAACATACCCACACCGTTTTCATACTGCGGAAAATCTTCATAATATTCAATTGGTGGAAGTTCACGTCCGGCAATAAGAAAAAATTCATCTGACGGAAAGACAATTCTTGTGCCGTATTTTTCAAGAAATATTTCCTGAAACTCCGATATTATATCAATAGTTTCAGAGGCTTTTTCCGGTGTGAAACAGGTAAGCGGAAAAAGTCCGGAGCGGAACTTTGTGAGACCTACTGGAACTACAGCCATACTTGAAATATTCGGCATAAGTCCTCCTAAATCTGTAAGAGAACGCCGTAATTCGTCGCCGTCATTCAGGTCAGGACAGCATACAATCTGGCAGTTAAGACTTATGCCGTTTTCGGCAAGCTGATAAATATATTTAAGTTTTTCGCCTGCAAAACGATTATTCATCATCTTGACGCGGAGTTCCGGATTAGTTGTGTGAACCGATACATTTATATTAAGTTTCATTTTAATAATGCGGTCAATATCTGACTGTTCAAGATTAGTGAGAGTGACATAATTTCCCTGTAGAAATGAAAGTCTTGCGTCGTCGTCTTTGAAATAGAGAGTTTCACGCATATTCGGTGGCATCTGGTCAATGAAACAAAAAACGCACTTATTCCGGCATGACTGCTTTTTATCCATGAGAAAAGTATCAAATTCAAGCCCTAAATCGTCGTATTCGTCTTTTTCTATAAGAAAAGAAATTTTTTCGTTATTCCGGAGAATTTCAACAGATACGGAAGTTTCAGAGGCATAAAACATATAGTCAAGAACATCATGAATTTCAATTCCGTTTATAGAAATCAGAAAATCTTCCGGAATTATTCCTGCACGTCCGGCAGGAGAACGGCGGATAACATTTTTAATTTTAACCATATAATCCTCCTGACAGATAATTTAAAAAGGAGAGCAGGACTTAACTCCTCCTCTCCTTCTCATGTATCGGATTAAGCCGATTATTCAGCGTCAATTTTAAGAACCTCAACGCCCTTATAGAAACCGCAGTTCTTGCAGACCTTATGCGGAGCTTTATATGCACCACAGTTGTCGCACTTGGACATAGCCGGCACATCAAGCTTCCATACAGCAGAACGTCTCTTGTCACGTCTTGCCTTGGAAGTTTTTCTCTTTGGTACAGCCATTTTTCTCTACCTCCTTACAAAAGAGCTTCACAGCTCAGAATTGAGACAATTGCACTCCGATTCATTCAAATCACAACCGCATACCATACAAAGACCTTTACAGTCTTCCTTGCACAGATTTTTAGAGGGCAGTTGTAACAACAAATCAGTAAAAGCAATTTCATTTAATTCGATGCATTCACCATCGGCAACAATATATTCGTCGTTATCATTATTTATAGTGGAAACGACAATATGTGAAAAATCAAAAGAATATTCAGTTTCAAATTCTTTCAGACACCTGTCACAGCTGGCAGAAAGAGTGAAATTTACATTATATTCAAGGTAAACCACACCGGCACGATTAAAAACTCTGCCTTTGAAATTTACCGAAGATGCAAAACTGTAGCCGTGAATAGCCGACAGTTCGTCTTCACCGATAGAATAGCATATATCCTTTGATTCACCGACGATATTGAAAAGTTGTTTTAAATTAATCTTCATACACAAGAACCTTTCAGAGCATCATAAAATATATTATACACCAATTAACAGGATATGTCAATAGGTGTTTCCGAAAAAAGTGAAAATTTTCGGGATTACTTGATAAACTGCTTTACATTTTCGGAGAGTTCATCAACGTCAGCAGAAACAGTGAATACAACAGAAACGTCTTCACCTGTGAGTTTATCAATGTTTTCAAGCATTTTGCCGAAAGCTGTATAGTCACGACCGCCGATTTTGAAGATACCATCAACATATATGTCAGTAATATCATAGTTGCTTGCAAGCAGACCGGCAATGAAACCATAGAAAGCGTCATAGCCCTCAACATTGTAATATTCTGTATCGCACCATCTTGCCTTACGGCTGATAGAATATCTTACAGTAGAGCCTTTTTCAACGCAAACGACAGAGCCGTTTGTAGACTTTACAGATTCATTAATCTGGTCAATGAGAATTTTGGTCTTGCCTGAACCTTTTTTACCGGTAATAAGCTTAATCATAAATTTACTCCTTCCGATGCCTTACGGCATTTTTACATATTTTGTCTTTAAGACAAATATATTATATCACATTTTACCTGAAATGTCAACAGATAATTTGTTTTTCTTAAAAAGCGGAAAATCAGCCAAGTTTTGCCTCAAGTTCAGCCTTTGCTCCCTCATATCCCGGTTTGCCGAGAAGTGCAAACATATTTGATTTATAGCTTTCAACACCAGGCTGATTGAACGGGTTTACACCAAGAACATAGCCGGAAATTGCACAAGCCTTTTCAAAGAAATAAATCATGTAGCCGACACTTTCTTCTGTAGTGTCATCAAGTTCAAGAATGATATTCGGTACACCGCCCTCTGTATGTGCAAGAACAGTACCCTCAAAAGCCTTTCTGTTTACAACGGACATATTCTGATTTGTAAGGAAATTAAGACCATCAAGGTTTTCTGCATCTGGTTCAAGGAAAAGGTCTGTCTTAGGATTTTTTATGTCAACGACAGTTTCAAAGAGTATTCTTGCACCGTCCTGAATATACTGACCCATAGAGTGTAAATCAGTAGAGAATACAGCAGATGACGGGAAAATACCCTTATTGTCCTTGCCTTCGCTCTCGCCGAAAAGTTGCTTATACCATTCAGACATCATAACGAAACTCGGGTCATAGGAAACGAGCATTTCAACGGACTTGCCTTTTCTGTAGAGAATATTTCTGAGTGCGGCGTACTTGTAGCAGTCGTTGTTATCGAAATCTGCACAGAAATCATTCTGAGCCTTTCTTGCACCAGCCATAAGTGCATCAATGTCACAGCCAGCAACTGCAATAGGGAGCAGACCTACGGCAGTGAGAACAGAAAAACGTCCGCCCACGTCGTCCGGAATAACGAAAGTTTCATAGCCCTCAGCATCGGAGAGATTTTTTAAAGTTCCTCTTGCCTTGTCTGTAGTTGCAAAGATACGGTTTTTAGCTTCTTCCTTGCCGTACTTGTCTTCAACCATTTTTTTGAAAATTCTGAAAGCAAGAGCAGGTTCTGTAGTAGTACCGGATTTTGATATTACATTTACAGAAAAGTCCTTATCCTTGCAGAGACCGATAATTTCATTGAGATATGTAGGATTTATGCTGTTTCCGACATAATAAATATCGGGTGTATCTTTCTTTATATTGTTATAAAGAGGAGATTTGAGGAGTTCAATAGCAGCTCTTGCACCGAGATATGAACCGCCTATACCAATAACAATAAGAATATCGGAATTTGACTTTATCTTTTCAGCAGCGGCTTTTATTCTTGTGAACTCTTCCTTGTCATAATCTGTAGGAAGATTTACCCAGCCAAGAAAATCATTTCCGAGACCGTTTTTCTTATGGAGAGAGTCAGCAGCAGCTTCAACCTGTGCCTTTATGCCTGCGAGTTCATCGCTGTTGATAAAGTCTCCGAGATATTTTGTATTAAGTTTTAAAGACATTTTTTATTACCTCCAGTTTGCACGGCTGAGAACCGTGCAGATATAATTTACCATATTTATAATACTATATTTTCAGATTTTTTTCAAGAGCAATTTGAATATTTGACATAATTCATAATATTCAACACTATTTTTTGATAATATCTGACAATATTTTCTTAAAAGAATAGCCGAAAGAAATGCTGTCAACATCATTTTTCACGATAATATCCGTTTCACACACAAGAGTATCACCACTGTAAAATCCTGCTGAACCTATCACTTGACCTTTTTTAAGTGGTGCTGTGAGATAGTCCGGCAGTACCACAAAAGTATTCAGTTCGCTTACGCTTTTCGGGACTACTAAATTACTTTGCTTTTCAAGGCATACTTCAACGGCAAATTCAACACCGTTTTTAACTTTTATCGGCATAAGCATTTCATCGGGAAACATAGTAGCGGTAACATGATAACCGCTAAATCCCTTGTTTACAAGTTCCTTTGCCTTTTTCATGGAAATATCGTCGTTTTCAGCACCGAGAACTACAGAAATATATTTAGTTCCTTCGCTGTTTTTTCCGCCCTCTGCTATGCAGTAGCCGGATTTTTCAGAATGTGATGCCTTGAAACCTATATGATTTTCATATGTGCGTGAAAGTGTATTTTCACTCACAAGTTCCGCCTTGCCGTTCCTGATAAAGTCACGCCACGTCCGGAAATATTGTTCCAAGACATCATATTCAGATAGTTTCGCACATATTATAGCCAAATCATGTGCCGTGGTGTATTCCCGTTCGTCATAGTAGCCGTACGGTGAATAAAAAGCGGTATTCCGCAGACCAAGGTCAAATGCTTCACTGTTCATACGCATGACGAAACTTTCAACAGATTGTTCGGAGTATTCAGCAAGAACCGTCATTGCATCGTTTGCGTTGCCAATAATCACAGCTTTCAGCAGTTCATCAGCAGTGATATTTTCGGATGGTTCAATCCACACCACAGCACCGTCAGTACCGGCGACAGCTTGCGACGCTGTCATAACAGTGTCGGGAGTGTATTTACCATTCTCAATATCCTCCGCTATCAGAAGCAATGCCATAAGCTTGGTCATATAGCCCACATTCAATTTCAAATCTGCGTTATACTCATCAAGAACAGCACCTGTATGTGCTTCTATCAGAATATGAGCCGAATAATCTTCCTGAACATCTTCAGTTCCGCCAGCAGATATGAACAGTGCAGATATAAGCAGTGATGTAAACACTGCTGTTATCTTTCTTAAAATATTTTTCAAACAGACCGCCTCCCTTTTCTGAATATATATGAAGAAAGCGGACTATGTATTACGTAAAAATTATCTAAAACTTCAATGATGTTATAATAAATCCGTCAGTATTGTTGCCTGATATGCTATATTCACTCATAGCCGGCACTTGTGCAGTTGTAGTCTGACCGGTGGACTGAACGCTGTATATAATATACATAGTGCCGTTGAGGTTATATGTTAACGGGTGGTCATAGGTATATTTTTTTAACAATTCAAGGTATTCTTCAAGACAGCAATTAAGTTCATTCATTACAGCGGAGTGAACTTTTCCGACGTAACGGAGATGCCACGGACAGAAAGCATTACTGGTGATTTGACTTTTGCCTGACGGAAATCTGACAATATAGCCGTATTTATAGCAATTGTCAACAATCCATTTTTCGTCGTCACAGCCGTCATACGTAAGAACAGTACTACCGACATTTACCGCCAAATCTATAGTATTTCCGGTTACAGACTCCGGAAATGCCTTAGGACAGTAAGAGCCTTCACCGGTGTAAGTATTGGTAGTGCCATAAACAAGGAAATTTGTATGTCCTGTAGAGTCATAATAATCAGCCATCATGAGATTAAGAGCCTCCGCCGCGTCAGCATTCAGAATAACGGAATCCGTTTCATTTATAAGTGTATAATAATCATTCCGGTAATATATCAGGTCAACAGTCTGTGTCATTTCAGTTGAAATATAAGGTGTATCACTGTCAACTTTAACAAGACTGCCGGAAAACAGCTGTGATTCATCTATAGCAGTTTCTGAAAACATTGAGTTATATTTTTCGTCACTGGAGTTTTCCGGTTCATTGACATTAATTTTCGCAATATTTTTTTTATCTGCTCTGCCCTGAACTTTAACGACGGCGTGACCGGAACTGTATAAATCCATATATCTGAATACAGAACGCCTTATAAAATCAGCCGGAAAAATAAGCATTACCACAGCAAATATTGCAAGAATAAAACGACCTTTTCTGAGATGGCGTGTTTTTTTCCTCATTGTAATTCCTCCGAAATTGTTATGCACTATTCGGAGGCAAACAAGAAATAAAGAATATTCCTGTCCGGTTTAAACGGGGGCTGTTGTTTTTTCCTCATATGTGTGGTATTTTTCACCGCCTGCTCCGTAAACACTGTAGGCATTGAGAGTATCATATACAGCAGTCCACTTGTCACGGCATTTGCATAAGACAAGTATGTATGTTTCCCCGTTAATTTCCGCAAAGCTTTCAATGCAGTTTCCAGCTTCGTCCGTAAAACCGGTTTTACCTCCTTGTATTGTAACTTCGGGCATTTCATCGCCATACATACGGCTGAAAAAAGTGCTCGTAAAAGTCAGCCCCTCAGGGTTCTGTTCCGTGGGAGGGACTTTGTACTCATAGGCAGAAATAATTTTCCGGCAGGTTTCGTTCTGAATTGCATACTCCAGAATCAACGCCATATCTGTAGCTGTGCTGTAATGCTCCTTGTCGTGAAGACCAACAACATTAGTGAAATGAGTACTTTCAAGCCCTATTTCAGTGGCTTTTTCATTCATAAGCTGAACGAAAGCCTCTTCAGAGCCTGCGACATATTCAGCGACCGCAAGTGATGCGTCTGCACCTGAACATAAAATCATTCCATATAGTGCGTCCTCAATAGTAGGTGTTTCGTCCGGCTTAAAACCAGCTAAAACCGCATCAAGTTCCGCCATAGGATAGACCATATCTTCCGTTATCTTAACAGTATCAGACATATCATCAATATTCTCAACGGCAACAATAAGTGTCATTATTTTTGTAAGAGATGCCGGAAACATCGTTGTATTTTCGTTATAGTAAGCAACTACTTCATTTGTATTGGCATTCATAAGTAAAGCATATCCGACATCATATTCACTGTCAATCTGCTGTGAATTATCAGTTTTTATGGGATAGACTGAATTAACAGTCTCTTCTGTAAATTCTTCGGTAACAGTTTCAATGTATTCTATATTTTTTTCTGTATTTTTTTCTGTCCTTGTCTGAAGCACTACACCTGTACGTGTAGGTGGTTCAGTTAAAATTTTTTCACGGGTATTTTCTTTCACATAAAAAAATGTTGTTATACCACATATAATAACAATAAACAGAATAATCAGAGCGAATTGCAGATAATAAACAGACTTTTTTTCACGTTTCTTTTTCATTCTGCACCTCTTTGTATATAACTACTTTTCTATTATAATCCAAAAAAACGTAAATGTCAATCCCTGAAAAGATAAAAACACGGAAATCAATTTTATTGATTAAATAATCTTAATAAATAATATAATTTATAAATGAGGATTTTAAATGTAGTTTAAATGCAATATAACACGCCAAACCAAAAAAAGTCACACGCGAAATACAAAAAATTTTGAAAGATAAAAAAATCCCGTGATATACATCACAGGATTTTAATTATGTAATTACTTGAATACTGCAAGCAGGAAACCAGCTGCTATTGCAGAGCCGATAACTCCGGCAACATTAGGACCCATAGCGTGCATGAGTAAGAAATTTTTCGGGTTAGCTTTCTGACCCTCAATTTGTGAAACTCTTGCAGCCATAGGAACAGCCGATACACCGGCAGAACCGATAAGCGGATTTATTTTTCCACCGGAAAGCTTATACATTATTTTTCCGACTAAAAGTCCGCCTATAGTAGAAAAGCAGAATGCAATAAGTCCAAGACAAACTATCTTAAGTGTTTCTAATGTAAGGAAACGTGATGCGACTGTTGTTGCACCGACTGAAATTCCGAGGAATACAGTTACTATATTCATTAATGCGTTTTGGACAGTATCAGAAAGTCTTTCAGTTACACCGCATTCTTTCCAGAGGTTGCCGAGCATGAGACAGCCAATAAGCGGAGCGGTTGATGGCAATAACAGAATTACGAAAACTGCAACTAAAATAGGGAAAATAATTTTTTCCGTTTTGGAAACTGTTCTGCTTTGTTCCATTACTACCTTACGTTCTTTTTCAGTTGTAAGCAGATTCATAAAGAAAGGCTGAATCATCGGAATAAGTGCCATATATGAATATGCCGCTATTGCTATAGGACCGAGAAGATGAGGTGCAAGACGTGTTGTAAGGAATATAGCTGTAGGACCGTCAGCACCGCCTATAATGCCTATTGAAGCTGCCTCTTTACCGGTAAAGCCAAGACATACAGCTCCGAAAAATGCAAGGAATACACCCATCTGTGCAGCTGCACCAAGTAAAAGGCTTTTAGGGTTTGAAAGCAATGGTCCGAAATCTGTCATTGCTCCTACACCTAAGAATATTAGTGATGGATATAGTCCGGACTTTACACCTATGTATAGAATGTCAAGCAGTCCACCGTTTGCCATTATATTACCATAACTGTGATAAAATTCACTGTCATGGTTAAGGAATGCGTCCCATAGTTCAGGGTGATATAAAGCATCAGGGGAACTTACTCCGCCTGAAAAGAAATTCGATACATTTACAAGCAGACAACCAAAAGCAATTCCGACAAGTAAAAGCGGTTCAAATTTCTTTACTATACCTAAGTACAGCAGAAGAAATGAAATCAGTATCATTATGAGGTTTTTATATCCCTCGTCCACGAAAAAACTTGCAAAACCGGAATCGGCTACAAGAGTTTTAAGGGTTTCAAGAATATCCATTAAAATACCCCCCTTATGCTATGACGATAAGCGGTGAACCTGTCTCAACAACTGCTCCCTTGCTTGTAACCACCTGTGCTATAGTACCGTCTTTGGTGGCTACTATTTCGTTTTCCATTTTCATAGCCTCTAAAATAACAAGTACCTGTCCGGAAGTGACTTTGTCGCCCTCTTTTACGTCCACACGGATTATAATTCCGGGCATTGGAGCTGAAATCGTCTCACCGTCGGCAAGACTTAACGGAGCAGGAGCAGGAGCAGACGGTACGGGTGCAGACTCTACAGGAGCAGGAGCAACCGCCGGAGCAGGTGCGAGTGCCTCATATTCATCAAGCAGAGTTGCTTTTCCGTGTTCAACTTCCACTTCATAAGTTTTTCCGTTGAGTGTAACTTTATACTTCATATATTTACTTAACCTCCTTGATTGAAATAAAATGAAGTTCATTTATAGGTTTCTGCATAGTATCGGCAACAATAGCCATAATCATAGCGGCTTCCTTGTCGGGAACGTCATATAGCTTTATGTGTCCGGCTGAACCTTTTGCGACTGGTTTGTTTACTTTTACAAGTTTAGGAATTTTATTTGTTTCCTGCTGTACGGATTTGGCAGATTTTTCAGGTACTTTTTCTTTTGATTTGAAGTATGCTCCCATTCCGGAGATTACAGCCATAAGAATTAAAAGTCCGGCAAATACTACCACATAGCCGAATATTGCAGTAATTCCGGCTTCTGCTATACTCATGTAAATTCCCCCTTAATCTTCTATAGCCTCAATGGTATATACAGCTTCATTTTCTTCCTTTGCACGACGTTCTTTAAGGAATTTAATAGTTTGGTCGGGATAACATATGTAACTCATAATATCTTCCTCTGAACGTGCTAACGAACCTAAAGACTCTATAGCGTTTTCAAATTCCTCGCCTGTCCGTTTTGTGTCTTCAATGCGACAATCAACAGGTTTTCCGCCCTCACCAATAACTTTAGTAATAAGTTCCTCACTTACGGAAGCAGGAGCAATACCATACTCGCCCTTGATGTAGTTCTTGATTTCTTTGGAAATGTTTTTATAGCGTTCACCGACAAGGACGTTAGTTACTGCCTGATTTCCTACCATTTGTGAAAGAGGTGTAACAAGCGGAGGATAACCTAAATCTTTTCTTACTTTCGGAATTTCTTTCAGTGCGTCCTCGAATTTATCCATAGACTTCATATCAGTAAGATTTGCAATCATGTTTGAGAGCATACCACCAGGGACTTTATATACAAGTGCCTGTGCGTCAGTGGAAAGGCTTTTCGGATTTATTTGTCCGTTGTCAACATATTTCTGTTTTATGGGTTTGAAATAATCATTTACTTTATTTATAATATTTTCGTCAAGACCTGTTTCAATGCCGTACTGCTGTAATGCATAGAACATTGTTTCCGTGGACGGCTGAGAAGTTCCGCCAGAAAAACATGATGTAGCACAGTCTATAACGTCTATGCCGGACTCAATAGCCTTTGTGAGTGTCATATAAGCCATACCAGTTGTGCAGTGTGTATGAAGAATAAGCGGAATATCCCCTACTGCATCTTTTATGCCCTTGATAAGATGTTCTGCTTCGTAAGGTGTCATAGTGCCAGCCATGTCTTTAAGGCATATTGTCTGAAAACCCATTCTTTTGAGTTCACGGCACATTTTTACGTACTTTTCAACGGTATGCACGGGACTTTGTGTGTATGATATACAGCCTGATGCTATAGTCTTAGGGGTTGCGTATTTCATGGTTGCGTCAAGGGCTGTGCTGAGATTGCGGAAATCATTCAGGGCATCAAAGATACGTATTATGTCAATGCCGTTCTTTATGGAAAGTTCTATGAACTTTTCTACAACATCGTCGTGATAGTGTTTGTAGCCGAGAAGATTTTGTCCCCTGAGAAGCATTTGCAGTCTGTTATTAGGGAGATGCTTTCTTAATTTACGGAGACGTTCCCACGGGTCTTCATTGAGATAACGGAGACAGGAATCAAAAGTTGCACCGCCCCAGCACTCAATAGAATAGTAGCCGGCTTTGTCCATATCCGATAGAATGTCTTCATAGTCGGAATATGGCAGACGGGTTGCCATAAGTGACTGATTGGCATCACGCAGGACAGTTTCTGTAATTTGTACTTTTTTCATGTACATTCCTCCTTTATAAATTCAACGGTTTTATTATAACACAATTCTAAAAAAATTTCCAGTTATTTTTTTTAAAATTTTTCATTTTTTTCATATCAATAAGGCATAGTATTATGATAATATTGTGATAGTTGTTACCTTAATGCAAGTAGGGCTTGCATTTTCAGGAAAATAGTGTTATAATAAAATTGCGTCTTATACCATATAAGATAGTATATAAAAGTAAAGAAGTGTTTGATATGACGAAAATCACAATTTTTTCAGGTTTTCTTGGTGCTGGTAAAACAACCCTTATCAAGAAACTCATTTCAGAAGGCTATAAGGGCGAAAAACTTGTCCTGATTGAAAACGAATTCGGACAGATAGGTATTGATGGTGGATTTCTTCAGGACGCCGGAATTGAAATCACAGAAATGAACTCCGGTTGTATCTGCTGTAGTCTCGTGGGAGATTTCGGAAAGGCACTGGAGCAGGTAATTGAACAGTACCACCCCGACCGTATTCTCATTGAACCCTCCGGTGTTGGCAAACTCAGCGATGTTATAAAGGCAGTTCAGGACATCAATGCACACGATGTGGCACTTGATGGTTTCACAACTGTTGTTGATGCAAAGAAATGCAAGATGTATCAGAAGAATTTCGGTGAGTTTTTCAACAATCAGATAACATACGCAAGCTGTCTGATACTAAGCCATACAACAGGAGTTTCACAGGAAAAACTTGATGATTGTATAAAGC
Organism: uncultured Ruminococcus sp.; assembly: GCA_947176345.1. Lineage (GTDB taxonomy): Bacteria > Bacillota > Clostridia > Oscillospirales > Ruminococcaceae > Ruminococcus. The sequence continues at coordinate 13,850 of CAMWQI010000032.1, forward strand.
GTCTCCGTGAATGCAATCCGTCTGCACCTATCGTAACTACAGAATGGGAAAAACTTACGGGCTTACAGCTTGTTGAGGCTATGACACAGAAAAATACTCTTGACGATGAGCTGAAACATCTGCTCCATGAGGAACACGAACATCATCACCACCATCATGATGAGCATGAACATCATCACGAACATGATGAAGACTGTACCTGTGGCTGTCATGACCACGAAGAACATCACCACCACCATGACCACGATGAGCATGAACATCATCACGAACATGGTGAAGACTGTACCTGTGGCTGTCATGACCATGAACATGAACACGGTGAACATCATCATCACCATGCAGACGATGTTTTCACAAGCTGGGGCGTTGAAACTGCAAGACCATATACAGAAAATGAAATCAGAAATGCACTTGAAAAACTTTCTGATGCTGATACGTTCGGCATGATTTTACGTGCAAAGGGTATTGTACCCGCAAGCGACGGTGAATGGATTCATTTTGACTATGTTCCGGGAACACCTGATATCCGTCGCGGAAGTGCCGGCACTATCGGCAGACTTTGTGTTATCGGTTCAAAAATAAACGAAAAGGCTATTGCAGAACTTTTCTATATTGAATAAGGAGGTATTCTAAATGCCTTACGATGAAGACGAAACAATACCCGTGTATCTGTTCTTAGGTTTTCTTGAATCCGGAAAAACAAAATTCATTCAGGAAACACTTGCGGATAAACGCTTTAATACTGGTGAAAGAACTTTGCTCCTTGTTTTCGAGGAGGGCGAAGAAGAATATGATACAACAAACTTCAAGAAAGATAATATTTTTCTGCGTGTTGTTGATGAAAAGTCGAATATGACACCTGAAAATCTACAGCGTCTTGTTGACGAATGCAATGCCGAAAGAATTATCATTGAATATAATGGTATGTGGCAGGTTACAGAACTTTTCGATGCCGCACCAGATGGCTGGGCTTTCTATCAGATTATGTGCTTTGTTGACTCAACCACTTTCGCACAATATAATGCCAATATGAGAAGTCTTGTCGTTGATAAGTTAAATGTATGCGAACTTGTCGTATTCAATAGATTTGAAAGAAGTTATGACCCTAATCAGTTCCACCAGATAGTAAGAGGTGTGAGCAGACGAACTGAAATAGCCTATGAATACAGCGACGGGACTGTTGCATATGATGACATTGAAGACCCGTTGCCGTTTGATATTGAAGCACCGCATATTGTAATAAATGATAACGATTATGCCCTTTGGTATCGTGACATAATGGAAGAACCTGAAAAATATGACGGAAAAACAATTACTTTTCGCGGATTAATTGCAAGAAATCCTAAATTCCCGAAAAATACCCTTGCAGTCGGACGGCACATAATGACATGTTGTGTTGATGATATTCAATACTGCTGGTGCGTGGCACAGTTTGACGATATATCAGGAATAAAGGAAAAAAGTTGGGCAATGCTAACCGCTAAAATAAAAGTTCAGCGTCATAAACTCTATCGTGGAAAAGGTCCTGTACTCTTTGTGACGGATTATACACCGTCCGCTCCTCCCGAAAAGGAAGTAGCTACTTTTTATTGATAATACTGAAATGCCGATGTCATACACCGGCATTTTTTGTTAAAAGAAAAAAATATATCTTTTACCTATTGATTTTTTTCAGATAATATGATATAATAAATTAGTAACATTGGGGTATAGCCAAGCGGTAAGGCAACAGACTTTGACTCTGTCAGTCGCTGGTTCAAATCCAGCTACTCCAACCACTCTCCCTGAAACGTTTTCAGGGAGATTTTTTTATGCCTATAATTACATAATGCCTGTAAAATCAGATTTTACAGGCATTTTTAATTTAATTATTTGATAAGAGATTTTCTCATAGCAACGAGGTCAAAGACATCAAGTATTCCGTCACCTGTAAGGTCTCCTGCCTGCCAGTCCGGAAGAGTTACATTCTGTCCGAGAATCCATTTCTGAAGAAGTACAGCATCATCAGAAGTTAATTTACCGTCCTTGTTTATGTCACCTATAACTGTTTCAGTTTTTTTCTGATACGGAAGTGTATAGTCAACAGGAATTAATTTCCATTTCTGACAGTTATTGTCGTTCCAAGCCCACTGCTGAACGTTTGCACCAGATGTTTTATCAGCGGAGGCAACTTCCATGCATGAAAGGTCACGGGACGAACGTGTAACAATAGTATAAGTTCCATCTTCATTGTCAACGAATTTGAAATACTGATTGCTTGATTTAAGGAAATCATTTATATAAATATTAGAACCGTTCTTATTGTCGTCGCACTGGAGGAGAAGTTCATTTCCCTCACCTACTCCGGAGTAAACATAATAGTAACCCCAGTTTACTTCCTCAAAGTGCCATACATTATGCTGTGCCGGACTTGCAGTATCTGCACCCCACTGCTGAACATTTGCACCAGCTTCAGCCTTGCCGTCCTGAACTTCAAGGAATTGACCACTGTTTACATTCTGAATCATGTAATTCTTAGAAGTATCAAGTGACGCACCATCTTTTATAGTGATAGTTTCAATAGTCCATTTCTGGAAATCACTGCCGTTATCCTTATTCTGAACTATATTTGCACCGGAATCCTTAGAATTATTTTCAACACTTACACAGCTTTCGTCCTTAGTAGTTTTTGTAGTTATAGTATAAGTGCCGTCACCATTATCAAAGAATTTGAATTTTTGAGCGTCCTTTTCGTTTTTAGCCCATATTTCAATATTAGTACCGTCAGCAGTTTTTCCGGCGGTCAAATCAAGATAATATGTTTTGCCATCACCGACGTATGAACGTATATAATAGTAACCGTCGCCTGCGTCCTGAAGTTTCCATGTATTCTGTACAGCCTCACCATCTGCACCCCACTGCTGAACGTTCGCACCTGCCTCAGCCGATGCACCGGCAACTTCCATATAAAGACCGCTTCCGGCGTTCTTAAACATATATTTAACGCTTGTGTCCATTACAACGGCTGTTTTTGTGGGTGTAGGTGTAGGAATATCACCGTTAGGGGTATTTACTGTACATTTGGAACGTTCCGGCATATCATAGCCTGTGCCTATGAAAAAGCTTGTATGCGGTGGCTGATTATATGCGGTATTCTGTGCGGAAACCTGTGAGCGATACTGTGGGTCATGCATGAGACACTGTATTCTGTAATCAGTGTCATATGTAGTTGTGAATATTCTTATTGAATTTCCGTCAGCGGCACGGACAATAAGTTCCTCACGCCAGTCACCGAAAATATCAGCGGAAAGACACGGAGTACCCTTTGTGGCGTTGCACGTATAATAACCATCTGTCTGCATAAGCTGTGTAATTTTTCCGTTCTCGTTCATTTTGCTGATTTTTGCAGGAGAGTCGGTATAACCGTCAAGTATTTCACGCTCCAAATCACCGTCCCAGTAAGTAAGGAAGTTAATAGCTGGTCTGTTGCATGAGAGAGTTTCACCCTTGACATTCTTTACAGGAGTAGAGCCGTCGGCTTCCTTATTACCCCAAAGTTCAGCACCTGGATTTCCAGCCCATACATTATCGGCACAGCAACGTCCGGTATCGCCTTCTGCGTTGTTATGGAAAATAATTTTACCTGTATCGCAGTCAATAAGTGAAACACCATATGGCTTATCTTCATGGCAAATCCATGCTTCAAGACCTTCATTTTCGGGGTCAAGGTCACCGACGTGCATGGCGTCGCCGTGTCCCTGATTGGTATTCCAAAGGATTTTGCCGTTATCGTCGATACAAGTAGAGCCTGTTATAATTTCCTGTTTGCCGTCGCCGTCAACGTCTGCCGGCATAGTGTTGTGATTTCCGTCACCATAACCAGCTGAACTGCTACTTGTTCCGGTATCAAAAAACCACATTTTCACAAGTTTTTTATTTTCAACTTTGTAAGCGGTAGCAGTCATTCTGCCGTAATAGCCACGTCCAGTAACTACACACGGGTGTACACCATCAAGATATGCAGTAGTACCCCAAAATCTGTCAACACGGTTGAACTTATCACCTGACTTGCCCCATTTTGTAGTATCGCCACGCGATGGCTCATAGTCTATTGTATCAAGTGCCTTACCGGTTGCACCCTCAAAAAGTGTATAGTATTCGTTGCCTGTTATAATAAGACCATCGCCGTTGCGATAATCCTTAGAGGCATCACCTATCACTGCACCTGTTCCGTCAATAGTACCGTCTGATGTTTTACAGCACATTTCAGCTTTGCCGTCAAGGTCATAGTCGGCAACAAAAAATTGTGTATAATGAGCACCGGCACGGATATTAACGCCTAAATCAATTCTCCATAGCCTTGTACCGTTGAGTTTATAGCAGTCAATGTATACTTTACCAGTTTTACCTTTCTGTGAGTTATCCTTTGAATCAGACGGGTCCCATTTCAAGAAAAGTTCATATTCACCGTCTCCGTCAACGTCTCCTACCGACATATCGTTAGGAGTATGATTTGAACTTGGTCTGCTTAATTTTATGTCAAAATATGGTGCATCTGCCTCAATGGAGCAGGTATCGCTTGTAAGCAGTTTTGAACCGCTGTAGCATTCAACCTTATATACAGACTTTGCATTTCCGGACTTATCAAGGAAACAGGTAGCCCCCTTAGTATATGAATTATCCTTGTCGGTGCTGGTGTAGATAAGGTCATTGCCACGATAGAGTTTGAATACTGCATCGTCGGGGTCAGTGGCAAGGAAACGCCAGTTTACAAGCATTCCTTCACCTGTATTAACCGCACTTATTCCCCTATTGAGATACTCAACAACGTTTGACTGTGTGTTGTTGACTTTCACAGCATTTGCATATGGTATGCATGATATACCACTTAAAGCCGTAACGGACAAAACGCCTGAAAGCAATGCCGATACAATTTTTTTCTTTCTGTGCATAATAAAATCATTCCTCCACTGTAAAAATTACTGAAAATTTATCCACAAACGCCTCAAATATAATG
>CAMWQI010000033.1 GCA_947176345.1 uncultured Ruminococcus sp.
GCAGCTATGTCATTTGCACTTGCGGCAACTACTGTCGGCTGTACTCCTACAATCGGAAAGGGTACTGAAATGGCTATGACTGCTGATGGCTGTGATATAAGCTCCGGTCTGTTTATTTTCTACACTATCCGTGCGTATGAAGATGCCGCTGATATTATTGAGGAAAAGAACGGCACTGCGCCCACTGTCAAGGAGGTAAAAAATTCTCATATTGATAATCTGGAGGCTTCCGACTGGATTCAGGATAAGGCAACGGAATACTGCATGAATATTGCTGCTATTGAAAATGAATTCAACAAGATAGGCGGACAGCTTACAAGTGAGGAACTCACAGAGATTGAAGAAATCGCTGATAATCAGATTGACCCCGACGGAACAGACATTTACTCAAAGAATGGTGTCGGAAAAGACTCAATCAAAAAAATTATCAGTACAACCGGAAGCGGTTCTAATTACTATGGCGAATATGAATATATGCAGAAATACATATTTGAACATTATTATGGCTTTGAGGGCGAAAAGGGCTGTACAGAAGACGAACTAAAGGATTATTTCGATGAAAACTTTGCAAGAGTAAAGTATATTTCTATTGATATGACCGACGAGGAGGGCGAGCCTCTCAGCGACGACGACAAAAAGGCTTTACGCAGAAAAGCTGAAGAATATGTCAGAAAAATCAATAGCGAAAAAGACAACATGGATAAAATGTACAAGATGAACGAAATGCAGGAAGATTACAATGAGTACATTGCTACACAGACTACTGCCGTTGAGGGTGAAGAAACAACAACAACAACGACTACTACCACAACTACTACAGATACAGATGAAACACAGACAACGACTACCACAAACCCTTACGAGAATGAACGTCTTGTACAGAAATACACCACTACAACTGCTGACGAAACAGAAGACAGCTCCGCCACTACAACTACCACAGCTGAAGAAACAGACTATGAAAAAGCAGACAGGGAATACAAGCAGTTTGTATTCGAGGAACTTGAAATGAATAAGGCTGTCGTATATGAATACGACGAAAACACTCTCTATGTATTAATCAGAGGAGATTTAAGGGAACGTATGACAGAAGATGATTTCTGGTCAGATGACTATATATATAGTCTCCAGCTCCTTAGATATAATGATGATTTTGTTGACTATATGGAGGAACTTGCTGATAATATAGTGCCTGAAAAGAATACATCTTCATTCAAGCGTTATGCACCTTTCAAGCTTGACCTTTCTTCACTTGAACCTAAAACCTGATAACAGGCAGAATAATCGGGGACTGTGCTGCTTTGCATAGTCCCTTTTTTATCGGAGGATAATATAATGATTTATACAGAACTAACAAACAAGGCTATGCGTATTGCATATAATGCACATCACGGACAGTATGACATTAATGGTGTGCCGTATATATTTCACCCTTATCACGTTGCAGAACAGATGACAGACGAAATAACAACCTGTGTTGCACTTCTGCATGATGTTATTGAAGATACATCAGTAACGGTTGAGGAACTGGAGCAGGAATTTCCTGAAGAAGTAATAAACGCCCTTAAACTCCTTACGCATGAAAAGAGAACAGATTACTTTGAGTATATATATAAAATCAGGGAAAATCCTGTTGCACGGGCTGTAAAGCTTGCTGATATTGAACATAATTCCGATATAAGCCGTATAATCGACAGCAATGCCGTTCCAGAAGAAAAGCTAATATACTGGAAACATAAATATTCAACGGCAAAACAAATTCTTGAAAAATATTCAGGGTAAAAATTGTGCATTATGTATGGTGACAATTTCACAGAAATGTGGTATAATAATAATTGAAGATATAATCCAGAGGGGAGGAATTTTTTTGGAATTTAAAGCTAATAATGATAATATGTTCAGTATTCCATGTGTTGTGGTTGATAATCTTCTGCAAATGGCAAGCGGTGACCATATAAAAGTACTGCTGTATATCCTCAGGCGTTCCGGCAGAGACTTTGCAGAAAATGAAATATCAGATGAGACGGGGGTCAGTCAGGAGGAAGTGGACAAGGCTATTGACTTCTGGAGACGGGCTAAAGTACTTACATCAAACAGTACAGACAATAATAATATACCACCCGTAAAGCAAATCACAGAGGAGACGGCTGTTCCGGAAAATCCGCCCGAACAGAAAAAGAAAAGATATAAACAAGGTTACTTGTCAGGTGCTGATATAGCAGAAATAAAAACATCAGATACTGAAATGTCTGAACTCTTTGAGGTAGTTGAAAACTCATTAGGTCTTCTTAATAGTACACAGGCAAATCTAATAATATATATGCATAATGACCTTGGACTGAAAAAAGAAGTAATAATAATACTTATAGAATACTGCAAGGCTATGGGAAAGACAAATACTAAATATATTGAAAAAATTGCTTACAGCTGGTTTGAAAACAACATAAATACACTTGAATTTGCACAGGAAGAAGTAGAACGGCTTATGGCTAACAATGACTATACTGCACAGGTAAAACGTATTACTGTAGTTGAAAGAATTTCAAAAGATGATGAAGCTATTATTGAACAGTGGTCTGAATGGAATATTTCACTTGACCTTGTTGAAAAAGCCTATGATATGACAACAGGACAGATACATAAATTATCTTTTCAATATATGAATAAAATAATATCATCATGGTATGAAAAGGGAATAAAAGATTTGGAGGAAGCAAATAAAGAAGATAAAACACATAAAAAGAAAAATAACCGCAAACGAAGAGTACATAATGATGATGACTTTGATGTAGATATGTATAAGATATTTATAAATGATTTTGAGGTAATATAAAATGAGACCGGAAATATTTGAAAAAGCACAGGCAATAATGCAGAATCGTCGCCAGAATGTAATAGTTGAGAATAACCGTCGTATTGATGAAGTAAACGAAAAAATACCTGAAATAAGGGCTATAAATGATGAACTATTCAATACAGGCAAAAAAATTATAGGTATTATAAGAGCAGGCGGAGCAGATGTGCAACAGAAAATAGAAAAACTCAAACAGGAAAATCTCGGCGCACAGGATTATTCAAGAAGTCTGCTGATAAGAAATGGTTTTCCCGATGATTATCTTAACATTCACTATAACTGCGAAAAATGTGACGATACGGGTTATTGTAATGGCGAAATGTGTGAATGTTTCAAACAACTATGTGGAAAACTAGAAGCAGACGAAATAAACAAACATTCAAATCTTGAACTTTCAAGCTTTGATACATTCGAACTTTCTTACTATACTGGTGATGAACATAATATGATGAAACGTATATTTGAATATGCAAGAAACTATGCAGAAAAATTCACTCCTGCCTCAAACAGTATTCTTATATATGGAAAAACCGGTCTCGGAAAAACTCATATTTCCCTTGCTATAGCAAATAGAATACTTGAAAAGGGCTATAGTGTTTTATATGATTCGGTAGTAAATATGTTGCATAAAATAGAAGAAGAACATTTCAGCTATAATCATAAAGCAGAAATGATGAATCTTATCATGCAGACGGATTTGTTAATTATTGATGACTTAGGCACAGAGCGTGAAACAGCTTTTTATAATTCGACAATATATAATATAATCAATACACGTCTTAATTATCGCAAACCTGTTATTATAAGTACTAATCTTGATTATGATGAAATTCTTACAAACTATGATGAAAGAATAGTATCACGCCTCACCACTCAATATGTAACATTGCAGTTCTGTGGTAAAGATATACGCTGGCAGAAAAAAAATGAAAAAAATAAACGTTATTAAACAGAAAACAGACCTTAAACGGTCTGTTTTTCATTCAGAATGGTGTATTATCGTACATTTTTTTCAGCTTTTCAATCGCCTTTTTTTCGAGTCTTGACACATAGGAACGTGAAATATCAAGTTTCTTTGCCGTTTCGCTTTGAGTATGAGGACTTTTCCCATAAAGTCCATATCGGTAGATAATTATTTCAAGTTCACGCTCATCAAGACATTTGTCAAGAAAATCATATAGCTGTCGGGAACGTATAAGCAAATCCACCTGTTCGTGAATATCCACACCATCATCAATCAAATCCATAAGAGTAAGAGCGTTTCCGTCCTTATCAATTTCAACAGGTTCATTTATATATATGTCACCGGCAGTTTTCTTGGCGGAACGGAAACTCATAAGTATTTCATTTTCTATACATCGGCTTGCATATGTTGCAAATTTTGCACCGTTTTTATAGTCAAAAGTAGATACAGCCTTTATAAGCCCTATAGTACCGATTGAAATAAGTTCGTCCTGCTCCGGAACTGTTGAGGCATATTTTTTAACTATATGTGCAACAAGTCTTAAATTATGTTCTATCAGCTTGTTCCGTGCGGATTTGTCACCGCTTGCCATTTTTATGAAACATTCTTCCTCTTCTTTTTTGGACAACGGCTTAGGAAAAGCACTGTTTCCCTCGACGTGAAGGGCAAAAAAGAAAAGATTTCGTATAATTTCAAAAAACATATATATCACCTCGATGTAGTATATTCCGTACAGCATGACTGATATTCAGTATTTTTTTGCGTTTTGTTTGTAAAAATCTGTAAGTTTGGACAAAAGTTCTATTTTTTTAAATTTTGTCTTGCAAAACTTTTCAAAATGTGTTATGATAGTAAGGAAACTTTTACAGAACAGAAAGGATAGATTTAAAAATGGCTGATAGAAAAGATTACGGAAACGACAGTATCACTATGCTGAAAGGTGCTGATAAGGTAAGAAAGAGACCCGCTGTAATATTCGGCTCAGATGGTATTGACGGCTGTGAACATTCTGTGTTTGAGGTTATCTCAAACTCCATTGATGAAGCACGTGAGGGTTATGGACAGAAAATAATCGTTACTCATTACAAAAACCACGATATTGAAGTTGAAGATTTCGGACGTGGCTGTCCTGTTGATTTCAATAATAATGAACAGCGTTACAACTGGGAGCTTGTTTATTGTGAACTTTATGCGGGCGGTAAATATGATGATACAGCAGAATCATATGAATTTTCACTGGGTCTTAACGGTCTCGGACTTTGTGCCACACAGTTTTCGTCGGAATTTATGGATGTTGAAGTTATCCGTGACGGCTTTAAATATAATCTTCACTTTGAAAAGGGTGATAACGTTGGTGGTCTGCATAAAGAACCTTGCAATAAAAAGCAGACCGGCACTAAAACTCGTTGGAGACCTGATTTAGAGGTATTCACCGATATAGCTGTATCGGACGATTATTTCTGTGACATTCTCAAAAGACAAGCGGTTGTAAATCCTAATATATTGTTTGTTTTTCGTTCCGAAAATGAAAACGGAGACTTCATGGATCAGGAATTTATATACGAAAACGGCATTACAGACTATGTCAATGAGATAGCAGGGGATAAGGCTATGACTACAATTCAGCACTGGACGACTGAAAAAAGAGGGCGTGACCGTGACGACAAACCAGAATATAAAGTAAAACTTGATGTTGCAGTAACTTTTTCCAATAAGATAAAGTTGACAGAATACTATCATAATTCAAGCTTTTTAGAGCATGGCGGTTCGCCAGAAGATGCGGTAAAACGTGCTTTTGTGTATCAGATTGACAGCTTTATAAAGCAGAACAATGGTTATCAGAAAAATGAAAGTAAAATCACTTATACAGATGTTGATGAGTGCCTTGTGCTTGTTTCTTCATCGTTCTCAACACAGACTTCATATGAAAATCAGACTAAAAAGGCTATCACAAATAAATTTATCCGTGAGGCTATGACGGATTTTCTTAAACATCAGCTTGAAATATACTTTATAGAAAATCCCGACGAAGCACAGAAAATCTCCGAACAGGTTTTAATAAACAAACGAAGCAGGGAAAATGCCGAAAAAGTCCGCCTGAACGTAAAGAAAAAACTCACCGGAACTATTGACCTTGCAAATATGGTTGAAAAATTTGTTGACTGTAGAACTAAAGATGTCACAAGACGTGAGCTATATATAGTTGAGGGTGATTCGGCATTAGGTTCAGTAAAGCTTGCACGTGATGCTGAATTTCAGGCGATAATTCCGGTGCGTGGCAAGATATTAAACTGTCTTAAAGCAGAGTATGCAAAAATATTCAAGAGTGAGATTATAACGGACTTAATCAAGGTGCTTGGCTGTGGCGTTGAAGTAAACACCAAAGCTAATAAAGACCTGTCAAATTTCAATATAGACAATTTCCGGTGGAATAAAATTGTAATCTGTACAGATGCTGATGTTGACGGTTTTCAGATTAGAACGCTTATTCTCACTATGCTTTATAGGCTTACACCGACCCTTATTGAAAAGGGCTATGTATATATAGCGGAGTCACCGTTGTTTGAGATTAATACAAAGGATAAAACATACTTTGCATACACGGAGCAGGAAAAACAACACATTCTCAAAATGATAGGAAACAAAAAATATACCATACAGCGTTCAAAGGGACTTGGTGAGAATGAGCCTGATATGATGTCTCTTACCACCATGAACCCTGAAACAAGACGTTTAATTAGGGTTACGGCGGACGATATAACAGAATCGGCGGAAGTCTTTGAAATGCTTTTAGGTGACGACTTACAGGGCAGAAAACAGTATATTTCCGAATACGGTGCGGATTATCTTGCACTTGCGGATATAAGTTAAGGAGTGATTTTACAATGTTAAGTAGTGGTTTTATAGAACTGGTTTCTATTTTACTTTATGTTGCTTTTATAGCATTGATAGTGAAATTATGTATGAAAGAAGCAAACAAAACAATTAATTCAGAAATTTCAGAAACGGAACAGGATAAGCCGAAAAAGTTTTCTGCTATGATAGGGATAAACTTTATAATAGCTTTTGCACTGTGTTTGACGCATGACAGTATAATGAAAGGAATTTTATTTTTTCTTCTTTTCGGCATACCGTTTGTATGGTTACCGCTGATGCTTACGGGCTTTAATATAAGAAATCTCATAAAAAATAACCATACGGCAATAGGTACGGACATGGCTACAATATTCATAGGCGGAGTATATTACATTATGCTTGAAGGCATAATCGGTGATAGTGTAGGCGGTGGAAGTATGACCGGCAAACCCTATACAGAACCCGTATATCCCAGACAGTATCACGAAATGTTAAGCAGTGAGTACAGTTCAATAATAGAGTGGGTAATAGTTATAGGCTTTATAAGTATGATACTGCTTTGTGTAAGAAAACCCATGAAAACACCGCCATTACAGTCTGCATTGTGTATAGCGTTCACATCAATAATGCTTCTGCTTATGGGAATAATACAAGTTCAGATGATATGGAACTTTGAAAATGCTTTTATAATGTTCTACCTGTATTATGCTAATCTGATAATAATTTCTGCAAGGCGTATACACTATCACATAACGGAGCAGGTGAGACTTGCAAACGAACGTGAAATGGTATTCAGAACAAGGGTAGGGGAGAAGTTACATAAAATAATGTCCACCGTATCGGGAATAACCAAATTCAGTTTTATGCTTATACTGCCGATAGCTATAATATGCGAGATACTTTATATAGTTTTCGGACAGGGTGTAGACGGTTTTATAAAGGCATTCACGATGACTGCCGACTGGACTTTTTCCACGCAGACACCACCACCGCCTTTAGAGTATCATGGACATTATTTATGCACGGTTGCCTCCGGTGGTCACGAAAAAGTAGTAAAGCCAATACGTTACGGAATACGCCGTAATCAGAAGATAGTGGTCAACAGACAGTTACTTATAGCAAATGCCTTTGAAGACCTGATACATGAACGTTTCCCGAAAGTACATAGGAAGATAAGAAATTTCTATGATAAATACGGTTATCCGGTATCAAGACATATCACTACACGCACAAGAGCGGATATAGTATATATCATAATGAAACCGCTTGAATACATATTTTTAGCAGTACTGTATATGTTTGACATACAGCCGGAAAACAGAATAGCTGTACAGTATTCAGAATATAAGAAATAATGTGCATTATGCACAAATGATATTGTTTCCGGACGGTAGGTACACTATGAATTTTATACAAAAAATGCCGGAGCAGGCAGAAAAGGAGAATTTTAAATATGGCAAGAAAAAGACAGACTGATAAAAAAACGGTTTTCAGGCATGAGGCTTATATAGAGGGGTCGGGAAGTGTAGTAGATGAAAAAATCACCGATACCCTCAAAAAGAATTATATGCCGTATGCTATGAGCGTTATAATATCAAGAGCGTTGCCGGAGATAGACGGCTTTAAACCATCACACCGCAAACTGCTTTACATGATGTATAAAAGGGGATTACTTAATCCGGATAAGGAGCGTTCAAAATCCGCCAATGTGGTAGGTGAGACCATGAAACTAAATCCGCACGGTGACCAGGCTATATATGAAACTCTTGTCCGCATGACAAGAGGCAATGAGGCATTATTACACCCATATATTAATTCTAAAGGCAATTTCGGCAAGGCATATTCAAGCAAGATGCATTTTGCAGCACCACGTTATACGGAAGTAAAGCTTGAAAAGATATGTAATGAACTTTTCCGCGATATAGATAAAGAAACAGTTGACTTTGTACCTAATTACGACAACACTATGACAGAACCGACATTACTTCCGGCGACATTCCCGACAGTATTAGTCAATTCAAATACAGGTATAGCCGTATCAATGGCAAGTAATGTATGTCCATTCAATCTTGCCGAGGTATGCGAAACAACCATAGCACTTATGAAAAATCCTGAACATGATATTATTACAACTCTTAAAGCACCAGACTTTCCAAGCGGTGGCATTATACTTTATGATGAGAACGAACTTCGCAAAATCTATGAGACGGGTAGGGGAAGTATAAAAGTACGTTGTCAGTATCACTATGATAAGTCATCTAACTGTATAGAGATAACACAAATACCGTATACAACCACCATAGAGGCTATTATAGATAAAATAGTTGATTTGGTCAAATCCGGCAAAATACGTGAGATTTCATATATCCGTGATGAAACAGACATTGACGGTCTTAAAATAGCCATTGACCTGAAACGTGGTACAGACCCTGAAAAACTTATGCAGAAACTTTACAGACTTACGCCGTTACAGGATAACTACCCGTGCAATTTCAATATACTTATTGCAGGTACACCTAAAGTGATGGGAGTAAAAGAAATTCTTACAGAGTGGACGGCTTTTCGGGAGGAGTGTATATACAGAAGAACTTCATATGATTTACGAAACAAAAAAGAAAAACTACATTTGCTGGAGGCACTTTCAAAAATTCTGCTTGACCTTGACACCGCTATAAAAATTATTCGTGAAACACAGAATGAAAACGATGTTGTCCCTAACCTGATGAAAGAATTTGATATAGACAGGGAGCAGGCGGAATATGTTGCAGAAATAAAACTCCGAAATATAAACAGACAGTACATTTTAAGACGTATACAGGAAGTTGAAAGCCTGAAAAAAGATATTGCTGAAATTGAAGAAATCCTGAAAGATAAAAATAAAATTCATAAAATAATCATAAAAGAGTTAAAGGACGTTATTAAAAACTATTCACAGCCACGAAAAACATTCATTTCTGAATACACGGAGCAGGATATTGAAATAATTGACGATATACCGGATTATCCTGTAAATATATTTATATCAGCAAGCGGATATTTCAAGAAAATAACTCCGCAGTCCCTTAGAATGAGCAGTGAATACAAACTTAAAGAAGGAGACTATATAAGTCAGAATTTTGAGGTAACAAATAAAACAGAACTTATTTTCTTTACGAATAAATATTATGCATATAAATCAAGAGCAAGTGCATTTGATGATACAAAGGCAAGTTTGATAGGGGATTATATACCGGCTAAACTATCGTTCGAGGAAGACGAGTCACTGAAAATACTTGTTCCGACTGTAAACTATAATGGATATATGATTTTCTTTTTTGAAAACGGAAAAGCTACAAAAGTACCACTGAATGTTTACGAAACCAAAACAAATCGTAAAAAGCTGACTAAAGCTTATTCTGATAAATCACCTTTAGTTGATGCTATATATGTTCCTAATGACTGCGATATATTATTAAGAAGTTCAAGTGGTCATGCACTTGTTTTTAATACATCACTGCTTACGGCTAAATCAAAAAAAGACTCACAAGGGATTCAGGTAATGTCTCTCCGTAAAAATGCAGTTCTTGCATCGGCTGAAAAAGTTTCTGATGAAGATTATGAAAAGTTCAGTGTTAAAAATATACCATCTTCCGGAAAACAGGCTAAAGAACTTGGTGATGCTAATCAACTGAAACTTTAAAAAATATAACAAGTCCGGACAGGAGATAATGATGTCCGGACTTTATATTATCTTTTAAAATTCTATCCAAAATTGCACCAAAGATAAGTTTGGTGCAACTTTGTAGGGGGGTGAACAGGAATATGTGTTCTGACTATATTTTATAGCAATTACTACAATATATTTAAAGAACATAAGTTTTGATGTAATCAGATTTCAATGTTACACCTGTGCCAACTAATCATATAAAAAACATTCAGGAGCATTTCTGTAATTTTTCAATTTCATAAAGTTTTCAATGAAATCAGAAATTTTCATAAAAAAACATTTATCTTTTCTGAAAAATATTTGATAAACACAAAACAGATGTATCAGCCTTACCTGCTCCGTTATGTTTAACTGTTAATAGTTAGATAATTAACAATAGATTTGACATATCCAAAAAATACTGCTATAATAAAACAGAGGTGATAAACATGAAAAGTTACAACAATGATACAAACCCTGAATTTCTTAATAATTATCTTGTGCATTTGAAAGTAGTCAAGATACTATCCGAACGCACTATAAACGAATATTATTTCGATATAAAACTTTTCCTTAAATACATACATAAGAATAACATAAATTCCGAATGTGATACCAATGATATTGATATATCTGGAATGACCACCGATGAACTGATAAAAATTTCTGTTACAGATGTATATAACTTCATATTCTATGTTTCAGATGAACGCCATAACGATAAGCGTACACGTTACCGGAAACTTTCCTCTTTAAGAGGTTTTTTTAAATATCTTATAAAGGTGGAAAGAATACTTAAAGCAGACCCGACAAGAGATATTGATATGCCCTCCCCTAAAATGGCACTTCCTAAATATCTTTCACTTAATGAAAGTAAAAAACTACTTGAAACTTCCAATAACAGCGACTCTTTACGCGATTATTGTATGATTACTCTTTTACTTAATTGTGGTATGCGTTTAAGTGAACTGATAAGCATAAATATAGCAGATATTGATTTTACTGAAAATCGTATTAGGATTTTAGGCAAAGGTGAAAAAGAACGCATAATTTACCTGAATAAAGCCTGTATATCTTCCCTGAAAAACTATCTTGAAATAAGAAAAGATAACTCTAAAGCTATTAATGAACCAGCTTTATTTATCAGCAACCAGAATAAACGCATATCAAAAAGACGTGTACAGCAGATTGTTGAAAAAACTATCAAAAACGCTGAACTGGACGGGAAAGGCATAACTACCCATAAATTACGTCATACAGCAGCCACACTTATGTATCAGTATGGTGAGGCGGATATACTTACTCTTAAAGAACTTTTAGGACATTCCAGTATATCCACTACTGAAATATATACCCACCTTAATAATGAACAGGTTCGCAGTGCAATTGAAAATAATCCCCTTGCTGATGTAGACTTTAACAAGAAAGATAAGTTTAAATAAATTAATATATTAAACTTTATTATTGTACAAATGCCATTTTTTGTGCATAATGACGGTGGATGCTGGTGTTTTTCTTTAGGAGTAAAACAGCATATTGCACAAATTATATACTACCTGCTCCAGCTTAGTTTAGTTTGATTTGGTTTTGAAAAAGTCATATTATTTAAAAATCCGGAGTGTTAAACTCCGGATTTTTTTGCATTTTGTGTGTGATTTTTTTGGGTTTTGCGTGTGACTTTTTTGTGTTTTGCGTGTTAATTTTGAATTAATTTCAGAAATTTATAGCCTGCTCCCTCTATAGCGGATTTTAAATCTTTCTGCCCTACCCCGTTGCTTTCTATTACTACTATACCCTTTTCATGACTTACTTCTAAAACTGTCACACCAATTTCCTCCAGTGCCTCACGGACGTGCTTTTCACATTTTCCGCACATCATGCCTTTTATCTTTATGGTAAACGTACCACTTACAGAATTATCTTTGTTTTCCTGATGTTTTATCTTTCTGTCACGGCTTGAATCGTGTATTTTCACAAGATTAAGTCTCAGTGCATTAGTTACAACACAGAAACTTGATAAACTCATAGCCGCCGCACCGAACATGGGATTTAACTGCCAGTCGAATAACTTTATATATACCCCGGCAGCAAGTGGTATGCCGATTACGTTATATATGAACGCCCAGAAAAGATTCTGGTGGATATTCCGGAGTGTAGCCCGACTTAATCTTATAGCCGACGGAACATCACTCAATCTGCTTTTCATTAGTACAACATCTGCTGAATCAATTGCCACATCTGCACCTGCTCCGATAGCTATTCCGGTATCTGCACTTGTAAGTGCCGGTGCGTCATTTATGCCGTCGCCTACCATTGCAACACGTCCCATTTTTTTCAGGCTACAGACAGCTTTTTCCTTGCCGTCCGGAAGCACTCCTGCTATTACCTCATCAACACCTGCCTGTCTGCCGATAGCCTGTGCAGTACGTTCATTATCTCCGGTAATCATTACAACGTGAATACCCATATTCTGCAATTCCTTTACAGCCTGTTCACTGTCTTCCTTTATAACGTCCGCTACTGCTATTATTCCAACAAGTTTATTACCCTCTGCAAAAAATAACGGCGTTTTTCCGTCCTCTGAAAGTTTTTCTGAATACTCTTTCATATTTTCGGGTATTTCTGTTTGTGTGCTTATAAACTTATAGTTTCCACCGGCAAGCTGTATGTTGTTTCTTAACGCTTTAAGACCGTTTCCGGATAACGCCTGAAAACCAGTCACTTCATCAGCGGATATATTATCCTGCTCCGCCCTCATTAATATTGCTTTTGCTAACGGGTGTTCACTTTTACATTCAAGAGAGTATGCCAGTGACATTAAATATTTTTCATCGTAGCCCTCTGATGTGATTATATCTGTGACTTTCGGTTCACCGGAAGTTATAGTTCCTGTTTTATCCAGTGCGACAACGTTTACTTTTCCTGTTTCCTCCAGTGAAACAGCAGTCTTGAATAATATACCGTTCTTAGCACCTACACCGTTACCGACCATAATAGCCACCGGTGTTGCAAGTCCTAAAGCACACGGACAACTTATTACAAGTACAGATATAGCCCTTGTAAGTGCATAACCTATCGTCTGACCGACTGCAAGCCATATTATAAAAGTCAGTACAGCTATGCTTATTACAATAGGCACGAACACTCCAGAAACTTTATCAGCGACTTTTGCAATAGGTGCTTTTGTCGCTGCCGCATCGCTGACCATTTGTATTATCTGTGAAAGTGTAGTGTTCTCACCTACCCTTACCGCCTCACACTTTATAAAGCCTGACTGATTGATTGTAGCACCTGAAACACTATCGCCGACTGTCTTATCCACCGGAATACTCTCACCGGTAAGTGCCGATTCATTTACAGCACTTTCACCCTCTATAACTACAGCGTCCACCGGAATACTTTCACCAGGACGTACTACAAATATATCACCTTTTTTTACCTGCTCCACCGGTACGGTCTTTTCCTGACCATTTTCAATAACAACTGCCGTCTTCGGTGCAAGTCTCATAAGGCTTTTAAGTGCGTCGGTAGTCCGTCCCTTTGAACGTGCCTCAAGCATTTTGCCTACTGTAATAAGCGTTAAAATCGTTCCCGCTGATTCAAAGTAAAATTCATGCGAATAATGTTCTATCGGCAAGCCTTTGATTTGTGCGTCCGTCATGGCAAGCAATGCCCATACGCTGTATACAAATGATGTCCCCGAACCTAACGCCACCAGTGTGTCCATATTCGGCGAACGTCTGAACAGGCTTTTAAATCCGCTTATGAAAAATTTCTGATTGATTACCATTACTATTCCGGCAAGCAACATCTGTATTATGCCAAGCATGATATAATTTCCGTCCATGAAAGCCGGTACGGGAAATCCCCACATACCATGTCCCATTGATACATACATCAACAGAACAAGAAATCCTACAGACGTAAAAAGTCTTTCTTTCAGTATTGGTGTTTCGTGGTCTGCTAAAGAGTCTTCATCTGCTGTAGCTTGTACAGTATCTGAACCGCCTTTCAGGGTTGCACCGTAACCGGCATTTTTTACGGCATTTATTATATCGCTGTCGGAAGCCGTTCCCTCAACGCCCATTGAGTTAGTAAGCAGACTTACTGAACATGACGTAACACCATTTACTGCATTTACGGCTTTTTCCACTCTTGCTGAACAAGCCGCACAGCTCATGCCTGTAACATTAAATTGTTTCATTTATATTCTCCTTTCTGAGTATTATATACATATTATAACACGGAAAATACAATGAAATTAAATTTGTTGCATACGGTTGACAGAAAATTAACAATTATCTTATAATATTCCAGTCATTTTCCTTAAATCCAACAAGTACATTATTTTCTGCAACAAGAATAGGTCTTTTAACTAACATTCCGTCCGTTGCAAGCAGTTTTAACTGTTCTTCTTCTGACATTTCAGGAAGTTTATCTTTAAGGTTCATGGATTTATAAAGCAATCCGCTTGTATTGAAAAATTTCTTTAACGGCAGACCGCTTTTTTTGTGCCACTCTTTAAGTTCTTCATAAGACGGATTATTCTCCTTTATATCCCTTATGATGTACTCAATGCCGTTATCGTCAAGCCATTTCTGTGCCTTTTTGCAAGTTGTACATTTCGGATAGCATACATATAACATAAATATTCACCTCCTTACATATAGCATACAAGTATTTCAATATCCATATCACTGAAAGTATCTCTCACCTGCTCCGAAACGTCTTCCCATTTCATACCGTCAAGTCCGCACGCAATTTGTGGCATAGCAATCTTTTTAATGCCATTTTCAGTGACCTGTCTTTTCAGTTCGTCAAGGCATTCTGTAACGCTTTCCATAGTAGGTTTACATCTCCAAGTTTCTTTAGTCACAAGATTGAATACCCTGTCAATGAGTATACACTTTCCGGACTGTCCGGAATTTCGGAGTTTGTTTTTCATGTCAAAACGCTTTTTAAATTCAAGTGCTATGCCCTTTCTCAGAACAAAGTCTGCACTTACGCAATGCACGAAATAATATTCTTCCGGTAAAGAAAACAGGTCACGTTTTTCTTCATGATAAGTCATTCTGTCATCTCCAGCAAATCTTCCTCACTGATTACCGCGACACCAAGAGACTGAGCCTTTGTAAGTTTACTGCCAGCCTCCTCACCGGCAACAACATAATCAGTCTTTTTAGATACAGAACCCGATACCTTACCACCGAAACTCTCTATTAATTTTTTAGCGTCGTCACGTTTCATGGTTGGGAGCGTTCCTGTAAGCACGAAAGTCTTTCCCTTGAATCTGTCGTCATTCGTTGACTTTTTATCATATGTCATCTTAAGACCGCATTCACGGAGACGGTTAATAAGTTCAATGCGGTGTGGTTCTCTTAATGACCTGTAAACACTTTCTGCTATAATATCACCGAAACCCTCAATATCTGCAATTTCTTCCTTTTCGGCACGGAGCAGGCTGTCAATATCAGGAAATCTTTCACACAAAAGAACAGCATTTCTTTGACCTATATTATGTATTCCTAAAGCATATACAAGGCGTTCAAGTCCCCTGCTCTTTGATTTTTCTATAGCATTTATGAGATTTTCAGCGGATTTTTCTGCAAATCTTTCCAGTGTGACTAACTGTTCCTTATTAAGCGTGTACAGGTCAACCGGTGAACTTACAAGACCATTATCAACAAGCATTTTCATATTTGAGTCACCTAAACCGTCAATATCCATTGCGTTTTTAGAGGCAAAGTGTATCATATTCTTTAAAAGCTGTGCTGGACACTCAACATTAGGGCATCTTAATACGCTTTCGCCGTCCTCACGGACTGCCGGTGTACTGCATACCGGACAGATTTCAGGCAGTCTGAATGTGACGGAGTTTTCCTCATGGCTTACCGAACGCAAAACTTCCGGTATTATATCCCCTGCCTTGCGGACTATTATATTATCGCCTATTCTTATATCCTTTTCAGTTATAAAGTCCTGATTATGCAGTACAGCTCTTGAAACGCTTGTACCGGCAAGCGTAATCTGTTCAAAGACCGCTACAGGCGTTATCGCTCCAGTACGTCCTACATTTACTTCGATGTCAAGAAGTTTAGTCTGTTTTTCCTCCGGTGGATATTTATATGCCACAGCCCATTTAGGTGTTTTTGAGGTACTTCCCATTATATCACGCTGTGCAAGATTATTTACTTTTACTACAGCACCGTCTATATCATATGAAAGCCCTGCTCTTTCATCGCCTATGCGGTTTATTTCATTTTCGATTTCCTCATATGTATGACATACTTTATATGATACTGTCTTAAAGCCCATTTCTTTCAGATAGTCAAGTGTTTCACTATGTTGTGAAAAATCACGTCCCATGCACTGCTGTATATTGAAAATAAATATATCCAGTTTTCTTGTTGCCGTAATTTTCGGGTCTTTCTGACGGAGAGAACCGGCGGAGGCATTACGGGGATTTTTAAACGGCTGTTCACCATTGAGTTCCTGAATTTCTGTGAGTGCAATAAAACTGCTTTTCGGCATATATACTTCACCACGTACTTCAAGAAATTCCGGAGCGTCTTTCAGTTTCAACGGCACTGAACGGATAGTCTTTATATTTGCCGTAACATCTTCACCGGTATAGCCGTCGCCACGTGTGGAAGCCCTTGTAAGTATTCCGGCAGTATATTCCAGTGAAACAGAAAGACCATCTATTTTCGGTTCTATTGTATATTCCGGTTCATTAAGTTCCGTACCGCACTTATCAAGAAAATTTTTCACCTGCTCAAAATCGAAAACGTCTTGTAGGCTTGCCATTTGTACAGTATGCTGAACTTTTTCAAAAGTATTAAGTGCCATACCGCCTACCCGTTGTGTAGGAGATTCAGAGCGTACCAGCTCCGGAAACTGTTCCTCAAGGCTTTTAAGTTCCTGCATCATCATGTCAAAATCATAGTCGCTTATATCCGGATTATCAAGAACGTAATATTTATAGCTATGCTCCTCTATCGTCGCTGAAAGCTCCTGTATGCGTTTTTCGGCTGAATTTCTGTCCATATTTTTTACCTCCGGACTGTTTATCTTTATTATATTATTTTATCATATTTTTTAATTCAAGTCAATTACAGAATGCAGAATTTTTATGCAGATATTACATAGTTAGCGATTTTAACCGACATTTTTCGGTTACAATCTGTAATTAGTAACAATATTATTACAAGTATGAATAAATCCCTTATTTCGCTAAAAATAAAGCGAATAATATCATTTTTTTGAAAATTAACGGAATTAATTTTATTTATGGTTTCACTATTTTGTATCTCTTGTAATAAATTTGTAACTTTTTACAGTTATATATTTTTAATAATTTTATTATGGCTTTTGTTTGGCGGATTTTTTACCGGACGAGGAGGCGGAACTTATTTAGGCGGATTCGGCGGCGGAGGCGGTTTTGGAGGCGGAGGCGCTTCGAGAAAATGGTAGGGTTGACCCTCACCAAGAATTTCTACAATTCTAAATCGCGTAATATGCTTCTCCC
>CAMWQI010000034.1 GCA_947176345.1 uncultured Ruminococcus sp.
ATCTTCCGGACTGGCCTCTTCCGTTTCGGAGCGGTCGCGAGGCATCGATTTGTTAAAATCGTCCGTGAAAAAATCTTCGTTAAGATTAGAGGCTGTCATGTAGAGAGCAAAACACGCTGTGAATGACAGTATAAAAATAATCAGCAGTACACCAAAATTAAACTTTATCTTTGGTCTTTTTAAATTTTTTGACTTTTTTCTTACGTTTTTGTTCATAATATCTCCATAATAATAAATTTTTTTACATAATATGCCATGAGTTCCACAGCACCATATATTATTATACCTTGTTTACATATTTTTTTCAAGAGTTTTTTAGTATTTTTATTTTTAACTTAATGTCATAAATAAATTCACTTGACTTAACCACACTGGCATGATATAATTAAAATGATATAAGACAATCTGTAAACAGAAACGTGGTGAACTTTTATGATTTGTATTAAATGCAGAAAGCCCATGCTTGCAGGAGAGTTCCGTATGGAACAGCATAGCGTGGGTGATGGGATATATTATTCCTATCCTATGGCAACGTGGTATAAAGACGGTAAAAAATACTGTGAAACTCCGCAAAGCAAGACAATGGGTTTTTACTGTGCCGACTGCGGAATGATGGCTGGTTTCTTTGAGTATACAAAGCCGGTGAATTTTATTGGTCGTTTCGATGTGGATATTGATGATAAAATTGATGTTCTGCCGGTAAAAAGATGTCCACAATGTAATGCGGAAATTGATATTGATTATCCAAGATGTCCGAAATGCAATTATGTCTATGAGGCAATATAGAAAAGGAGTGAATACAATGTCCGACAAAAAAAGCGAAAAAAAACATAAGAAATACTATCTCGTTGACTATGAAAATGTACATAAAACCGGACTTTATGGCATTGATGAACTCGAAAAGAACGATAAGGTGATTATTTTTTATAGTCAACACGCTGATAAACTCCCTTTCAGTCTGCATAGTCAGATTATCGAAACAAAAGCTGATATAACGTACTTTGAAGTAGATACAGTGGGAAAAAACGCCCTTGATTTTCAACTTGCGTCGTATATAGGATACATTATCGGAAAACACCCTAAATGTATATGCTACATAATCAGCAAGGACAGCGGTTACGAAAACGTCTGTAATTTCTGGCGGAAATATGGCAGAAAAATATGTCTTGTGTCTGATATTGCCAAATGCAAGAAATTTTCAGCACTGAAAAAATCTGATATAAAGTCCGTACTTGCTGAACATAATCTTGAAAAGGAAGATATGGAATTTGTCAAAAATCTTATTGTTGATAATGCTGAAAGATGTGATATGCCCGTACCACGAATAAAATGTCTTATTAATCAGGAACTTTGCCGGAAATTCGGTGGCGAAAAAACAAAGGAAATATATGCATCAATAAAACAGTTTATAAAATAGGAGGCATATAATGACGGAAAGTAATATTACAGAAGAAAATCAGCATATCGGATATTATCTTATAGACTATGAAAATGTTCACCAGGCAGGGCTTGACGGAATCGAAAAACTCACTGAAAACGATAAACTTGTAATATTTTACACTACAAATGCTGAAACACTCACCTTTTCAATTTATGAAAAACTTGTTTCATGCAAAGCAGAAATACAGCTTTATAAAGTTCAGTGCGGAGGAAAAAATGCCCTTGACTTTCAGCTTGTCACTTTTTTAGGCTATATTCTTGGAAATAATCCGGATATAGACTGTCATATTATCAGCAATGATAAAGGTTACGAATATGTAAGAAGTTTCTGGAAAGAAAAAAACGTTGAAATAAAGATGTCATCAGATATTGCCGGAAACGTTCCGAAACTTTTGCCTGTTGTTGTTGCTCCTGTTCAGCCTGCTCCGACTGCCAAAACTGAAACAGACTTTGATAAAGCCGTAAAACCGCTGAATTTATCTAAAGAAGAAAAACACAAAGTTTGTGGTATATTTTACAGTACGGGAAATATTGCCGACACTGAACAACGAATGACAAAATTATATAAAATACTTGTAAAACATTTTGATTTGGAATTTGCAGATAAGTATTATTCAGCTTTAAAGCCGTTAATAAAATAGCGGTCAAATATAAAATAAAGGAGTTAAAAAAATGACCTACAAAGAAAGTTTCATCAAATTCATGGTTGAGTGCGGAGTTCTCACTTTCGGAGAATTTACCCTCAAAAGCGGACGTAAAGCCCCATACTTTATTAACTGCGGTAACTACAAAACCGGTGCACAGCTTGCAAAACTCGGTGAATATTACGCGGAATGCATTCACGCAAACAATATCCCCGTTGAGACCCTTTTTGGTCCGGCATATAAGGGCATACCGCTTGCCGTATCTGCTGTCGTTGCACTGAGTAATAAATTCGGCGTGGACGTTTCATACTGTTTCGACCGCAAGGAAGCAAAAGACCACGGTGAAGGCGGAATGTTCGTCGGAAAAACTCTTACAGACGGTGAAAAAGTCGTTATCATTGACGATGTTATGACGTCTGGAAAGGCTCTCCGTGAGTCCATGCCTAAGCTGAAATCTGCTGCCGATGTGAACGTTACCGGAATGGTCATCACTGTTGACCGTATGGAAAAAGGTACGGGCGAACTTTCAGCCGTTCAGGAAGTAAAGCGTGATTTCGGTGTGATAGTCTATCCTATAGTAACAATGGAAGACATTATAGACGCTATCAGAAACGGCATTGTTGAGGGCAAGGAGTACCTCAACAAGATGCTTGAATACAGAAATACTTACGGCGTATAAAA
Organism: uncultured Ruminococcus sp.; assembly: GCA_947176345.1. Lineage (GTDB taxonomy): Bacteria > Bacillota > Clostridia > Oscillospirales > Ruminococcaceae > Ruminococcus. Next base: position 2,766 of record CAMWQI010000034.1, read on the forward strand.
ACAAGGCACGGACTTAAAAAATCCGTGCTTTTTTATTTTCATAAATATTTTTTTATAAGATTTAATAATTCCTCATCTTTCCGACTTATAACGCCGTCTTTCTGTACCCATTTTTCAGCCGTTTCATAAAAATTCCAGTCTTTACTTACAACCTTTGCACCGTGTTCCAGTGCGAAACGTACAGTATCTATCATTTTGTCGGTTGTTACGCCAGCGGTTATATATCCCAGTTTTTCCGAATAATACAAAAAATCGCATAATGACTCTACATAGTTAGAGTTGCTATGTATGAATGGGTCATCGAAATAAGCCCCATTATTTAAAGCACACTGCATCATATCTGTGTTAAGGCAGAACATACTATAGTCAAGCAATCCACGATTCCAGCAATTTGAAAAGTATATCATATACGGATATTCTTTTAAAAATTTGTCCATTTTTTTACAGTTGTTTTTATCACGATATTTTTTGAACTTTGAACATACTGAGGATTTAACTTCAATAATGCTTGTTGGCGTTTTTACAATTGTTTTCTGATTTAAGTTGTAGATTTTCCATCCTGTAAACACAAGCAGATTAAGTCCGGAGAGAACAAATAAAATTATTGCTATAATTGTATGTGCTTTTTTTAAAAACAGAAGTCCTACGATTAAAAAAACTCCGGCAGATATAATTGTTAATTTTTCTAAAACAAAAATTATCCAAAATAATAAAATGCCCATAAAAGCCATAAAAATTCCTCCTTATTTATTTCCATATAAATATTCCCGTTCTAATATTTGTTTGATAACAGGGATAATAATTCCTTGTCTTTTTCACTGACAAAGCCGTCATTTATGACCCATTTTTTAGCTTTGTCATATAAATTCCAGTTATCATATACAACCTTTGCACCGTGTTCCAGTGCGAATTTAATGGTATTAATTGTTTCATCAGTTGTATTGCCGTTCACATACTTAAAGAACAAACTCAAAAAGTTACTATTAATATTTAACTTAGGGTCATTAAATTTTTCACCATGATTTAAAGCACATTGCATCATATCAACGTTGCAGTGATACAGACCGTAAAAAAGTAATGTCTGTTTTTCACCGCCTTCATAAATTTCATAATATATCAATGCGGGATATTTGTCAAGAATTTCATCAATTTTTTCAACGTCCATACTTTTGATATATTCCTCGTATTTTGAACACTCTGAATTTTTTATTTCTACTTCCCCGTCAGATGTTTCAATAGTTACTCTGAAATTGTGTTCGTAAATTTTCCACGCTGTAAATAAAAGAAGATTAATTCCCGAAAGTATAAACAGAATTATTGCCATAGTTTCGTGTGTTTTAAAAAGCATAAGTCCAGCGACTAAAAAAATTCCTGCAAATACAATCATTAATTTAATTATAATGCCAAAAATTATTATAAGAAACGCAAATCCTAAAAAACCCATATAATCCCTCCCTATTTCTCTAATTTAATTAAATATTCTGTTGTGTTGTCTTCGGGTTTTCTTTCATTTGTAATATGAAATCCATGCCTTTTATAAAATGAAATTGCTTTTGTATTCTTTTCCAAAGCCCATAAAAACTCAATTTTATGATTATTCAAAGCGTAATCCAGCAGTGCAGAACCGATTGAATGTCCCTGTAAAACAGGTTCAACAAATAATTTTTTTATTTCATATCCATCAATGCTGATAAAGCCTTTTATAACTCCGTCATCATAAACATATGTATTATTTATAATTTCAGGATTGCAGAGATATTTTTCGGTCAAGGTGTTGACCTGAAGTTCATTGAAATAATATTCATCATTTCTGAATATAGGGTAAAAATTTAACCTGTAATTAAAAATTTCGATTTCAGCAACTCTTGAAAAATCTTCTGGTTTTGCTTTTCGTATATAGTTCATATTATCCCCTCTTTTTATAAAGTTTTCCAGCATCTCTGTCATAAATATAATCCGGCATTATATCGTTTTTAATAATAATGTACCCATAATTTCTGCAAAGTATTTCAATAAAATTATCTGTTTCATGGTCATAAATATCTTTGGTACTTTCAAACTGTTTTTTCAGTGCAGAAAAACTTACTGACTTTCCCGATAACATAGTGTCTCCTTTATAGTATTCAATTTCAATTATCATAATTTTTCAGTCCATTCCGCCCCATTTAACAAATTCATATAAAGCCCATGCAAAAAATACATGAACTACAATCCAGCTTATAATAAAGCAAATTCGTAAAGTCCGTCTCTGAGGCACAAAACCTTCAATTTTAGCACGTCTGATATGTACTTTTGCAGAAAGAGAATAAATCCCTGACCATATTACTATATCTGCAATAATCCAAAATAATAAATATATTTTCATTATTTCCTCCTGTTTTTTGTAAATTATATCATACATTTCCCGAAATGTCAACAAAAAAACCGTCCTATATATAGGACGGTTATATTTTTATAAATTTCCGCAGATTTTACCATTGCGGTACATATCTATTAATTTGGAAAGCCACTCGTCTTCATATTCAACTATCATACTATCGAATATAAGTCCGAAATCGTCGGAAACATAATCTGCAAGTTCAGTACCAATACTGTCAACAACTATAAAAAAAGCTTCTTTTCTAATCTGGTTGTTCTGATTCTGAAAAGTATAATTGCACTGGTCTTTTATTTTGCTTATTTCGTTGTTCACTCTGCACCATTCGCTGTCGAAAGTTTCGCAATCTCTGAAATCAAGCCATTCATTAATTGTGTCCTCGTCAAATTGAGAATAGTCAATATTTTTAATACAATCTAAAAGTTTTTTGATTTTTTTCATAGTTACTCCCTTTAATAAAAACCGCCCCCCGAAAGGAACGGTTTTTTTGTTTTACTTAAATACCATAAGCAATACCTGTGATACAATAACTACTGCAATAAGTGCTACCGGATATGTAGCCGCATAAGCTGATGCAACGTCTTCTGTGCCGGCTGTACTTATAAGAGTACCAAGTGCCGGTGTGGAAGTCATACCGCCTGTGATTGAACCAAGATTATTAAGGAGACTTAATTTAAGAACATACTTAGCAAAGATAAAGCCGATAATCATCGGAACAATTGTCATTATAACACCATACAGGAAGTATACAGCCTTGAAATATTTAACAAAGCTTGCACCGCCGGCAACGCCAGCACCAATAAGGAAAAGCATAAGTCCGAACTCACGGAAAACTTTAAGTGTGCTTTCCTTAGGTGTAACGGATATTTTACCAAAGTGTCCAAAATGTCCGAAAATAAGGGAAACAAGCAGGCAACCACCTGTTGTAGTGAGTGAGAAGTTACCGAATTTTATTGAACCGACAAATATTCCCAAAATTGAGGCAAGTGCAAATGGCATAAAACCAAATTCGTCCATTTCAATAAGATTATCTGCTTTCTTTTTCTTTTCACTGCCTGTATCGGCAACCATAAGCTTTTTACGTTCTTCTGCCATATTTGCCTTTGTGAATTTCGGAATAAGCTGAACGAAAAGTACAACGCCGATTACTCCAAAAAGATAGGCGATACCGTGACCGACTGTTACGAGACTTTCAAGTTCAGCACCGTTCGGACGGGCTTCAACTGTTGCTTTTGCGGCAGAGAATGCAGGTGTACTTGTGAGTGAACCGGAAAGAAGTCCGACGAGCATTGAAGCGATATTTTCTGTAGGGTCTCCGGAAATAGTCTTGTCAGCAAGAATACAGCCACCGCAAGCAAGTCCGCCGGCTATGATTACAACGAGTGCAAGAAGTACATAAGACTTAAAGTTTTTCTTGAAATTTCCAAAGAAATTAGGACCGGCAATAAATCCGACAGACGTTACAAATAATATAAGTCCGAGATTTTCGACGACTTTTAATGCACTGCTAACGAATGAAACTATTTCTTTGCTTTCTGTTGCTGTGACTGTGAGATTATCACCCAGATTTTCGAAAAAGAAACAGCCATAAAGAAGTGAAACGATAAATACTCCAGCAGTACCGAGGGAAATCCCTTTGACAGTAATTCTGCCGAGCAGGTAGCCTACAGTCGTAATAAGAAAGACCGTAAACATGAGGAAAGTTATAGCCTTGATGGAGATTGAAAAATCTCCTGCTGTGATTAAATCCATAATCTACAACCTCTTTCTATTAAATTTTGCGTGATACCGCATATTTTTTGTGCAATATCACAATATGTATATAACCACACAAACCGACGAACACAAAAAATGCCCGTCGGTTATAGTGAATATATTTAAATTAAATTATTTAGCTTTTCTTGCATAGTGCGGGAGAAGCATAGGTGAAACTTTACCTGTATCAACACCGGCTGTATCAAGTTCAGCATTGAACTTATTGATATGTTCAAGTGTGAGTTTTTCAGGAGTTGCAGTTTCCTTAGCCTTAGCGGCTGCATATATACCGGCGTTTCTGCCGAATACGATAACATCAAGAAGTGAGTTACCCATAAGTCTGTTTCTGCCGTGAATACCACCAGCAACCTCACCAGCTGCAAAGAGATTTTCAACAGTTGTTTCGTTTTCGTCGGTTATATCAATACCGCCGTTCTGATAGTGGAGTGTCGGGAAAACAAGGATAGGCTCTTTGCGTATATCAATGCCGTACTTGCCGAACATTCTAAGCATAGCCGGTATTCTCTTTTCAATAGTACCCTCGCCATGAATTAATTCTATCATAGGAGTATCAAGCCATACAGCCTTACCGAGATTTGTTTCAATGCCCTTGTCACGTGCAGTACATTCACGGATAATTGAAGATGCAGTTACATCACGTGTTTCAAGTGGGTTCATGAAAACTTCGCCATCAATGTTGACGAGTTTTGCACCGAGTGAGCGAACTTTTTCAGTAACAAGTGCACCGAAAATCTGTTCTGGATAGCCTGTGCCTGTCGGGTGATACTGAAGTGTGTCAACGTCACGGAGTTTTGCACCTACTCTGTAGCTGAGTACAAGACCATCAGCGGTTGCACCATAGTGGTTTGAAGTCGGGAAGCCCTGATAGTGCATTCTTCCTGCACCACCTGTAGCAATAACAACAGTCTTTGCTCTTGCTACCATAAGTTCCTTTGTTTCCATGTTCATGAGAACAGCACCGGCAGCCTTGCCATTTTCGTCAAGAATTATTTCAATAGCAGCTGTGAAGTCGATAACCGGAATACCTCTGTTAAGAACTTCATCACGGAGAGTACGCATAATTTCTGCACCGGAATAGTCCTTAGCGGCGTGCATTCTCTTTCTGGAAGTACCACCGCCGTGGGTTGTAATCATAGTGCCGTCTGCTTCCTTGTCAAATTCAACACCAAGTTTATTAAGCCACTGGATAGCCTCAGGAGCTTTTGTAACAAGCTTGTTAACGAGTTCCGGCTTAGCGGCAAAGTGTCCGCCACCGAAAGCGTCAACATAGTGAATAGCCGGTGAATCATTCGGCTTGTCGGCAGCCTGAATACCACCCTCAGCCATCATTGTGTTAGCATCACCGATACGGAGTTTTGTAACTATCATAGCCTTGACGCCTGCTTCGTCGGCTTCAATTGCACATGACGAACCAGCACCGCCACCGCCAATAATAAGCACATCTGTGTCATAGTCAGGATTAGATAAATCTATATCAGCCGGATTAATTCTGCTCTGTCCCTGAAGAAGTTCAGCAAGCTGTGTAGGAACTTTTCCGCCCTTGTTAGCACCTACTTCAAGTATGCTGAACTGGTCTTCCCTGTAATCAGGGTGGAATGTTTTCAGAAGTACATCTTTTTCTTCTGCTGTCATTCTTTTTGGTTCGAGTTTTGCGTTGTATTCTCTTTTTTCAGCAACTATTTTTGCAAGCTCATTAAGCTTATCAATTTTATACATTTTCGCTCCTCCTTACTTTTCAATCTCACGATTGTTATAAAGGTCTTTGATTTCCTGAACGTTATCAACAGACTTAGCCATAAGTTCAGCAATTTTTTCATCAAAGATACCCTCATTGATTTCGTTTACACGGTCAGCAAGGTGTTCGCATTCGGGAGCGATATACTTTCCGTTAAGTCTTCTTGCAAGCATAGCAACCTGTGGGTGAGATATTCCAGCCGGACAGCGTGAAGAACATACGCCACACATTACGCAGTCGAAAGACTCTTCTGCACACTTGTCATATTCGCCTCTCTGTGCGTAAGCTATGTACTGCATTGTATTGAGTTCCTGTGTACAAGCCTTTGTACAAGCATTACAGCCGATACAGCTATAAATTTCCGGATATAACTGCATCATAATCTGTGCATCGGGCTTGATTTCCTCAATATTGTAAATCTGTTTTACAAGTGGGAAGAATGGCAGTGTAGCAACATACATACCCTCTTGCACTTCTGTCTGGCAAGCGAGACAAGCATGAAGTTCCTGCTTACCATGTATTCTGTAGATAGTGGCACAAGCACCGCAGAAACCGTTACGGCAACCACAGCCTCTTACAAGTTCATAGCCGGCATATTCCATAGCCGTCATTATGGTAAGTCCTGCCGGCACCTGATATCTTTTGCCGAACAGATAAACATTTAACATATTTTCCATGTGTTCAATACTCCTTATTAATATTCGTCAGGCAGTTCATCGAGCTGGTCAAAGCGGAAAACAGGACCGTCCTTGCAGACGTACTTGTCGCCTATATTACAGCGTCCGCATTTGCCGACAGCACATTTCATGCGAAGTTCCATAGTTGTGTAAACCTGTGTTTCAGTGAAACCAAGTTCCTTGAGACCGGCAAGCGTGAATTTAATCATAATGGGTGGTCCACAGATAAGAACTGTCTTACTGAGTGAGGGGTTAAGTTCCTTTACATAGTTAGGCACGAAACCTACATGACCGTCCCAGCCCTCTTGCTCTCTGTCAATAGTGAGGTTTACCTGAATATTAGGGTCAGCCTCCCACTCATTAATGATTTCCTGATAGTCAACCAAATCATCTTTTGAGCGTGAGCCGTAAATAATCTGAACGTCGCCGTAATTTTCACGGTTATCACGGACATAATTTATAACGGAACGGAGCGGTGCAAGACCGATACCACCGGCAATAAAGAGTAAGTCCTTGCCTTTAAGTTCTGTTTCAACAGGGAAATTATTGCCATAAGGTCCTCTTATTGTAATCTGCTGACCAACTTCCATAGCGTGAAGCCATGAAGTGAGACAACCACATTTTTTAATGCTGAACTCCATAAATTCATTGTTTGTCGGTGAAGATGTTATAGAAAACATACCCTCACCCACACCGGGAATGGAAAGCATTGCACACTGACCGGGCATATGTTCAAAGACTTTGCCACTTGCAGTGCCGTCCGGCTGTATAGCATTTACTCTGAAAGTCTTTACATCGGGAGTATCCTGTCTTATATCGGTAACAACGCCGATATGCGGAATTAATGTATCAATAGCGTTCATTACTTAACCTCCAATGCTTTCATTACCTTGACGATATTCATTGAAATAGGACACTTTGACATACAACGTCCACAGCCTACACAGCCGAATTCGCCGTTATTGTTTGAAGGGAAATATACAAGCTTGTGCATGAATCTCTGACGGAATCTTTCAAGCTGTGAATTACGGATATTACCGTGTGCCATTTTTGTGAAATCAGAATACATACATGAATCCCAGCACCTGAAACGCTTTATTCCGTTACCGGTGTTGAAATCCTTTATATCATAGCATTGACAAGTCGGACATACGAAAGTACAAGTACCACAGCCCAGACAGCTTTCAGAAAGTTCAGCCCACTTTTCAGACTTGAAGTGTTCCATAAGCTTATCACCACCGAAAGCCTCTGTTGAAAGATTAGCAAGCGGAAGTTTACCCATAATTTCCTTAGTCTTAGCTTTTGTTTCGTCAAGTTTAGTTGTATCTCCGTCTTCAAGGAGACCGGAAACGGAGTCAACAAAAGCCTGACCCTTTTCAGTATTAGCCTTAAAGAAAATGCTTTCACCGTCTGACCAGCAAGCAACATCGCCCTCCGGTTCAGTCGGGTCAATGCCGAAAGTCTGACAGAAACAAGTTTCAGCCGGCTTTGTACAAGCCATAGTTACAATAGTACCATGGTCACGGCGATTTTTATAGTAGCTGTCTACAGGGTCACTAAGGAAAACCTTGTCAAGAATTGTGAAACTTCTTGCATCACAAGCACGTACACCGAAAACAACGAAATCTTCTGCTTCTTCACGGATATCAATAACTTCAATTTTCTTGCCTTCCATTTTGAAATCTGCAAGATTTTCAGTCTGTGGGAAAAAGAAATCCTTAGCACTGCGGAGGGTATTAAGATTACCGCTTAATTTCATGCCGTCTTCGTACTTTTTGTATTCGGACGCACCGTCTTCACGGTCAGTCGGAATGTAGAGTGTCTGCTTTTCAGCGATGGCTTTAAACAGTTCATCAATTTTTTCAACAGAAATTTTAAGCATTACTCAACACCCCTTTCATGTACGATACTTGCTTCACAGTCTTCCGTTGTATAATCATTAAGCGGAGCTTTTGTAGTTGTATCAGCACCAGCCTGATATTCGCCGTAAAGTGAATTTATATCTTTGATAAACTTTCTGTTAAGGAGATGAAGCGGAATATTCTGCGGACAGACTCTTGAACATTCGCCACAGTCTGTACATCTTCCGGCAACGTGGAAAGCACGGATAATATGGAACATATTTTCTTCAAAGCTGTCTGCTGCTGCCTTGTTTTCAACACCCGAATCAGGATTATTGAATACACAGTTTTCACAGGTGCAAGCCGGACAAACGTTACGGCAGGCATTACATCTTATGCACTTTGAAAGTTCGCCTCTCCAGAAATTATAACGTTCCTCAGAAGTCATATTTTCAAGTTTTTCTACCATGTCGAAACGGTCAGAAGTTATAACTTCGCCGTCCTCACCTATAAGTTCATCATAAGTAACGTGCTTTTTGCTCTTACAGCTAATGCACTTGTTGCTCATAACGTCGGCAACAGACATAGTTTCATCACCGTAAACAGTGCTTATTTTAAGAGTTTCGCCGTCTCTCTCAACGCCTGTTATACCTGTAATGCCTTTAGCTTTGATTTTTTCAATATCAAGTTTTCCGTCACTGGGAATGCCGACAACATAAATATTATCACGGTCAACTCTGTGTTCCTTGGTAAGCTGATTAAGGCTGTATGTATCGCAAGGCTTGAGGAATGCAAGAATTTTACCCTCTTTTTTGCTTTCCTTTACAAGATACTTTGAAACATTAGTACTTGTGAAATCGTCATAGACAAAATCTCTGTCAATTTCTTCTGAACTTTCAAAAATTGCCGGAGTGATGTCGTAAGCAAATTCGCCCTTTTTCCAGCCGATAACACGTGTGACAGTGCCGTCAGCGAGAAGCTGTTTTGCCTTGCTTATCATTGCTTCCTGCATCTTAAATCCTCCAATCTCCTGTTAGGACCAAGTTTTTTCACGGCTTCAGTGAATTCATTCATAGTAGCGGCGAATTTAGCACCTTCAGCGGCGGAAACCCATTCTACTCTTGTACGGTCACGTTCAATGCCGAGGAAATCAAGCATACTGAAAAGAAGGGTCATTCTTCTTCTTGTGAAGTAGTTGCCTGATGTATAGTGACAGTCACCAGGGTGACAGCCACAAAGAATAACACCGTCTGCACCTCTCTGGAAAGCCCTCAGAATAAACATCGGGTTTACACGGCATGAACAGGGTACTCTTATAATTTTTACATTTGTGGGATAATTCAGTCTGTTTGTACCTGAAAGGTCTGCACCGGCATATGAACACCAGTTACAGCAGAATGCAACAATCAGGGGCTGAAATTCTTTATTATCATTTACTTGCATATTGCGTCTACCTCCGCCATAATCTGACTGTTAGAGAAGCCGTTCAAATCCATTGCACCAGACGGACAAGCAACTGTACAAGCACCACAACCCTGACATACAGCCGGATTTACGCTTGCAACACGTCTCATTACTGTCGTGCGGTATGGTGTTCTGAATTCCTTATCCTGATAAGTGATAGCACCATAAGGACAAACTTTTTCACAGGCTGAACAGCCGTTGCACATGAGTTCATTTGAGTGAGCAACACATGGGTTGCACGTGATACTGTCTTTTACAAGAAGACCAATAGCCTTTGAAGCAGCGGCACTTGCCTGTGCGACAGTTTCCGGAATATCCTTAGGACCTTGACAAGCACCTGAAAGGAAAATACCAGCAGTAGCACTTTCAACAGGACGGAGTTTTGCATGAGCCTCTGTGAAGAAGTCGTTAGTATCCATCTGTGTTGTAAGCATTGTAGCAAGCGGACGTGCTGTTTTGTCCGGTTCGATAGCCGTTGCAAGTACAACCATATCGGCATCAATGTGAAGCTGTTCATTTGAAAGCAAATCAGATGCCTGTACATCTATTGTACCGTCTGCCTTTGGTGTAACCTTGCCTACCATGCCCTTTATATAATGTACATTATACTGCTCAACTGCACGTCTGTAGAACTCATCAAAATTCTTACCAGGAGTGCGGACATCTATGTAGAATACATAAACTTCTGTATCCGGATATTTTTCACGGATAAGCATTGCATGTTTAGCTGTATACATACAGCAGATTTTTGAACAGTATGGCTTGCCCTTGCTGTCATCGCATCTTGAACCTACACACTGTACGAAAACAATCTTATGTGGGTGTGTCTTGTCAGACGGTCTGAGAAGTGTTCCGCCATTAGGACCAGCAGCGTTCATAAGTCTTTCAAGTTCAAGAGATGTTACAACATCCGGACACTGATTATATGCAAATTCGTCATATTTATCAAGTTTAATCGGATTAAAGCCGGTTGCGACAACAATTGCACCGTATTTCTGTTCTATGTATTCGTCCTGCTGATGATAATTTATAGCACCAACTGTACAAGCAGCAGCACACTTACCACAGACTTTTTCATTAACATCGCCCTTACGGAGTTTCAGACAGTAGTTAGCGTCAATTGTAGCAACTTTCGGTACAGCCTGTGCAAACGGAATATAAACAGCACCTCTGTTATTGAGACCAAGATTGAAAGCATTCGGGACTTTCTGCATAGGACAAACTTCTGTACAAGCACCACAGCCGGTACACTTTGTTTCGTCAACAAAACGTCTCTTTTTCTTTATAGTAGCTGTAAAGTTTCCGATAAAGCCCTTTACTGCACTTACTTCACTGTATGAGTGAATAGTAATTTTTTCGTTCTGTGATGCCTCAACCATTTTAGGTGTGAGAATACAAGCAGCACAGTCAAGAGTCGGAAAAGTCTTGTCAATCTGTGCCATTTTACCGCCGATAGTAGCTTCTTTTTCAACTATATCAACTTCAAAGCCGGCTTCGGCAATATCAAGAGCAGTCTGTATACCGGCAATACCTCCGCCGATAACTAATGCTCTTTTAGCAACAGGACTTTCACCAGCCACGAGAGGTGTATTGAGATGAACCTTTGCAATAGCAGCTTTTCCGAGAATAATAGCCTTTTCGGTAGCCGTAGCAATATCCTTGTGTATCCATGAACACTGTTCACGTATATTAGCAATTTCAACGAGATACGGGTTAAGACCAGCAGCAGCAGCGGCTTTTCTGAAAGTGTTTTCGTGCATACGTGGTGAGCATGAACATATAACAACACCGGTAAGACCGTGTTCTTTTATAGCGTCCTTGACAAGATTCTGACCGGCTTCAGAACACATATACTGGTATTCCTGAGAGATAACCACTCCTGCCTCATGACTGAGTGCTTCAGCAACTGCCTTTACATCAACTGTTGCGGCAATATTAGTACCACAGTGACAGACAAATACTCCTATTTTCTGCATAATATTATCTCCTCCTTACTTAGTATATTTTCTGAATGCCGTAACGATAGCCTGCTGTGGCAAATCTTCGTCAAGCATTTCCGGAATTGCGTCGGGAATAAGATGATTATTTCCCTGCTTTCTTATAGTTGCAAGACGTACAGCTTCAACAACCTTTGCCGGTTCAACACCACGTGGACATCTTTCAACACACGCAAAACAAGTCAGGCATTTATAGATTGATTTTGACTCCATTAAAGTTTCAATGTCACCTTTTTCAACCATGTATACAAACTGATGTGGGTGATATTCCATTTCGTCATATGACGGGCAAGTGCCGGAACATTTACCGCAGCGCATACATTTAAGTACATTTACACCACTGGAACGGAGAACCTGTTCTTTAAGATTATTATTCATTGCCAGCCTCCTTTACTCCGAGAGCCTCAGCGAGAAGTTCAGTGAAATAATAAACGGGAAGTTCCGAACCGGAATTTTTCTTGAGATTGTAGAGACAGAGCGGACAGGCAGTAATAATCATATCTGCTCCCTGCTCCTGTGCAGAGTTCATAACTTTTGCACTTCTCTTTGTAGCCTGTGCCTTGTCCTCCATAGTTATGTAACCGCCACAACATTCGTTACGCTGTGCATAGATAACCGGAGTACCGCCGATAGCCTTTATGAAATCTTCCATAATTGTAGGATTTTCGGGGTCGTCCATAGCAAGAGCCTTACTTGGACGGAGCAGGAGACAACCATAATATGCAGCTATTTTCTTTCCCTTGAAAGAGTTTACAACTTTCTTTTTGAGATTATCAAAACCAACTACATCGCGGAGCATTTCAAGATAATGATAAACAGTAGTTTCACCTGTATATGCTTCGTCAAGTTTAAGGTAATTATTTACCTTAGCAGCCATGTCTTCATCATGGGAAATATCATAGTTAGTCTGCTTTATAACGTTATGACAGGCGGAACAGACTGTAATAAGAGGCTGACCGGCTTCCTTAGCGGAGTTAAGAGTTCTTACCGCCGAAAGCTTGGTAGCTATTTCGTCTTTGGCTGTAGTATAAGCACCGCCACAGCACTGCCAGTTTTCCGGTTCTACAAGTGAGATACCGAGAGCCTCAGCAGAAGACCTTGCATAAGTGTCAAGGTCTTTGGCTTTGGTGCGGAGCGTACAGCCTGGATAATACGTGAAAGTATTCATTAGTACGTTTCCTTTCTGTTAATTTTATGCCATTTCTTCAGGGTGGAAAACCTCATCAAAACGTTCAGCGGTCAGGAAACCGAGTTCAACGCAGGCTTCTTTAAGGGAAATATTGTCCTTGTAAGCCTTTTTAGCAGTTTTAGCGGCATTCTCATAACCAATGTACGGATTGAGTGCAGTAACCAGCATGAGCGAATTATAAAGATTATGATGCATTTTTTCCTTGTTAGCTTTAATGCCTACAGCACAGTTCTTGTTGAAAGATGTGATTGATTCAGCAAGCAGACGTGCAGACTGGAGGAAATTATATGCACATACAGGCATAAATACATTGAGTTCAAAATTTCCCTGAGATGCAGCCATACCAACAGCAACATCATTTCCCATTACCTGAACGGCTACCATAGTAACCTGTTCGCACTGTGTGGGGTTTACCTTGCCGGGCATGATAGATGAACCGGGTTCATTTTCAGGGATAAAGATTTCACCGAGACCGTCACGCGGACCAGATGCAAGCCATCTTACATCATTGGCAATTTTCATCATATCAGCAGCGAGAGCCTTTAAAGCACCATGTGCAAATACGATTTCGTCCTTAGATGTGAGAGAATGGAATTTATTAGGTGCAGTAATGAAAGTCTTTCCAGAAATCTCACTTATAGCCTCAGCAGCCTTTTCAGCAAATCCGGCAGGTGCATTAAGACCTGTACCAACAGCAGTTCCGCCGAGTGCGAGTTCACGGAGTTCCTCTACAGCAGTAAGGAGCATTTTCTTGTCTTTTTCAAGTGAGCTTCTCCAACCGCTTATTTCCTGTGAGAATTTAATAGGTGTAGCGTCCTGAAGATGAGTTCTTCCGCTTTTTACAATGCCTTCATTTTCCTGTTCAAGTCTCTTGAAAGTTTCAATCAGAGTATCCACAGCCGGAATAACCTTATCTTCAACGGCAATAACAGCGGCAATATGCATAGCAGTCGGGAAAGTGTCATTAGAAGACTGGCTCATATTAATATCGTCGTTCGGGTGAAGAAGTTTAGCACCGGCAATTTCATTTCCTCTGTTGGCAATAACTTCATTAGCATTCATATTTGACTGTGTACCGCTTCCGGTCTGCCATACAACAAGCGGAAAATGTTCATTGAGAGAACCGCTTATAACCTCATCACAAGCCTGTGAGATAGCGGAAAGTTTTTCGTCGGTCATTTTTTCCGGTTTTACGGCATGGTTAGCAATAGCAGCGGCTTTTTTGAGAATTCCGAAAGCATGAGTAATCTCTCTTGGCATAGTTTCAATGCCTACACCAATAAGGAAATTTTCATGACTTCTTTCGGTCTGGGCAGCCCAGTACTTGTCAGCAGGTACTTTTACTTCGCCCATAGAATCGTGTTCAATACGGTATTCCATTTAAAATATTCACTCCTGAATTTTTTTATAATTATGTATGAATTTCATACAATACGTTTCGACTCTTAACGCCTACAATACAAGTATAGCAGTAAGTGACGATAAATTCAAATGCAGTTTAAGAATATTGATATTCAGATATTGATATAATATTAACAATAAATTCTGAATATCATAAAATATACATACAGTTATATGCCATATGAATATTAGTATACATAAAAAAACTGTTTTGTTGCGTGTGGTTTACTGAAAGCAGAAGCACCATACCACATGGAATTATAGTAATTTTCACATATTAAGC
>CAMWQI010000035.1 GCA_947176345.1 uncultured Ruminococcus sp.
ATATAAACAGGATTAAGAAATCCCCCAATTCCCCTTTTATATATTAATCTTTCTGTTTTTGCCGTATTTTTCAAGAATACGGCATTTTTTGTCAGAATATCTTTACAAATATAAATAAAATCTAATCGTATAATAAAAATTATAAGAATTATTTCTGCTTGAAAGAAATTTCTAATATATATCAATATGTCATTATACATTATAATATAAGCAGTATTAAGAAATCATTTAATTTCCATTTTACATCATGGAAATATTTTGCAGGAAAAGTATTGACATTCTTTCATTTTTCCGGTACAATATAATAGAATAAAATCCATCGAAATGAGGTAGTCAAAATGCTTAAGAATAACGAAAAAGTTATGGATAAAATTGTTGACCTGTGTAAATCAAGGGGCTATGTATATGCCGGCTCTGAAATTTACGGCGGTCTTGCGAATACATGGGATTATGGTCCGTTAGGCGTTGAGCTTAAAAACAACATAAAAAAAGCATGGCTTAAAAAATTCGTTCAGGAAAATAAATACAATGTGGGTCTTGACAGTGCAATTCTCATGAACCCACAGACATGGGTTGCCTCCGGACATATCGGCGGTTTTTCCGACCCGCTTATGGACTGCAAGGAATGTAATACCCGTCACCGTGCCGATAATCTCATTGAGGACTTTGACGGCACAAACGTTGCCGGCTGGACTAATGAACAGATGTCTGATTATATCAAGGAAAAACAGATACCGTGTCCGGATTGTGGCAAGCATAATTTTACCGATATAAGACAGTTTAACCTTATGTTCAAGACTTTTCAGGGCGTAACCGAAGACAGCAAGTCTGAATTATATCTCCGTCCGGAAACTGCACAGGGTATATTTGTAAATTTCGGCAATATTCAGCGTACTACAAGAAGAAAAGTCCCGTTTGGTGTTGCACAGATAGGAAAATCTTTCAGAAATGAAATAACACCCGGAAACTTTATTTTCCGTGTACGTGAGTTTGAACAGATGGAACTTGAATTTTTCTGCAAACCTGGTACAGACCTTGAATGGTTCAGCTACTGGAGAAGTTACTGTAAAAATTTCCTGTTGAGTATCGGACTTAAAGAGGAAAATATAAGACTCCGTGACCACTCACCTGAAGAACTTTGTTTCTACTCTAAGGCAACAACGGACTTTGAATACCTGTTCCCGTTTGGCTGGGGCGAACTATGGGGCGTTGCCGACAGAACAGACTATGACCTTACACAGCACATAAAGACAAGCGGTAAATCACTTGAATATTTTGACCCTGAAACAAATGAAAAATATATCCCATATGTCATTGAGCCGTCACTGGGCGTTGAAAGGCTTTTCCTGTCAATTGTTACGGAGGCTTACGACGAAGAAGAACTTGTTACAGTTGACAAGAACGGCAAGGAAAAAAGGGAAATCCGTACAGTTATGCATCTGCACCCTGCACTTGCACCGTATAAATGTGCCGTGCTTCCGCTTGTAAAGAAGCTCACTCCGAAAGCAGAAGAAGTATTTGAAATGCTCTCAAAGAAATTCATGTGCGATTTCGATGAAACAGGTACTATTGGCAAGCGTTATCGCCGTCAAGACGAAATAGGAACACCATTCTGTGTAACGTATGATTTTGATACACTCGAAAAGGACAACTGTGTTACAGTCCGTGACCGTGACACTATGGAACAGGAACGTGTTAATATTAATGACCTTATGGCTTATCTTGAAGAAAAAACTGCATTCTAATTTGAAATTTTATCGGGGGGACGGTTTCTGCCGTCCCCTTTAGTAACACCATAGGTCATTAAAATCCGTTGTAAAAAAAAATTCAGAAATTACCGCTTTATTTTTGCAAAAAAATATAGTATAATATTAAATAAACGGATTTTTTAAGAAATGGAGATTTTCAAATGAGTAAAAAATTGTCTCTTGGTATAGATATAGGCTCTACAACCGTAAAAACTGTCATTGCAGACTCCGACGGAAATATTATATATTCAAAATATCAGCGTCATTTTTCCAAAGTCAAGGAAACCGTGACAGACCAGTTGAAAATTATACGTGCGGACTATCCGGAAGATGTATTTACAGTATGTATAACAGGTTCTGCCGGATTAGGTCTTGCAAATTCCGCTGAAATACCGTTCGTTCAGGAAGTACATTCCGCATTCATTGCAGTAAAGAAAAAATTCCCCGATGCCGATGCGGTAATAGAACTTGGTGGCGAAGATGCAAAAATAATTTTCCTCACGGGTGGCGTGGAACAGCGTATGAATGGTTCATGTGCCGGTGGAACAGGTGCATTTATTGACCAGATGGCTACACTGCTTGGCATAACAGCCGACGAACTGGACGAACTTTCATTACGTGCAAAGAAAATATATCCGATAGCCTCACGGTGCGGAGTTTTCGCGAAATCCGATATACAGCCCTTACTTAATCAGGGTGCAAGGCGTGAGGATATTTCAGCAAGTATTTTTCAGGCGGTTGTTGACCAGACTGTTTCCGGACTGGCACAGGGTCGCACTATTGAAGGAAAAGTATTATTTTTAGGCGGACCATTATTTTTCCTGAAAGGTCTTAAAAAAGCATTTGTCAGCACACTTGACCTTGACGAAAATAATGCCATATTTCCGGAGGAAGCACCGGTCTTTGTGGCGTATGGTTGTGCGTTGTATTCCGCAACGTCGGAAGACTATTTCACAGCAGAGGAAATTATTTCAAAGATAAGTATCGCACGGGCATCAGACGGAATTGTCACAGGTAAACCACTCTTTTTCTCACAGGCGGAGTACGATAAATTTATAGACCGCCACAGGAAATTTGATTTAGGCTATGCCGATATACATAAATATAAAGGAGATGCATATTTAGGTATTGACGCAGGCTCTACCACAACAAAACTTGTCCTTATAACCGACGACGGAAAAATATTATATCATCATTATTCGTCGAATTTAGGTCAGCCACTTGACAAAATCGTTGAACAGGTGAAAAATATCTATCATGAAATGAACTCTGATATAAATATAAAGGGTTCAGCCGTGACGGGTTACGGTGAAGACCTGATAAAGTCAGCACTTTCAATAGATTTCGGCATTGTTGAGACGGTAGCACATTTTAAATCCGCATCATATTTCTGTCCGGACGTTGATTTCATAATCGATATAGGCGGGCAGGATATAAAATGTTTCCGGATAAAAAATCATAGCATTGACAGTATCATGTTGAATGAGGCGTGTTCATCGGGGTGTGGTTCGTTCATACAGACTTTTGCAATGGCACTTGGCTATGATATTTCGGAATTTTCACAGCTTGGACTTTTTGCACAGCACCCTGTTGACTTAGGGTCACGGTGTACGGTTTTCATGAACAGTTCCGTGAAACAGGCACAAAAAGACGGTGCAACCGTTGAGGATATTTCCGCCGGACTTTCCATGTCGATAATCAAGAACGCTATATATAAGGTTATCCGCGCAAACTCACCGGACGAACTGGGACAGAATATAGTCGTACAGGGAGGAACTTTCCTGAATGATGCTGTATTGCGTTCATTTGAAAAGGAACTGGGTCGGAATGTAGTAAGACCGGCTATTTCCGGACTTATGGGAGCATTCGGCTGTGCCTTGTATGCAAAGGAAAAACAGACCGCTGAAAAATCAACACTTATTTCACAGGCTGATATAGAAAAATTCGCCTATACATCACGTTCTGCACAGTGCGGAGGCTGTACGGCACATTGTCAGCTTGATATTATAAATTTCGGTGGGGGACACCGCTTTATTTCCGGCAACCGTTGTGAAAAAGGTGCAGGAAAGGCAAAAAGAAATAAAATTCCCGATATGTATGAATATAAATATGACAGCATTATAAATACTGTTAAACATCATCAGCCGAAACGTCCGGTGGGTACGGTAGGTTTTCCGCTTGCATTGGGATTTTATGAACAATTGCCATTCTGGCATATGCTTTTTACGGAATTAGGCTTTAAAACGGTAGTTTCCGACGAAAGTTCACGCGGTATGTACTATCTTGGACAGCACACAATCCCGTCTGATACAGTCTGCTATCCGGCAAAACTCACACATGGACATATTGAAAATCTTTTAAATAAAAACGTTGATTTTATTTTCTATCCGTGCATGAGTTATAACATTGATGAGGGTCATAGTGATAATCATTTCAACTGTCCGGTGGTGGCTTATTATCCGGAGTTATTGCTTGCAAATAATCCGCGACTAAACGAAAAGAATTTCATACACCCTTATATTGATTTGAATATAAGAAAAAACGTTGAAAGAGTGCTGAAAAATTGTCTTAAAGGCTATAATTTAAGGTGCAGAATACCATATGCTATAGAAAAGGCATACAGGGCTATGGAAAGTTACAGGCGTGACATTGCAGAGCAGGCAAAAGAAATAATCCGTCAAGCACGTGCCGAAAAACGTACTATAATAGTAGTCGCCGGAAGACCTTATCACGTGGACAAGGAAATAAATCACGGCATCAATAAGCTGATAACAAGTTTAGGAATGGCAGTCATTACAGAAGACAGCGTTTCTGCACTTGCCGAAACACCACATCTTAATGTTCTCAATCAATGGACTTATCATTCAAGAATTTATCGTGCTGCTGAATATGTCACTACACAGCCGGATATGCAGTTAGTACAGCTTGTTTCTTTCGGGTGCGGAATTGACGCTGTAACAAGTGATGAGGTGCGGAAAATCCTTGAAAATAAGGGAAAACTCTATACACAGCTTAAAATCGACGAAATAAATAATTTAGGTGCGGTAAAAATAAGGCTCAGAAGTCTTGTGACTGCTATTGAAAAATAACCGGAGGTGCATTATGTCAGCTAAATTCACAGAAGATATGATAAAAACGCATACCATACTTATACCGGATATGCTTCCGATACATTTTAAACTGATTATAAGCATTTTTGAGGCGGAAGGCTATCATATGGAACTGCTCCGGAACGACTCACGGGCAGTAGTGGACGAAGGACTGAAAAACGTCCATAATGATGCGTGTTATCCGGCATTGCTTGTCATAGGACAGTTTATGGACGCACTTAAAAGCGGTAAATATGACCCCGATAAAACCGCCCTCATGATTACACAAACGGGTGGTGGTTGTCGTGCATCAAATTATATACATCTTTTAAGAAAAGCCGTTGACAGAAATTTTCCGCAAGTTCCCGTTGTATCACTGAATTTCAGTGGTCTTGAAAAAGACAGTGCATTTAAAATAACTGCCAGTAATTTCCTTAAAATGATATACGCTGTAATGTATGGGGATTTGCTTATGACCTGTTACAATAAATGCCGGACTTATGAACTGAAAAAAGGACAGTCTGCAAAGATACTCAATAAATGGGAAAAGCGTTTAGGAAATATTTTCAGAAAAAACAGTAAAATTTTCCTTAAACTTGAAAAAATAAGTAATGATATTCTTGATGATTTCGGAAAAATTCCACTCAGCGACGAAAAGAAAATACGCGTAGGAATTGTAGGCGAAATATATGTGAAATATTCTCCGCTTGCAAATAATCATTTAGAGGATTTCCTTATTTCAGAGGGTTGTGAGCCTATTGTGCCAGCACTTCTTGACTTTGTAATGTACTGTGCTGCTGCTACTTTCAATGACGCTAAAATATATGACAACAAGAATATAAATTCCGGAGTTTATTATATCGGCTATGAAGTGATGTATCATTTTCAGAAAAAATTGATTAAGATTATGGAAAAACACGGAAAATTTGAGCCTTTCCATGACTTTGAACACCTCCGGAGACTTGCCGATAAATATATAAATCAAGGTGTTGTCATGGGTGAGGGTTGGCTTATTCCGGCTGAAATGGGTGCATTGGCACAGTCAGGTGTTGAGAATATAATATGCGCCCAACCATTCGGGTGTCTGCCTAACCATATTGTTGCAAAGGGTATGTCACGTGCTATAAAACAGGATAATCCTAATGCAAATATCGTGGCTATTGACTATGACCCCGGTGCTACACGTGTAAATCAGGAAAACCGCATAAAACTTATGCTTGCTAACGCACACAGGTAAATTATTATGATTAAAAAAAGAAATGGTGAAATTATAACAACTAATCAGGCACAGAACAAAGTGCTTTCAATACTTTATGATACTTTCGGTGGACGTATCATACTTAAATTCCTTATTTCACCGGCAGTTTCAAGGACAGTCGGTACATTCATGGACTCCCCGTTTTCAATACCACTGATAAATAAATTTATAAAAAAACACAATCTTGATACATCAGACTACATAATGAAACATTTCCGGTCATACAATGATTTTTTCACACGTAAAATAAAACCTGAAAAACGTCCGGTTGACTACCGTGCAGACCACCTTATAAGTCCGTGCGACTCTAAACTTTCTGTTTACAGAATACAGAAAAACAGTATATTCAAGATAAAAGACTCACTTTATAGAATTTCTGATTTGCTTGCAAATGAATTTCTTGCACGGCGTTATGACGGAGGCTACTGTTTCATATACCGCCTTGAAGTAGACGATTATCATAGATACTGCTACATTGACGACGGACTTAAAACCGAAAATGTTTTTATTGATGGTGAACTCCATACTGTTAATCCCATTGCCCTGAAACGCTACAATATCTATAAACGTAACTGTCGTGAATATACTGTAATGCATACCGATAATTTCGGTGATGTTGTTCATATGGAAGTGGGTGCACTCATGGTGGGCAGAATATGCAATCATCACGGAGAATACTACTTTGTAAAAGGCGAAGAAAAAGGAATGTTTAAGTTTGGTGGTTCAACTATAGTACAGCTATTTGAGAAAGGGCGGATACGTCCGGATAAGGATATTATAAGAAACACACGTGAGGGATTTGAAACTGTTGTACATTACGGTGAAAAAACCGGCACGGCACTTTAAAAAACAAAAAAACACGGAGTATTTTAAAAAAAATACTCCGTGTTTTTAAATTTGTCACACGCGAAACGCAAAAAGTAACACGCGAAACGCAAAAAGTAACACGCGAAATCCGAAAAAGTCACACGCCAAATCAGAAAAAAGTTTCTGTTCAGACAGCCTCCGCATTTTCGGGAATATTATTTCTTTCAAGTGCCGTCTGTAGTTCTTCCGGTTCAGAGACTTTTTCAATATCCGCACCTATCTGACGGAGTTTGACTTCCATGCTGTCATAACCTCTTTCGATATGGAAAATATCTTCAATTTCGGTGACACCGTTTGCGGCAAGTCCGGCAATAATTAAAGCCGCACCAGCTCTAAGGTCACAAGCCTTTACGGGTGCACCGTTAAGTTTTCCCGTACCCTCAATGAGTGCCACGGAGCCGTTTACAGTAATATCCGCCCCCATACGTCTCAATTCGTCAACATAACCGAAACGCTTATCCCATATACTTTCGGTTATAATGCTTGTACCGTCGGCAAGTGTAAGGAGTGTTGCAATTTGTGGTTGCATATCGGTCGGAAATCCGGGGTGTGGTGAAGTCTTTACGTTTACTTTTACAAGTGGTGCACCTTGTTCAACCCATACCCTTACGCTGTCGTCAAATTCCTCAACGTTAACACCGATTTTTTCAAGTTTCTTTGTGATAGACTCAAGATGTTTAGGGATAACGTTTTTAAGAGTAACATCGCCCTTAGTAGCAGCAGCGGCAATCATGAAAGTACCGGCTTCTATCTGGTCGGGTACTACAGAATAGTCCGTACCGTGCAGATGTTCAACGCCTCTTATTTTGATAACGTCCGTGCCTGCACCCATGATGTTTGCACCCATAGAATTAAGGAAATTCGCAAGGTCAACGATATGTGGTTCTTTGGCTGCGTTTTCAATGACAGTCAGTCCCTTAGCCTTTACGCCCGCAAGCATGGCATTCATTGTAGCACCTACCGTGACAACGTCAAAGAAAATCTGATTACCGGTAAGCTGTTCAGCTTTTAAGTCAATCATGCCTTGACTTAAATTATAGTCTGCACCAAGCAGTGAAAAAGCCTTAAGATGTTGGTCAATGGGTCTTGCACCGAGAGGACAGCCCCCCGGCATAGAAACTCTTGCCCTGTTGTATTTTCCGAGCAATGCACCGAGGAAGTAATAAGAAGCCCTCATTTTTTTGGCACTCTCATAGGGAACACAAAATCTACATATTTTTGTAGGGTCAATTTTGTATGTGTAGTTTCCCATATTGGTAACTTCAGCACCTATTTCCCTTAAGATTTTCAGACCTATTCTCACGTCGCTTATATCGGGGACGTTTTCAATAATGCAAGGTTCGTCCGAAAGAATTACAGCCGGCAGTATAGCCACTACTGCATTTTTTGCACCGCTTATCGTAACCTCACCGGAAAGACGGCGACCACCCTTTATAACAAATTTATCCAATATACACTCTCTCCTTATTTTTCAGGAAATTTTTTCTCTGCTCCTGAATATCTTTTTTTACAGAAATTAAAATTTCTGTTTGTAAGCCTACACAGGCAGGAATTTATATATAAATTTAATTATATAACTTATTTATTCGGGTGTCTCTTCCGAAAATTCATCGGCAATTTCACCGGAATTTTCGTCAATAGCTGTATCGTCAACGGCTGTATCGTCTGTTATTGTATTGTCTGTAGCAGGTGCAGTTCCCTCATAATCTGAAGAAAGATACCAGCGTACACCGCTACCGTCGTATTCGCCGACTTTCATTGATTCTATTATAATATCTTCCATAGGCTTGTCATTTTCGTCTGTATCGACTTTCTGTAATTCAAAGATTATATTAAGACCATCATAAACCTGTCCGAAAACTGTATATCCGCCGTCAAGCCACGGAGTACCACCGACAGTAGAATAAATTTCCATAGCCTCATCAGTGAAATTATAGCCGTAATTGAGATATTGTTCAAGTTCTTCCTTTGAGTAAACATCACCGGTTACAATATAGAACTGGCTACCATTGGTATCTGTTGAACCGCTGTTAGCGTAAGCAACCGCACCGGCTGAATGAATAAGATGTGGGTCTGTTCCGCCGTCAAAACTTCCACCCCATATTGACTCACCGCCACGACCTGTGCCTTCAGGGTCACCGCCCTGTATCATGAAATCATTAATAATTCTGTGGAATGTGAGACCATCATAATAGCCCTGCTCCGCAAGACCTAAGAAATTTTCCACACCCTTGTCGGCGTATTCAGGGAATAGCCTGATTTTAACGTCACCGTACTCCTCATAACCCTTGATAGTCATGCTTATGATTTTGTCACCTATTTTAGGTTCAGTGAAATTTTTTACCGGAACATTTTCAACCGGCAAAGTATTTTCTTCACTTTCCGGCTGTGAAATACTGTCATAGTCGGTAATGTACCATTTCAGTTCCTCATCATTGTACTTGTCAACTTTAACGGAGTCAATTATAACGTCTTGCATGGGCTTGTCGTTGCCGGTATCAGTAGAGACTTGCTGTATCTGGAAAATAATGTCAAGTCCCTGAAAGACCTGTCCGAAAACTGTATAATTGCCATCAAGATAAGGGACACCACCGGCGGTAGTGTAAATGCTTTTTGCCTCATCAGATATATTATAACCGGAAGACTTGTAATATTCAATGTCCTCATCTGTGCAGACTTTTCCGGTTACTATATAGAACTGACTGCCATTTGTTGAAGTAGCACCACTGTTAGCGTAAGCCAATGCACCGGCTGCATGAATAAGATGTGGGTCTGTTCCGCCGTCGAATTTTCCTCCCCACATGGACTCACCACCTGTGCCGTTTCCGTTAGGGTCACCGCCCTGTATCATGAAATCGTTTATAACTCTGTGGAATGTGAGTCCGTCATAATAGCCTTTTTCGGCAAGACCTATGAAATTTTCAACACCCTTGTCGGCATATTCAGGGAAAAGCCTTATTTTAACTTGACCATAATTCCTTATATTCATGGTAATTATAGTATCATCTTTCTGCGGAGCTGTGAAATTGGCAATAGATACATTCGCCTTTTGTGTATCGTCAACAGACTCAACATTAGAATTTCCACTTATTTCAGGTTCTTTTCCGCACGACGAAAAAACAGTAGCCATTGTAAATGTACAGACCAGAACCGCTAACACTTTTTTTAACATACGCATTTACTCCTATCAAAAAATAATCCGGATTAAATTTTTAATTCAACTTATTTATTATACAACATAAATTCTGATTTGTAAATAGTTTCCGATTAAATTTGTAACAAACTGTCAAAGTCTCCGGAAAAACTGATAATATTTTTTCTGAAATGTTGTATTAATCCGTTTCGGAATATACATCAGTTTTCACGGAAATAATCATTATATCATCAGTCGGAACTTTGTAATATCCGTTATCAGCTGATTCAAGGGAGGCAAGTTTTTCAACGACTTCCATTCCCTGATAGACCTGACCTATAACTGTCATTTGTTGTGCAAAATTAGGTATACCGCCATTTTCTATAAAAGCTTCCGTAAGTTCTTCACTTCCGGCTGATTGACGCATCTGTTCTTTGAGTTCGTCGGTAAATTCTATAGTATTAAGAAAATTAAGACGGCTACCGCAATAATAAGTACCGCCACCGATTAGCATTTCCTTGAAACTCCTGTCAAAATCAGTAGTGGCACAACATACAGCACCTTTAAAACTCCATAGATTTTGATTAAGTTCGCGTTCTATTCTTTCGTGTTTGTCACCTTTCGGATATGTTCCTGTCTTGTCTTTAGAGCCGGCGGAGGAATAAACACCACTGTCGGAATTATAAAAATAGGTGTTATCATAGTAACCGCTGTCGGCAAGTTCCGTGAAATTTGCCACTGCATTAGGGGAATATTCCGGATAAAGCACAAAACGTATCTCACCTAAAGTAGTTTCAACTATTGCAATGGGGTCGCCGTTTTTTACGCCGTCAAGCTGTACAAGTTCCATGCTGTCAACATCTATTGCAACGTAAGTATCATTATTTTTCCGTACCTGTTCTAATATCATCATGCCAAGTGTAAGCAGTCCGGCAATGGCTATCATTATTATAAGTGTCTTTGTAAAGTTTTTATTTTTAGTGTTCCTCATATTTACCTCACAGATTATCAGATAAGCTATTCTTTAATTATACATAACCGGAAATAATTTGTCAAGTAAATTTATAAATCGTGCATATCTTTATTGTATGGTGAATGTTTAACATTATTCAGAAAAATCAGAATTTTAATTTTTTTATTCAAAAAAAGAACCGCTTTGGCGGTTCTTAAAAAATTACAGTTTTTTCTTTTCCTCTTCAATAATTCTTAACAGGTCATCGACAGACATTTCCGAAGCATTTCTTTTGCGTCTGCTTACTTCGGATTTGCTGAGAATATCGGAAATATCCGGTGAACTGCTGTAAGTATGCGGAGTATAGGTTTTATTTATATTATTTTTGATTTCCTCAACACTGTTGCGTGTGCCTTCCTGATTTGTGGACGTTTCAGAGGACTTAGGAATAGGAATAATTACGGTATTGTCTGTGACTTCATTTTTAACGTGAGACGGAATAGATTTGATAGGCTTTACGGGCTTAGGAGTATTTTCGGGTTTATCAAATTTATCGATTTTATCCAGTTTCTTGACGTGCGCACCTTCATAATCATTTTTACGGCGTAAATCTTCCCTTATAGCATCAGCAGACGGAGCAGGGGAGGTACGTCCTGAAGTTTTTGAATTTTTTATAGCTTCCAGACGGCTTGTCTTAAATTGCATAGTACGTTCTTTTTCTTTCTGATATGGAGAGTCGGAGTTGACTTTTTTCTGACTGAAATTTTCGGCTATGGACTGTTTTTTCCGTTCAAGTTCGTCGCTTGCTGAAATTTCCTGTGATGGTTCAAACAGCGGAGTGCCGGACTGCTTGAAAGTTTTCTTTTTTTCGATATTCTTTTTTTCCGATGAAAAATCCGGTATTTCTTCGTCTTCGTCGTCGTCCTTAGATGCAATACGGGAAATAAAGAAAACAAGCAGAATTATACATGGAATAATGAGTTCAGCGACTATTCCGGGGACACTTCTTGTGAAAGTAATAAAATTTCCTAATTCAATACTTTCTGGATATCCTGTGCATATTGCCTTTATTTTGTCTTTGGTTATAAGGTCGGTGTTGTCTTCGTGACCATCAAAATATACCTGATATTTTTCTGTGCCGTCTTCGTTCTCAACGACATTGAAAATACCGCAAAGCCTTAAATTATCAGGGTCGCCTGCCGGATAGCATAATACAAGGTCTTTCTGTGCTATGCTGATATTTTCGGCATCTTTGGCAATTATAGCCGAACCCTGTGTCACATCGCTTATTCCGTTTGTATCTCTTTCGGTTACAATGTAAAAATATCTTCCCATAAAATTAGGCGTTTTAGTCTTTGAGTAGATGAAGTTCACGCCTACGGCTATTATTATGAACAATACACATATTATTGAGATAAAGCACCTCAGTACAGAAAATCTTTTCTTTTTCATTTGGTTTCCCTTCCTTTTGTTTATTTTTGCCGTAACAGAATAATCTTATTTTTATTATACCACATATTTACAGTGATTTCAAATATTTTCAATATTTTTTAATATTTTAATCAAATGTTTTTTAAATTTGTTTTCATATCTTTCAAAACATGAAAACAAAAAAAGACGTTTTCCCATTTTTTGTCTATTTTTATTGGTATTTTAAGGAATATGTTCAAATCGTTGATAAATATTTGTCATTTTTTACAATTGCAAAAAACTTATAAACATGATACAATATATATTATACCAATTGTAATTATATTTCCGGGCGATTAAAAACTATATGTAAATATAATCCGGCAATATCCTTACAGTATAAAACCGCCGTTCAGCACGGCAGATTGGAGTAAAAATTATGTCAAACAAACAGGTTAATCCCCTTATGGAAAAAATCAGTCAGGCATTCCCTGAAAAGCTTCACGCAATCTATAACGTATCTCCGGAAGAGGCTTCCGACAAACAGGTGTATCATGTTCTTTCCTCAATTGTTGTTGATATTCTCGGCAAAAAGAGACAGAATTTCATGAACCATACCCACTCTGTAGGCGGTAAGCAGATTTATTATCTCTCAATGGAATTTCTTATGGGACGTTCTCTCAAAACAAGTCTCTACAATCTCGGCATTGTTGACGATGTAAAGGCTATGCTTGCCCATGCCGGAATAAATCTTGACAAAATCTATGACCAGGAACCAGATGCCGGTCTCGGCAACGGTGGTCTCGGCAGACTTGCAGCTTGTTATCTTGATGGTCTCGCAACTACTGCTATGCCAGCTATGGGTCATTCTATCTGTTATGAATATGGTATTTTCCAGCAGAAATTACAGGACGGCTGGCAGACTGAACTTCCTGATAACTGGCTTCCTGGTGGTTCTGCATGGCTTGTGCCTAAGCCGGAACTTGCTATAGATGTTCACTTTGAGGGCGAACTTCAGGAATACTGGGACAATAACGGTCACTACATTTCCCATGTAAACTATAATACAGTTATTGCTACACCATATGATATGTACGTTTCCGGTTACGGCTCAGAGGGTGTTTCCGTACTCCGTCTGTGGTCTGCAAAAGCTCCCGGCTTTGATATGGAAATGTTCAATCAGGGCTTCTATGACAAGGCTATAAACCAGAACGCCATAGCAAATGCTATTTCTAAAATCCTCTATCCTAATGACAATCACCCTGAAGGCAAGTCTCTCCGTCTCCGTCAGCAGTATTTCCTTTGTGCCGCATCAGTAGGCGATATTGTAAACAACCATATGAGCGTTTACGGCACACTTGAAAACCTTGCTGATAAGGTAGCAATTCATATCAATGATACACACCCGACACTTGCTATTCCAGAACTTATGCGTATTCTCCTTGACGACTGCGGTTATTCATGGGAAAAGGCATGGGATATTGTTACAAAAACTTTTGCTTACACTAACCATACTGTTATGGCTGAAGCACTTGAAAAGTGGGACGTTAACCTTGTAAAGAACGTTATTCCGCGTATATTCTCTATCATTGTTGAAATCAACAACAGATACTGTCAGTCACTCATGGAAAGAAACGGTCACGACAGTGCAAAGACAACCCGTATGTCTATTATCAAGGATAATCAGATTCATATGGCTACACTTTGTGTTGTTGCTTCACACAGCGTAAACGGTGTTTCAAAGCTCCATTCTGAAATTATCAAGGACTCTGTATTCCATGATGAATTCTGCAATACCCCTGATAAATTCAAGAACGTTACAAACGGTATAGCTTACAGAAGATGGCTTTTACAGTCAAATAAGGGTCTTACTGAACTCCTCGCTGAAACTATCGGTGATAAGTTCATTAAGGACGGTGCAGAGCTTGAAAAGTTCCGTGCATTTGAAAACGATAAGGCAGTCCTTGAAATGCTTACAGACGTAAAGAAAGAAAACAAGAAGAAATTCGCTAAATATGTAAAGCATAATATGGGCATTGTACTCAATACAGACAGCATTTTTGACGTTCAGGTTAAACGTCTCCACGAATACAAGAGACAGCACCTCAATGTCATGAATATCCTTGCTGATTATGCATATCTTTCCGCAAATCCGGACGCAGAATATACACCTAAGACTTATATCTTTGCTGCAAAGGCTGCACCTGGTTACTACCTTGCAAAGCAGATTATCAAGCTCATATGGGCTATTTCGGAAGAAATCAGAAAAAATCCGAAAATCAGTCAGAAATTACAGGTTGTTTTCCTTGAAAACTACTGTGTTACACTCTCTGAACTTCTCATGCCTGCTTCTGAAATTTCTGAACAGATTTCACTTGCCGGTACAGAGGCATCGGGTACAGGTAATATGAAATTCATGCTCAACGGTGCTATAACTCTTGGTACTCTTGACGGTGCAAACATCGAAATCAATGAGGCTGCCGGTGAGGGCAACAACATTATCTTCGGTATGAAGACACCGGAAGTTAATGCTCTCAAGGCACGTGGTTACAGACCGGAAGAATATTTCAATAACAATCCGATTATTCATGACGCTATCGAGCGTATGTATCACGGCATAAACGGCTGTACTTTCAATGATATAGCAAACTCTCTCAAAGACCGTGACCCGTATATGGTTCTTGCTGACTTTGATGACTATAGACGTGCGCAGAAATTCAGCACAGAATGCTACAATGATACTATGAAGTGGGCTAAGATGTCCCTTAATAACATTGCCGGTGCTGGTATCTTCTCCGCTGACCGTGCTGTAACTGAATATGCTGAAAACATCTGGCATTTAAAATAATTAATAATTAAATATTTACCCGACTAAAAAAGGGGACTGAATTAATTTTCTGTCCCCTTTTATTTTGATATACAGGAGTGATTTTTTTATGAAACCTATCTATGATACATGGAACCTTAATTATAAGTCCATTTTCGGTGCTATAAAAAGGGGTGAGACTTGCGACTTTTCTATAAGACTTCCAAAAAATATAAGCCTTGACTTTCCGCCGGTGCTGGTTCTTTTCAGAACGGGCTTCAAGGAGCGTTTTCTTAATATGGAACTCACAGAGGAAACAGACGAAGACAAGGTATATACAACAAGCTATACTCCGCGATATACGGACGTTCATTACTACTACTTTTCCTATACAAGCGGTGGCATACGTCACTATATAAAGAAAATCAACTGCCATGAGGGAAATATTGATTACGGCGATTTGTTTCAGCTTACGGTATATTCCGAAAACTATCAGACACCTGATTTCCTTAAAGGTGGTGTAATGTATCAGATTTTCCCTGACCGTTTCTGCAAAAGCGGAAAAGTTCATGAAAACGTTCCGGAAGACCGTGTAATGCGTGAATGGGGTGAAACACCTTACTATAAGCCCGACCAGAACGGTCATGTATGGAACAATGACTATTTCGGTGGAGATTTTGCCGGTATACAGTCAAAATTAGGTTATCTTAAAGATTTAGGCGTTACGTGCATATATCTTAATCCTATCTTTGAGTCCCACGAAAATCACCGTTACAATACCGCAAACTACATGAAAGCAGACCCGCTTTTAGGTACTAATGATGAGTTTGAAGAACTCTGCACGGAAGCTAAGAAATATGGTATTTCCGTTATTCTTGATGGTGTATTCTCACATACCGGTGCGGACAGTGTTTACTTTAATAAATTCAACCGCTATGAGACCGCCGGAGCATTCAATAGCAAAGAAAGCCCATATTATGAATGGTACAGCTTTATCAATTATCCGAATGTCTATGAGGCATGGTGGGGAATTGATACCCTCCCGAATGTATGGGAAAACAACGAAAGCTACACGGAGTTTATCTGCGGTGATGAGGGCGTACTTAAATACTGGCTCTCAAAGGGTGCTGCCGGCTGGAGACTTGACGTTGCAGACGAACTTCCCGACAAGTTCCTGATTAATTTAAGAAAAAGCGTCAAGGATTTTGATGAAGATAAAATCGTTATCGGTGAAGTATGGGAAGACGCATCAAATAAGGAAAGTTATGGTGTAAAACGTCGTTATCTGTTAGGCGAACAGCTTGACTCCGTAATGAATTACCCGTTCCGTGAGGCTATAATAAACTATGTCAAGGGCGGTAGCGTGAAAAATTTCATCTATTCAATTATGACTGTCATTGAAAATTATCCTAAGCCTACAATTGATGTACTCATGAACTTTGTTTCCACTCACGATATAGAACGTGCTATTAACCGTCTCGGTGGTGAAAACTGCGACGACAAAAGCAAGGACTGGATGGCTGAAAAATACCTCAACGAACAACAATACAATAACGGAAAAAATCTCCTTAAATCCGCTATGGCACTAATGTTTTTCCTGCCAGGTGTGCCAAGTATCTACTATGGTGATGAGGCTGGATTACAGGGCTATAAAGACCCATTTAACCGCCGTTGTTATCCGTGGGGAAATGAAGATAAGGAACTTATTGAATACGTCTCTGAACTCAGCCGTGTAAGAAAATCCATTCCTAATATGAAGTACGGAAGAACTTATTTTATCCTCAATGATACGGAAGTAATTGATGAACGTGTTATAGCATTCGCAAGACAGGGTGATATTGACTCTATTATTTTCGTCAACAGAAGCTGTGATGATATTATTCTTGAAAATATCTCCGGACTTATGCCAAGATTTACGGATTTCAAGGCTATGTATGGTCAGTTTGAAAACGATACTGTTACAGTAAAGCCTTATGGATATACTATTATTTCCGCAAAATTTTTAGGCTGATTTGATTGAATATACAGCGGTTCTTTTATAGAACTGCTGTATTTTTTTAATATAAAAATATAATAGTATAAT
>CAMWQI010000036.1 GCA_947176345.1 uncultured Ruminococcus sp.
ATTATCAGTCGATATATAACTATTGTCTTTCAAGACTTGAAAACATACAATCAGCACAGGACTGCACACAGGAAGTCTTTCTTGTAATGCACAAAAAAACCAGTTCTCTTGATGATGAAAACATAAGGGCATGGCTTTACAGAACAGCCGATAATATTATTAAAAATTATAAAAAAGTCTCTTCAAAGAAAAAAGAAACTTCCATTGATGAGGCTGAAAATATTTCCTGCTTAGATAGCTACAATGAAGATAAACCATTCGGAGAACTGCTTGACAGTCAGGAACTGAAAATGTTATCTGAACACTATATAGATGGCTATGATGTTTCATATGTTGCAAGGCGGAACGGAAAATCAACCGCCTCTGTATATAAAATGTTTCAGCGACTGAAAGTAAAACTCCGTAAATATGTTGATTCGGGAGGTGACGAAAATGAATAACACTGAAAAAATTATTGACAGATTATGTTCCGATGAAAAAATAGAAATTCCCGATATAAATAAACTGGAAAATATTCGTGATGAGGAACTTGCACGTGATAATCCCGACTTTGAACTTATTGACGAAATAACCAGAACTATTCTTGAAATAAAAAATATTCCCGAAAATAAAATTGATATTGAGTCTGAAATAAATATCTTGAAACGAAAAAATATAAAGCATAACAGGAAAATAAGAGTTTCTAAATTCATGCCTGTAGCCGTTGCGATTACTGCGCTTATTACCGTGAATATTTTCGCCAGCCCGTTTATTGCAGACGGCGTAAGAAATTTCTTTCCGTCAATTTATCTTACAAATGACGGTACTATGCTTGATTTCAGAGTTTCAAATGAAATACCGGAACGCAATGACAAAGACAATTACATAAAATCTACAGAGCCCAATCTCAATCAAATAAAAGAATTTGCTATGTCACAGGGCTATGATATATATATCCCCACCGAAATGCCTGAAATGGACGGATTAAAAAATGTTTCCTACAACAATTCAAGCTATTCCGGAATAAGTATTGATTATTCATTTGAGCATCATTCAGACGATGAAAAATTTACAATAAATATTTCATATGATTTGATTGATGAAAGAAACTGCGAAAAAAAGATAGTTAATCTTTCTAAAGACAGTGTTCTTGACAGCGGATTTCTTACCAACGGAATAGACACCTATGTTTTTTTCAGCCGTTCTGCCGCGTTATTTCCAAGTAATCAGATAATTTACAATATGTATTTTTATGATAAATTTTCCGAACACCAAGGCATACTCACACAGGTAACAACAGCGGGTTTAGAACACGATGAAGCCTATAAGATTTTTAAGTCTTTCAAATAAATATATTAAGGAGTAATAATTATGAAAAAATTAGTTTCTTTTGCAACTGCAATTTCACTTATTGCATCAATAACGATGTTTTCCGCACATGCTGAAGAACAGACAGCACTTGAAAAACTTGCTGTCTCTCTTGGCTCTGAAACAGACCATATTTCCGCATTGAATAAAAATTATCCTCTTCCCTATGAACTTACTGACCATACCAAACCATATAGCCCGTTCATTCCGACAGCGTCCGGCGACGATATGCCGGAAGGCGTTGGCATAGCAGAATACAGCGATACAAGTCTTGCTACTTCTGTTATTTCTGTACTTACCCATAACGGCGTTATATCCGCCAGTGACATTCTCGAAAACACCGCTACGCTCAGTGAAATAACCGATTTGCTTTCCGTAAAATTCCCGATATATAAATATCAGAATCTTATTGCCAAAAGCTCTTTCAGACTTTATATATATAATCTCCTGAAAAATCAGACTCTTGAACAGAAAACAGATTCACTCATAAGTACCGCTGAAAAATGCATGAATGAGAGAAAATATTTTCTGATTATGTATTCTGCTTTCAGATATAGTCCGACACAATTTGAAGTTATATTTGGCAGAACTGCTAACAGCGAATTTACACATTCTGCTGTCGGCATGGGCATAACAGACGGCGAATGGAGTTTTAACGGCAAGAAATATGATAAATGCATTCTTACTCTTGACTCCTATAGTGCGGGATTTAAAAGTGACGCTTTTTCTGAAGATACGTGCATTTATATCAACTCCGAAACAAAAGAATGCTATATGCCGAAAATAGCTGGATATGCTGAAAGTGATATTAATATAATAGCTATAGACAATGACAAACTCCTGAACTTTGAAGAAACTGATGTTGCCGATGATATTGCTTCAATAAATATTTATAGCGACACTATAACGGAAGTATCATATACCGACGAAAACGGAAATGAAGTAATCCTTAATGAAGACAATGATTTTCTTGATAACTATCACCAGTATTCTAATAACTGGTTTATCGCTAAGGGAGATAATTTCAGAATTTATACATCAAGCGAACAAAATGCAGACTATGTGTCAATAGCCCGTAAGGATTACAGCCTGAGTTTTCAAACCAAAAAAGCCGACAATGAAATCATCAGCAGTGGTGATACACTTAAAATAGTCCGCAAAGACCTGTGGGGAGTTACGCAGCGTAAGGACGAAGACCCACTTATATATGACATAAAAGTATCACGTGCTACTCCAGTTAAAAACTTTCAGCTTGAAATATATGATGATCGGTTATATGGTATAAGTGGCGAAACTATGACGGAGGCAACATTCACTAATACGGACGACGGATTAATTTTCGGTGGCGGAAAGATTAAACTTGTAGCGTATCATGAAAATGAAGTTGATGGTTATCCATTCACCTTCCAGTCCGATAATGAAGTACTCATAAAGTATGACGAAAATTTCAGTCTGTTTATCGACCGTGACAATGATGGCACTTTTGAACATGAAGTTGAATGCGGTGACACAAACTGCGACGGCAGAGTTGATGCTATTGATGCATCAATAGTTCTTAACGCCTATGCTGATTTGTCGACAAATAACAGCAAAAATCCGAAAGAAGTATATACTGATTTAAAATATGCTGATATAAACAACGACGGAATGATAAATGCTGTGGACTCGTCAATAATTGCGTCCATTTATGCCAAAAATTCCACAATTCAGTAAATTAATATACGGGCTGTACAGAAAAATCTGTACAGCTTTTTTTATTAAGAAAAAAATTAAGAAATTCATAAGATTTAAGTCGTGCATACATAAGATTTGACTGATATAATAAACTTGACATAAAGAAAGGAGGGGTTTATAATGATATTCAGAATAATAAACAGAAAGGAAGTTCCGGTATGGAAACTTTTGAAAATTCTTCAATCTTAGTTGTTGACGACGACCATTACATAGTAAATGCCATTGCAAAACTCCTTGAAAAAGAGGGATATAAAATTTTCAAAGCATATAATGGCATTGAAGCTATAGACACTCTTATGTCAAATAATATACAGCTTATACTTATTGATGTTATGATGCCTAAACTTGATGGGCTTTCTGCTATGATGAAAATTCGTACTACAAAAAATATTCCTATAATAGTACTTTCGGCAAAATCAGAAGACAGCGATAAAATTTTAGGACTGTCAATGGGTGCGGACGATTATATAACCAAACCTTATAATCCTATGGAACTTGTCGCAAGAGTAAAGTCCAATCTCAGACGTTATTTAAGTTTAGGTTCAGCGGACAGCAAAACCAGCTCCGACATACAAATAGGTGGTCTTACACTTGATACAACCGCTAAACAACTTTATGTTGACGGTGAACCGGTACGCCTTACAGCGACGGAATACAAAATAACAGAAATGCTTATGCAGAATGCCGGACGGGTTTTTTCGGCAGAGGAAATCTATTCACGCATATGGAATGAGGATTCGTATTCAGTTGAAAATACTGTCATGGTTCATATCCGGCATATACGTGAAAAAATTGAAATAAATCCCAGTGACCCGCGTTATCTGAAAGTAGTATGGGGCATTGGCTATAAAATCGAAAAGACGGGAGGAAAATTATGAAAGTTAAAGATTTCTTATGGCAGAAGTCCACACGGTTAGTAGCGTTTATAAGTGCCTGCGTGATATTCGCAACGTGTGCTATAGTCTCACTTAGCAAGTGGTTTGTACTGGACAATGTTTATAACAAATATGAGGATATTTCCAACAGCATAAGATACGACCAGCCAGCAAGGGATAATCTTCAGGAACTGTTTTCTAAGCTATGGGTAGTGGGAAATATGTACTATCGTAACCTTGATGATAATGGCAAATTCACCGGTTCAAAAGAGCTTAAAGCCTCAACTGAAACAGCACTTAAAAATCTCGGACTTATGGACGACAATGGCAACATCATCATAGGTGTCTACAATGACTTTAATTATTATATGTCATGGGGGAAAAATTCCATTTCCACCGGTAATAAAAGTTATGATGATGTATTTGATTCGTCCACCTATTCTACTACCTATACTAACGGCACAATATCACACGCTCATACATTAGGATATTTCAATTATGGTGGTTTCAAATGGTATACGACAGACTATGGAATGACCTATTATGATTTTCCGAATTATATAAACGGCATTGGTGCGACGGCTACTTTCGACTATGATACGACAGACCTTGAATATTATACCGACTATTTAGGCGTTAAAATCTACTACAAAAAAGACGGCTCTACACCTGTACCAACTCCGGAAACAAATAATATCGATATGTCCGTAACCTACTATAACGATTATGAAGAAGTAACAGAACCTCAATATTATGACAGATACGGAAATTTAATTATCTCTGAAAGTGCGGAAGAAATAACTGTCCCTGATATTCCAAAAGGTATAATGAAAAATGACAGTTCCTATCTTCTTTACGACAAAAACAGCAATGCATGGGTTGAAGTAAAAAATCATAACAGACATTTTGGAAATGAAACACCATTGAAAATATGTATTACACCGTCCGACGAAATACTTCCGCTTTACAAACAATATGAAATAGAAAGACTTACGGCTGAAAAAAATATGACAAAAACAGTTTTAGGAATAATACCATTTCTTGTGGTTGCGGTACTGCTTATGGGATTTTTTGTAGTGACAAGCGGTTACGATACCAAAAAGAAAAAATTCGTCCTAAGTGCTACTGACAACATATGGGCAGAAGTTGTTATTGCCGGCGGAGTTTTACTGGGTGGCGGATTTTTTATGAGTATGATGGAAATTGACGCTTTCAGCCATTGGATTTCTGACTATCACAAAGCATCTTCTTTTATCACACCTCTTTATACAACTGCATGGACAACTGTTTTTGCACTGGTAGTGCTTTGTGTAAACAGCATTGTGAAACGTTTCAAATGTCGGAGTTTCTGGAAAACAACGTTTGTTAAAAATATATGGAACTTTGCTTTAAAAATCCTGAAAATCGTATGGGGAAAAATAAAGTCCGTTGCAAAGACTATTCAGGATGCTGCATTTATAAGGGATATGTCAGACAACAGCATATTCGGACGGAGACTTTTAATAAAATTAGGTTTATTTATGCTTGCGGTAATCTTTTCAGCTTCACTTCAGGCTGAAATGGCAGTATGGCTGATAATATTCGGAGCGTATATATTCGCAAGTCTCAAGGATATAAAGTCAGTCACGGAACTGTCAAGACAAATCAGTGACATTTATGGTGGTGACTATACTAAAAAAGATGTTGACAAAACGTCCCCGACCTACACAATGACCGAAAAGTTAAATAACATTTCTGACGGTATTCAGACAGCTGTTGACAAGAAATTACAGTCCGAAAAAATGAAAATTGACCTTGTAACCAACGTTTCACATGACCTGAAAACACCGCTTACGTCGATAATAAGTTATATAAATCTGCTGTCCGATGAGGAAGATTTATCACCTGTTGCAAGAGACTATGTTAAAATTCTTGAACAGAAGTCCGCACGCCTCAGCGAAATAGTAT
Source organism: uncultured Ruminococcus sp. (assembly GCA_947176345.1). Taxonomy (GTDB): domain Bacteria; phylum Bacillota; class Clostridia; order Oscillospirales; family Ruminococcaceae; genus Ruminococcus. The sequence continues at coordinate 5,904 of CAMWQI010000036.1, forward strand.
CTGATGTTTTCGATATCGCAAAGGCTACAAGCCGTACGGATATTAACTTTGAAATGATTGATGCGGTAATTCTTACGGAGCAGGTTTTTGCGGATATGTCCGATAAAATAGAAAACTCCGGACGAGATATAAGGAAAACTATTTCAGCAGAAACCGCACCCGTTTTTGCTGACGGAAAAAGGCTGTACAGGGTTTTACAGAATATCATTGACAATGCACTTAAATATTCACTTGAAAATACAAGAATTTATATCAAACTTGATATAGAAGACGAAAACGCTGTAATAACCGTGAAAAATATATCTTCCTATGAAATCAAATTCACACCTGAAGAACTTACAGAACGCTTTACACGTGGTGATGAAGCGCGTACAACAGAGGGAAATGGTTTAGGACTTTCAATAGCTAAAAGCTTTACGGAAGCCTGTGGAGGAAAATTCAATGTGGATATCGACGGAGATGTTTTTGTAGTAACTGTCGAACTTCCCATTAAAGAAAAAATTTAACAAATACAAAAAAACTGTCGGACAGCCGGCAGTTTTTTATTTTATACTATTCTTAAGGATAAACTTTTTTGCATTCATTAAGTTCAGCATTTTCCATATCAGAAATATATACCTCTGCTGATTTTAAATTACTGTCATTCCGTATGATTTCTGTCACCGCCGGAAACATTTCATGTGCGTTTTCAGTTGCAAGCCATATTCCCAGTTCATAATTCGTTATATAGTCGTAACCGTTATCGGCTATTCTGCCGGAAGTAATTTTTTCAATACGTTCCGGCATTGTATAACGTATATCCAAATCAGGATTTTCCATTTTCCGTGAGTCAAGTTTTATAATGATAGTCTGCATAGTCAAAATCCTTTTATTTGTTTTTGTACCAGTATTCAAGAAAATAAAGTAGGTCACTTTCCTCAATTCCGACACAGTGGTCAAGTTCGTAGAAATTCCCATTGCTGTCGCACAACAGCATAGAACCGTCACCGATATAGTTGCCTATTATAAAATAGTTCTTTTTTTCATTGGAAAGCTCATCTGCTTCTTCAAAAAACTCCTCTATTTCCTCATAGGGACACTGTTCAATATCGGCAAGTGAAAACAGTTCACCGCCGAAAATATCCGACTCCAGACCGTCCGACAATAAAAGAAACTCCTTGTATTCTTCCGGAAGTACAGCATTGTGAAGACGTTCCCAGTTTTCAATCTTCTCAGCTGTTACAGGCGGAAATGTTTTTTCACTTTCTGTTTCCGAATATAATTTATAGATTTCATGTACAGAACCGGATTTTATATTGTTGTTATTTATTGCTTCGGAAAACATTTTATAAAGTTCGTTCATAGCACTATCCATAATAATTTTTCACCTCGTTTCAGTTTATATCTGAATTTTTTCTTTTCGGGATTTCCGAACAATAAATACTAACAATATCAGCAACAATACGACAGGTAAGGACAGGATTATTAAAAGCTTAATTTCTGCAAGCGGACTTATACCGTAAATACGCAGTGTAAGATTATTGTCATTCACAATAAAAGCGTATGGGTCTTTGCTACTGTATCCTACTGAAAACGTATCTGTTATTTTAAGGATATTGCCGTTTTTGTCAACATACACCGCCTTGAAATATTTAAATTTTTCATAAATACTATCGACTGTAATATGAAAAAGTATTACATTGTCATATAATTCAGTTGTTTTTACATATTTAGTATGTAATGAAATACTGCCATAGCCATTATCATTATATTTAGCAATCTGACTGTCTTCATCAATAAACAACGGTTTGTTTTTACCGTTTTCAACGTAATATAAGGGCGGATTTCTGAAATTTGCATAATAACTGCTACTTTTATCCAATGGCACTAAAATATCAATATATGCAGTATTTTCAGGGGCATTATCGGCACATATATGAATTTGCTTCGAGTCAAAATCAAGTGCATATACATAAGAAACGTTAGAACAAACCATCACAAACGATAAAATTATGCACACTGTAATTTTTATTATATTATTCATGATTTTACAATTACTTCATATCAAGCCTGTTACGGATTTTTTTATCATTTACAGGATATATCTTTTCAACCGGCAATTCAGACATAAGCAGTTTATTTTTTTTTCGGAGTTCGTTCCATTTGCGGACGGAAGGCGTTAAATCCTCAATTTTATGTATTCCATCAGACAAAAAATAACTTAATGCCTCTCCTTTTATGCCTATCTGTATAGCTGAACGGTTACGGGGATTTCCGTTAAAATAGCGGTCTGTGTCCCACTGGCAATATACATCAGTATTTCTAAATTTCTTTTCCCATTCGTTTCCGTCGAACATCATGGAATCGGGAGAAGTGAGAATTGCTTTTGAAAGAAAATTATCAAAAACTTCACGTTTTACATCAATAGCAAGAATGCATTCCTGATTTTTTTTAGTACCCCAGTTTGAACGATACATAAGCCATAGAAATGATGGTTTAATCCACGTCATGCGATTAGTATTGAAATTTTCTCCGAAATTCTGCAATTTTACAGCTTCCTGTGCAATAATCGGATTATATGCTTGATAGATACGTATATATTTTCTGTTATATGATGCAAAAATTTCTTTTACATATTCCATAAAATCACTCCCTTTTTTGTCATTATAACATATATTCCATAAAAAGTCAATGTATATTGACAAATTATTATAAATATGTTATAATAAATTTAAATTATTAATGGAGGCAAAAAATGAATAAAGAAGATTTCAGAAAGTATATGCTTTGCGGTCACGGACGGTGTTTTTCCGCAACCGACGACGAACTGCAACAATTTAAAGATATAGTTTTATATGGTTGTCTCAACGATATAACATACGATTTGCAGTGTGAGGGCTCACGGGGATTATTCATGTATAATCTGGTTTTGCAGTATGATGATTATGAATTTTTTCTTAAACCCGCAATTGAAAAGTTTCTTTCGCCGGAAGTCTACGACGACTGGCATTTGATTAATCATCTTGGTGATTTTATAGAACTTTTCGCCAATGATTACGGAAATATTTCCGCTAAAAATGCAATTATGGAAAAATATACACAGCTTTATGGACTCCTTATGTCGCTTAAATGGAGCGTCCGTGCAAATAAAGTTTTACAGTGCTACGAATATTTAATTATTCTGATTATGGAGAATTTTTCTATTGACTTTACACTTAAAATTATTGAAGATATAGGAAAATTTTTCCTGCGACGGAGAAGAGTTCCCGATGATGATTTAAAATGGCGGTTTGAGTGGTTCTGGCACTGTACCTGTGAAAAATATGGCAAAGAATTTCTTGAAAAATATCTTTCAGAAAACATAAAAAATAAAACCAGTATAAAAAGATTCTGCCGTGTAATGTCCCACGTGGAACAAAAAACAAAAAGTAAATTCAAAGCGATTTCTGCTGACGAATTTATTGAAAAAGAAAAAATAAATCGGAATGATATTATTTCGCTGAGACGTGCCGAAAATTCCGAAAAAATGAAAATTGCTGAAAAAATCATCTCAGAAAAAGACGAAAACAAAAAAGCTAACCTGCTCCGTGCTTTTACAATTTCTTCAAACCCTTTTCCACTTTCACCGGAAATTCTGATTGATTATGCATTTTCCGAAAATAAAAATCTCCGTAAAAGTGCAATTGATGTAATGACTTATTTAAAAGCCGACTGCATACATGATTTTGCACTGAAAAAATTAAAGAAATACAGAAAAAATTTTCCGGCTGAACTTGTTATTATACTTATCAATAATTACTCTCCCGATGATAAAGATTTTCTGCTTGAAATTATTAACCGCTTTGAAATCAATCGCACAAATAAATCCGGCTGGCACAATATTGTTTTGGAAATCGTCCGCAATATAGAGGAAATACCCGATGAGTTTATATTTTTCGTGTATGAAAAGTCAATGTGTTCATGCTGTAGGGAAAGTGCGGTAGACGAATTAATCAGGCGTAATCTTTTCACAGAAGAAATAAAATCCGAATGTCTTATGGACTGCAATTATGACATTCGCAAGGAGGCTGAAAATTATGAGCGTAAATTATAATATTGACCTTACCGAAAATGAATATGTTCATTTTGAGGGCAAAACCCTCAACGAACTGAAAGACTTCCTGTATCCTGACAGATTTCTGGACTGTTGTGGATATATCAACAACAACGGCAAAAGTATTGCTTTAGTGTCCATGAAAGAATATGGCGTATTTTTAGGCTATTCCGACGGCGAAAGTACCCATCTGTCACTGCACAACAAAAACACTCTTGATAAAGTCGTTGACGTATGGGGCGACGGTCTTTATGTTTCAGAGGGGCTTTTCATTCCTCCCGAAATTGCGTGGCAGTGTATATGCGAATTTGTTACAACCGGAAGTATACATTATAATATAGAATGGATTTCGCCGGATGATATTCCCGAAGGTGGAAACTATATTGAATAAAAAATGTAATTTATTCATAAATAATTTACAATAAAAAACCGCACATTTTATATTCCTGAAACGTTATACATAATGAAGCCATAAAAAACATATACACCCACATACAATCAAGGAGGAATTATCATGAAATCAAAAAAAATTCTCACTGCTATTACCTGCTTATGCATGACTGCACAGATGTGCGGTTACATACAGCCCGTATTCAATGCAAGTGCAGACGGAAGCGTCGTTGTTGAACAACCTGTGAAAGTCCAGATATATGACATTTTCCAGTACAAAAATCTTGGAAACTACATTGAGATAGTCGCAACCGCTACAAACGCTACAGGCGTTGTTGAAGTGCCGTCTGAAATCGACGGTCTGCCCGTAAAAGTTGCCGGCGAACACGCTTTTGCAGGAAACCAGAATGTTACAGAATTTAAACTTCCTGACACTCTCACTTCCATCGGCAAAGGTGCTTTTCAGGGTGATACCAACCTTAAAGAAGTGAACATTCCGGAGGGCGTAACAGCGATTAAAGACGAAACTTTCCTTAACTGTACGTCCCTTATGAAAGTAAATTTTCCGAAAAGCTTACAGAGTATAGGTGTCAGAGCATTCTATAACTGTGACCTGCGTTATAATCAGGGGGCAATAAATCTTCCGGACAGCATTAATAAAATAGGCGCACAGGCTTTTGAAAACTGCAAATACTTACGTCAGATTGACCTTCCGGAAAGTCTAACAGTCCTTGAAGAAGGCGTTTTCTATGGATGTGAGCTTATGAAGACCCTTGTTGTTCCGGAAAGCGTTGAGAAGATTTCCGCACGTTCGTTGCCATCAGGAGTATGCTACTTTACAGTGAAAAATCCCGACTGTGAAATTGACCGTTTTGCCTTAATGGGCGACACGTCAAATGTAAGAATTACAGCAGAGGAAAACAGCAGAGTTCAGGAGCAGGCAGAGGAGTACGGCTATATATTTGAAGCGTTTGCACCTCCTGAAGTGGTTGAGGGCGACGCTAACGGCGACGGCTATTTCGGCATAGCAGACGCTGTCACTCTCCAGAACTGGCTCATGGGCAGTGGCGAACTCAGCAACTGGAAGTCCGTTGACTACACCGGCGACGGCGTTATTGACGTTTTTGACCTCTGTGCTATGAAACAGGCTCTTGTGGAAAATCTTCAGTTTATTACTCCTCCCGTTCTTGACGGTGCTGTGTGCCTTACCGCAAATGTACAGTCTGCTGAAGTTCAGGGCAAGGAAGCCGACGACGAATTTATAAACGGTCAGACTGAATTTGCACTGGAACTTTTCCAGAATACAGTTTCAGATAATGAGAATGTACTTGTTTCACCTTATTCAGTTATGCAGGCACTCGCTATGACCGGCAACGGTGCAGACGGCACTACACGTACCGAAATGGAAGATACTTTAGGTCACATCGCTTTTGATACTCTTAATCAGTATCTTTATACTTTGCGGACTAATCAGCCGAATGACGACAAGTGTAAACTTGTTACCGCTAACTCCGTATGGTCACGTGACAATGCAGACCGCATAACTGTAAACTCCGATTTCTTACAGAAAGTTGTTGACTACTACAATGCGGAAGTATTCAAAGCACCTTTCGATGATACTACAGTTAAAGATATAAATAATTGGTGTGATACCAATACAGACCACATGATTCCTGAGGTAATCGACGAGATAAAAGATAATGTTGTTATGTATCTGATAAATGCAGTTACTTTTGATGCTAAATGGCAGATACCATATACTGATGATGGTTATCCACGTAAACGTAATTTCACGGCTTATGACGGCTCTACACAGACCGCAGACATGATGTACTCCGAAGAGTATTACTACCTTGAGGACGAAAACGCTATAGGCTTTATGAAATATTATGAGGGCGGACGTTATGCATTTGCAACACTGCTTCCGAATGAAGATACTTCTGTAGTTGAATATGTAGAGGGTCTTACACCGGAATCACTGCATAATATTCTTGCAAATCCACAGAAAGAAAAAGTTGATACTGGTATGCCTAAATTCAGCTATGATTATGATACTGAACTTCAGGAAGTTCTTGCCTCTATGGGTATGCCAACTGCTTTCACAGAACTTGCCGACTTCTCAAAACTTGCACAGACCGCTACAGGACAGTTCTTTATAGGTCGTGTACTCCACAAAACTTTCATTGAGGTAAACACAGAAGGTACAAGAGCCGCTGCCGTTACAGTAGTAGAGGCAAATGATGGTGGTGTTGCAATGCCTGTAGAGAAAAAAGAAGTAATCCTTGACAGACCTTTCATGTACTGTATAGTAGATACTGAAACTTCACTTCCTGTATTCATGGGTACTCTCATGAGTCTTGAATAAATTATCCACACTCACTTTGCACCATATTTTAAAAGCCGTATCTGCACAATAACGGCACTGGAGTATGTTGTTTGTGATATAAATTTCGGGGGTCTCCTACTGGGGACAAATCAGCAAAAAGCCGTATCTTCAATCAGGATACGGTTTTTTTGTGTATAGTATGTTAATTTTTCGGATTTGGTATGTGAAATTTTTTACATATATAATACTCATATACTACGATATGTATTCATTTCATGCGATTCCTCAAGTTCAAGAGCTTTTATGCATAGCTTTCTTATCGCGTTTATAAAAGTAAGATTATACTTTTTGCGATATTTTTCAATTCTTTCAACAAGTTCAGTGTCCTGATTCTGTTTAAAATCCGTCCGCCTTATTATAGGGTTCTTTCCTGACATAATAACACCTCTTTTCTTTTTCCTAATATTATTATAACAGTTAAGATGTTCATAATTTATATAACTGGTAAATTTTCACAAAAAAACCACACTGATTTTTCAGCGTGATTTTATTAATTATTTTCTTTCATATAATTTCACAACTTCTTTAAGTGTACAAAGAAATTTCCTCCGGACTTTTTCAGGAGAAATTATTTCCATATTTTTACCATACTTCATGACCCACCTGTAAAATCCGTGACTTATGCCGACATAAGCGTTAACAACTATATACTCCCTGTCATCGAAGTCATCACGTATGCTCGCATTATCGCCAAGCCATTCAAACATATCATCAATCAGGAAACGCCTTACCCGCAAAGTGACATTTTCAAAATATTCCGGCTCGAACATATCAAGTACAGCACCATTATATACTGGCAGTTCCGGAACAGTACCGGCTTTTTCACCCGCTTTGATATTTTTCATACGGTCAATGCGGTAAGTCCTGAAAGTTTTTCTTTCCACATCAAAACATTTAAGATAATATCTTGCACTGAAATATACAACCTTAACCGGTATCATATCCCTGTTCTTACGATAATAGACCATTTCGCCTTTAGTGTTGAATTTTCCGTAATCAAAATTTATTTTGTTTTTATTTTCAATTATCATATGAACCGTATCAAGATTGCTCATCAAATCCCACTGTGTGTCCATGCGTCCGATAGACGCTTCTTTAATAAGACGGCTTACGTCTTTATCGGCACATATGCACTTGAATTTTTCCGCAAGGTATTTTTTCTGACCATACGACAGAAATTTATTTATAAAAATTGAATTGACAATAAAACGCAATTCATTAAACGAAAAAAGTTTTTTGATACTGTAGTATGCAGTATTATGCGGACCGGCTTTTATTTTTATGTTATAACCTGCCGTTTCCAGCCGTTGTATATCACGCCTTATAGTAAGGGCAGAAACGTTATCCATATCAGCATTCTTAGAAAGATAATTCTGAATATCCTTTATAGTAATACCATGCTGGTCATCGGTGCATCTGCATAGGCATTCATATATATGTAAAATTCTTTCATTATCCATAGAAAAAACCTCCGGAAACCAAAAAACGTCCGATTAATCGGACGTTCTGTTGTGGTGAGACATGAGGGATTTGAACCCTCGACCCTACGCTTAAAAGGCGTATGCTCTACCGGCTGAGCTAATGTCTCTCACAACAATGAATATTATAACACAGATTGTCCAAAAAGTCAATAGATATTTTTGTGTTTCTATGTTTTTTACATATTTTATCATAAAATACAAAAAAATATGTAAAATATAACGTTTTTGTAAAAAACTGTTGACATTTCAAAAAAAGTATGATATAATAATTTATGCAATCGGGTGATGTGCTTGTAGCTCAGCTGGATAGAGTGACTGGCTACGAACCAGTAGGTCGGGGGTTCGAATCCCTCCAGGCACGCCATGATGCAGAATGACCATATTTATGTATGGTCACTTTTTATTCAGTAAAATAATGACAACTCTTTTCAGGAGTTGTCATTTTGTATTATTATTTTAAAATAATTTCGAAATATAATGTGTATAAGATATATCATTAATATAATAGCTTACAATACATATATATTCGCTTTCCGGTGAAAACGCATAATAATCACTGATTATTTTCTTGAAAGTCTCCAAATCCGTATCAGCGGTTATGCCAAATTCCTCTGCCTGCTCCAGAATATAATCTTCTTCATCTTCTTCGAAAGCCTCCATAATCATATCATACATTTTTTCAAGACTTTCATCATCTATCATTTCGGAATATCTGTCTGCAAGGATAATTTCAGTCGAATTGCCTCCGATTATTTCATATGTGTATTCTTCCGGTGCAAGTGATGATATAGTCCATTTATCATTCATTTTTCTGAATGTCATTACACTTTCCACTTCACAGTCCGTATCTGATTCAACGGAAACAATAACTTTTTCGCCGTCAAGTTTAGATGAGGCTTTTATTTTCGGAAAATCCTCTATGCAGTCTTTTATTTCTATTTCGCCCTCTGAATCGTCATTAATGACAAGTTTATATTTTCCGGCTTTTTCCGGCATTTCATTACATATGAACGAATATTCAAGCGTGGAACGATTTTCGATTACATTCACGGGATATTTTTCATTGCCATCAAGTATATATGCCGACTTTATATCAACGTTATTAAATCCGTAATTCACAATCGAAAAACTGCCGAAATTTGAACCACTATACATTGGGTCTGCAATAACTTCAACATTCTGCATATCTTCACCGGCAAGACAGAAATTACCATAGCCGGTAACTCCCCCACTGTTCTGGACTATTCTGTATGTAGTATTGTAGCGTTCACTAAGTGCGGATATATCATATGCTATATCGGCGTGTTCACGTGGCTGAATTGTCACACTGTCGCATTTAAGATTTTCCGCAACAGTACGCCATTCGCCAGCCTCACTTATTTCTATGGAATATGTATTGTCGATAGTCATAGGAGTATCGGTATTGTTCCACAGGAAACAATGTACTGTATTTTCGTCCTCACCATACATCTTCATATCGTCCGGAAGATACAGGCGGTCGGAGTACATATTCAGTTCAGGGAGTTCAGTTTCATTGCCGTTAGAGTCGGTGGGATAATATCTTCCGTTTTCGTCGATTTTCCAGCCGATATAAGCAATTGTTTCTGTTCTTTGCAGACGTGGCGACGGGTCTTTACAGCCAGCTATATAAATTCCGCCCTCAAAAGCTCTGCCGGAAAGATTAAATATTCTGCCGTCCGTCTGAATGCTGTCCAAAGAATAGAAAGTACCATTTTCATCACTATCGTAACGGCAACAGAAATCAGGGTTAGCATCACCGTCATAATTATCAAAAGTAAGCTGAAAATCTTTCGGGAGTGTATCAGGCATATGCCCCGTTCTGTTATCCGTGAAATAAAGCCCTGTACTATAAGTCGGTTCTTTGTTTATGTATGCTCTTTCGTACCATATCGCCGTGTAGGAGTCGTCAGTTTCACTGTCTACGGATTGGGCGTAAATATCAACATTTATCGGCTTTCCGTCTTCGGTCATGGTAATATTCCGTGAGACAGTATAACGTTCGCGTGGCTCAAAGCTCTCATCAAGTATTTCCTGATAATCTTCACGACGTGCGAAATCATAGAAATTCTTATACTCACCGGAATGTATACCGTTAAGACCTCTCTGCATACTCTCACTGTAAGAACGTGTTGTCATGTCAATCAGACTGCAACAGCCGTTATCATAGCGGAAACGTCCACATATATACTGCCCCGACCAGAAAGTACCAGCTTCTGTATAGCGACCCTCCTGATAGTAGTCATCATAGAAAGTATTGTCACCATAGTCTTCAGCAGTAAAGCATATTTCAACAACAAATTCTTTTTTTCCGTCAACCATTCCGCATGAAAGATAATTACATTTTTGTCTTTCAGCTTCATCATATAAAGTTATTTCAAAACTCTTGTTTCTGTAATATTCGTCGGTGTCGTCGCTTTGCAATGACGTAAGCCATTTATCAACGCATTCAACGGCAGTATCAACATATTCCTGCTCCGTGAACGGCTCATCACATTCTATAGAAAAATATGGTTCTTTAGATGTAACTATTTTTTCATCGCCATAAGATACATTGTCAATTATCATTCTGGTAAGTTCTGGAGAGTCCGCATAGAAATTCATGTCATCGTCCATGATAAGCCAGCCTTGTGAAGTGAGTTTCCGCGAAAAATTTATTGTTGATTTATTTGTATAAATAAACAATTCCCATTCTTCGATATCATCATTTATAAGAACATCAGAAACGGAAACAGTTTCAAGAGATTTAAGCGTATCTGTAATTTCCTTGAAATCTCCTTCAAAGTCACAACTTTTTCCGCCTAAAGTCACATGTATCTCTGAACATACCTCAAGTATTTCATCGTTAGATTGTGTCGTAACCTGTTCCGTTTCAGTTTCAGGCTGTGTTTCTGTTTCGGATTGTGTTTCCGTCTCAATTTCATCTGTAGTGGTACTTTTCGAAACGATTTCTGGTGTTTCACTTTCGGAACTATCAGAATTTCCTTCATTTCCGCATGAGCTTGTAATGCACGCAAGAGCCATAAGAAAAGCGGTAATTCTCAATTTTTTTGTGTTCATATTTTTCCCCTTTATAATAGTATTTAAC
>CAMWQI010000037.1 GCA_947176345.1 uncultured Ruminococcus sp.
TTTAATCCAGGTTTTTGTATGTTATTTTGTTATACTTAAGTTGTGGATAGTGTATATATTATTTACAAATTCTCCTATTATCCCATGAATACTTTAATCCGGTGACAGTTGACTCAAAAACTATCACCGGATTATTAAAAATAACACGTAGATATTAAATAAGTTTTATTTTATAGCATTTCAGCCAGTGGTCAAGCTGTAGGAAAAATGCTATAGTCTGTGGTAAATTCATTAACTGTCCGTACCACTGTACGTGGTCTTCATGGCGGACAAGTTTTTCAAGTTCCTCACGCTTTACGAGTTCAAATAATATATTATCATTTTCTTCAAGGACGGATTTTAATTTTTCCGTTACAGCATCAAGGAAAGCAGGATTATGTGTTTTCGGATACGGAGATTTCTTACGCCACAAGACTTTATCCGGTAACCATTCTTTCATAGCCTCACGGAGCAAGCCCTTTTCACGTCCCTGATAGTCCTTATATTCCCATGGTACATTATATAAATATTCTGCTATCCTGTAATCGCAGAACGGCACACGGACTTCAAGTCCGCTGTACATACTCATTCTGTCCTTGCGGTCAAGCAGTGTCTGCATGAACCAGTCAAAATTTAACTGTGTCATTTCACGCATACGGTATTCAAGCGGACTGTCTGATGGCAACTTCATAGCATAGTCGGCAGTATTCCGGTAAGCACTATAGACGTATTCTTCAGCATTGATTTTTTCTGCATAATAATCACTTAAAAAATTCTTTCTGTACGCCGTACTTTGCGCCCACGGAAAACCGTCTGTCATTCTTATATCCTTATCCCTGTACCACGGATAACCACCGAAAATTTCGTCTGCACACTCACCTGACAATGCAACAGTACCATATTTTTTTATCTCATGACAGAATATAAGCAGTGATGCATCAACATCAGCCATGCCGGGAAGTCCCCGTGCTTCTGTGGCATCATAGAGGGCGTTGACAAGTTCCGGAGTATCAACCACTGTCCAGTGATGATTTGTGCCAAGATAATCCGCCATGCACTGAATGTATTCAGGGTCACTGTTTGGCTGAAAATGGCTTTTCTGAAAATACTTGTCGTTATCACGGTAATCAATCGAAAATGTATCAAGGATTTTACCGTGTTTTTTCATTTCGGCACTGGCAACCGACGATATAAGACTTGAATCAAGTCCACCCGATAAAAAAGTACATACTGGAACGTCAGATATAAGCTGTCGGCGTATGGAATCAAGAACAAGCTCACGGACGTGTTCGACGGTCTGTTCAAAAGTTTCATTAAATTCATGAGCTTTAAGTCTCCAGTATTCGTGAAGTTCAAGACCGTCAGCCGTATAGTAACCACACCAACCGGCTTTTACTTCCTTGATACCCCTTATTACTGCACATGATGGTGTCCGACCTGGAGCCATAAGAATTAATTCCGATGCTCCTTGTGAGTCTATTTCATGTGGTACATCGGGGTGTTGCAGAAGTGCCGGTATTTCTGAAGCAAAAATAAGTTTATTATTATTCTCATAGTAAAAAAGTGGCTTTACACCTATGCGGTCACGGGCAAGGAAAAGACTGTGTTTATTTTCGTCATATACCGCAAACGCATAAATACCATTGAATTTATCAAGGCATTTTTCACCCCATTTTATGAAACTTTTCAATACCACTTCCGTATCGGAATGGGTATCAAATTCAAATTCTTTTTCAAGTTCCTTACGGATTTCAGCGGTGTTGTAAAGTTCGCCGTTGTATACTATGGTAAACTTCCCATATGACATGGGCTGTCTGCCGTTCTGAACATCTATAACTGCAAGTCTTGTATGAATAAGGGCACATTCTTTTGTAAGTACAATACCTCTCTGGTCAGGTCCTCTGCGGAGAAGTGCGTGTTGCATATTCTCATAAATTTTCATATCTTCACGCATATCTTCCTTAAAGCTGATAGCTCCGGCAATTCCGCACATAAAAAACAACCTCCTTTTGTGGTTTGTATTATTATATGCGGTATAACGTCCATATGATACAAAAATTGTCCCGAATTATTCAGGACAGTAATGATAAATTATTTATTTGATTGAATATTTTCTTTAATCCTTGCTTTTGCTTCCTCAACGGTTTCGCCGTCTTTGGTAAGAAAGTTGTCCACAAATTTGTCTTCAATCTTTTTATATGTTCCGGTCACTCCGTTTTCTATAAACTTATATGTACCTACAACCTTTTCTTCGATTTTCTTGTTTACTTCAACCAATTTTGACTTTGCCATTCTACTCAACTCCTTCTATTGTGTTTATCATATTTTTTCAGACTTAATCCTTTGCTGACCTTTGAACAGAATATTTATAATATCCATAATAAATTCAGGACGTTCAATACAATCATTATCTATCCATTTCATAATGATTGATACCAGTCCATGACGATAAAATGTCATTATATATTCATGCTTTTCTTTTGGCACACCATACATTGAAAGTATGGGAGAAAAGACCTTTCCCAAAAAATCACTGAACGCTTTTTCTACTCCGAAAGCAGTGGAATTTTCATGTATTGCCTTGTAAATACGCTTGTTTTCCCTAACAAAATTAAGATATGGTATTATCCATTCATCTGTCATAAAATAAAGTTCATCAATACTCTTTTCATTTATTGAAAGGTCTTTTTCAGGGTATGAATGGGAAAATTTTTCATTTACAAACTGAATAGTTTCAAGAAGTAAATCGCCTATATTTTCATAATGAAGATAAAATGTAGAACGATTTACATTTGCTCTTGCACATATTTCTTTTATAGTAACATATTCAAAATCTTTTTCATAAAGCAGAGAGAGAAGTGCCTCGTTCATTCGTCTTGCAGTATTGAAATATTTACTTTCGGACTTGTTCATTTTTCCCTCCGGATTGTTAATTTTCTGAATCAGTAATTTCCTTTGCAAGTTCTATTATCTCAAAAGCGTATTTTTTCTTACCATTTTCAAGCATCTTTTTATAGAGTTGATAATTTGTGGAAACCATAGCAATTCCGATAATTCCTATGATTATTCCCAGAACCATAAACAATGATGTTCCAGAACCGATAATGCCCATTGACAGACACATACCAGCACCAAGAATCAATGCACCAACTATCCCGAAAGAATAAGTAAAAATTTCTGCTGGTTTTTTTGCTTTACGGTCAAGTTTTTTCAGAGCTACCACTTTGGAAGCAGATTTCTGAGAATATTCCTCAGCGATTTTTTCTGCATAGACTGCATCAAGATTTTTCATGATAACATCTCCTTTTTCATTTGATGTTTATATTATAACAGAAAAATCCCACTATCTGAACAACATAAAAAGCCTGAAATGTTGATTTTAGAAATTTTATTTGATTGCCTTTAATTCTGCAACTGCAACATAATGCTGAATTTCAAAATTATCAGGTGCAATTTTTGAAAGTAAATTTATATGTTCACATTCCCATGCAGAAATTTCGCTTTCTGTAAGAGATGCACCAATACCCCGACAGGATTTCATTCTTCCATTCCAGCTTTTACGGGTAAATGGTACTTTTAAAGAATATTCCTCATGGTAAACAAGCCTGAACTTTTCTTTATAGCATTCCGGTATGAATATAGGGTGAAGTGTTTCACCTGCTCCGCTCCATTCAGGATTATATTTCAAGACAAGTTTTTCACTTGCTTCTGCTATTTTATCCTCATACGGCAACCATGCCATAGACAATATCAAAATACTTCCGTTTGGTTTTAATATATTGTAAAGCTCAGGCATAATTTTTTCATGGTCAAAATACCAGAAACACTGACAGGCAGTAATAACATCAAATGAATTACAAGGGAATTTTATATCTTCCACCGCCTGTGCATAATACTTAATATTCATATTTTCTGAAAGTATTCCTGCCTGTTCTATTTGATTTTCAGAAATATCTATACCTGTCCATTCAGCACCATAACGATACATATTTCTTGGAATTACACCCGTTCCCGTACCTAAATCCAATACTTTCTGACCTTTTATACAGAGATTTCTTTTCAGTATATTGTCATAAAATTTCTGTGGATAAATATCACGGAATTTAGCATAATCTTCTGAAGTCTTTCCAAAATCAAAAGCCTTTCCGCTGTCTATATTTTTATCTTTAATATACATTTTTTCCTCCTGTTGTAAATTTAACACGCCAAATCCAAAAAAGCAGTTTCATGTTGCCTAAAACTGCTTTATTTTTCAGAATTAATACTTTATATTATTTTTTTGTATCAGGGTCCGGAACTCCATAAACTTTGTATGTTTGAATTTCCTTGATTTCTTTAATATTCAGTGCTTCAATATCATGAATAGCTTTTAATACGTTTTCTTGAGACAGATTAGACAGGGATATCCATAAAATATGTCTATATGGATTGCTTGAATAATATTGTTTAACAGCTTTAATATTTTCGATACCTTTAAAGTCATCAACCGTCCATACACGTTCAGGGTCACTGTACTGATGTTTTATAGTAATAGTAAAAAATCTAGAATAAAATATATCTTCAATAGTATCAGTACATGGTGCAAACTCATCTATTATAACAGGATTTTTGACTGGATATTCTTCAGAACTGTTATAATTAAGAAGCTCCTTTTTCATCATACACAGGTCAAAGACATCAAGTATACCGTCTTCACAGAAGTCAACAGCCTGATAATTATTCAAAGTGACATCGTTTCCCATAATCCAACTCTGAAACAAAGTTACATCAGCAATAGTGAATCTGCCGTCAGCATTGACATCACCCATAATACTATCAACATCTGCACTGACAGTCATTCCCATAACGCCAACAGCGGACAAAACTGTTGATATGACAGCAACAATTGTTCTTTTTAATTGCTTTTTCATGATAATTCCATTTCGGATTGATTAAATTATTTATTTATTTTCATTGATATATCGAAACATTTAACGGAATGTGTCAACGCACCAAGTGAAATTATATCCACACCAGTTTCAGCTACTGAACGGATATTATCAGCGGTAACATTTCCGGATGCCTCCAGTAAAGCACGTCCGGAAGTAATCTCAACGGCTTGTTTCATTTCGTCATTTGACATATTATCAAGCATGATTATCTCAACTTTATTGTCAAGTGCTTCTTTGAGTTCGTCGAGTGTACGTACTTCAACTTCAATCTTGACCGTATGACCGATTTTTTCACGGAGTGCAGTAACAGCCGGAGTTATTCCGCCATAAGCGTCTATGTGATTGTCTTTCAGCATAGCACAATCAGAAAGATTAAATCTATGGTTTTTTCCGCCACCGACTGTCACGGAATATTTCTGCAATGCCCTCAATCCTGGAAGTGTCTTTCTTGTATCGGTAACAGATGCCTTTGTACCAGCTACTAACTCCACGCACTGGTTTGTAGCAGTGGCTATTCCGGACATATGCTGTAAAAGATTCAAAGCTGTTCTTTCGCCCTTTAAAAGCGTAAGTGTACTGCCTTCAAGAGTAGCTATAACGTCGCCTTTATTAACCTTTGTGCCGTCCTTCATGAGTATCTTGAAATCAACATCACCACCGGCGAGTTCAAAAACACGCTTAGCGACTTCTATTCCGCACACAACACCAGTATCTTTTGCAACATAATAAGCGGAGCTTTTATGTTCTTCCGGAATGAGATTATCTGCCGCCACATCAATATAATTTATATCTTCCATGAGAGCGGTTGTAATTATATTATCAACGTAACACTGTAATAATTTCATTTTTTAAATTCCTTTCATTAGTTTATCTGTAGTCAATATCTAAATATTCCTCCAAAGTAAGCCCTGAACAGTAAATTTTCCTTGCCGTTTCCGTTCCGAGATAACGCACGTGCCACGGTTCGTATTTATAGCCTGTAATATGTTGTTTGTCTTTCGGATAGCGGATTATAAAGCCATATTTCCATGAATTTTCTGCAAGCCATAAAGCCTCCGGTGTACCCTCAAAGGAATCATCAGCATTATTGACATCAATTGCTAAACCTGTTTGATGTTCGGAGTGTCCGGCACGGGCAGAAAATGTATCTGTCACTTCCTGACCATATACCGAAACATAATTATTATATAGTTCATTCTGATACTCATATGAACGAAATCCCGAATATACACAAAGACATATGCCGTCTTTTTTTGCACAACAAGACATTTTCCGGAACGCTTTCAGCGTATCAGCAGTAAGACCTTTCGGATTGTAATCCGCCGGTAACGGATAATCCTTATTAACAATAAGAATATTATTTATATAAGTAACACCATTTCTGTTGCATATCTGCATATATATCACCTCATATATTATATATATTCAGATATTATATAAATTGTGAAATATTTTTATTGCATTACCTCACCGAGAATTATATATGCCACTGTAACTATTGACTTTGCAAGTATATAGTCTGTGTCAACAACATATCCGGCATTAAGGAGATTATCTCTCATTTCCTTTATGCGTTTAAAGCCCTCTGTTGCCTCTTTCTTGTCGGGAATGACAAAGTGACTTCTCTGCATTATACGACGTGTTTCTGTCCGGAAACCTTTCGGCATATGTTCGCCATCAAGATGTGCGTCAAATTCAGCCGTTTCAAACTCTGTCGGAACACTTTCAAGTCTTGACTTTATGCATTCAGTGGCATGACGTGAGAATACAAGTGCCTCTAAAAGCGAATTGCTTGCAAGACGATTACTTCCGTGTACGCCCGTATGCGAACACTCACCGCAAGCAAAAAGATTACGGAGACTTGTTTCAGCATTATTGTCAACGTCTATACCACCCATAAGATAATGCTGACACGGGAAAATCGGTACTGGCTCTTTTGTAAGGTCAAAGCCCTGTTTCAATAAGTTTTCGTAAATCATAGGAAAACGCTTTTTAAGAAATTCGCTGTCTTTGTAGCTTATATCAAGGAAAAATTCTGTTGAGTTCTGTTTTCTTGATTCAAGCACTATAGCATGAGAAACAACGTCTCTTGGTGCTAATTCCAGTCTTTCGTCGTAATTCTGCATAAAGCGTTCTTTTTTGCAGTTAAGAAGATATGCACCCTCACCACGTACAGCCTCGGAAATAAGGAAACACTCACGTGTTGCCCTGTTATTGAATGCTGTCGGGTGGAACTGTACATAGCTTAAATTCTTGATTTTCGCACCCATTTCATAGGCAAATGTGATTCCGTCGCCGGTAGCTATAGCGGAATTTGTCGTAAATTCATATACACGACCGATACCACCGGTGGCAAGTATCATGAAATGACAGTTATATGTCTGATAGCCGTTGTCGTTTTTCATGAACGCCGAATAGCCCGTTGAAGTCTTTTTAGTACCACATATAATAGTATTTTCAAGTATTGTAACATTTTCAAGTTTCTGAACATTCTTTAAAAGAGTAGATGTTATTTCCTTGCCAGTAGCGTCGGCATGGTGGAATATACGGTGATGACTGTGACCGCCTTCAAGTGTACGGTGGTATGTGCCATCGGGGTTCTTGTCAAAATCAACGCCGAGTTCTATAATATGCTGTAAATCCTGTGCCGCCTCACTTACGAGGGTATGAACAGCATCAACATTATTCTTGAATCCGCCTGCTATGAGTGTATCGTTCTGGTGATACTGGATATTGTCTGTGGGAGAGTTGTAAACTCCGGCTATACCACCCTGTGCAAGTGATGAGTTGCAAAGGCTTAGTTCGCGTTTGCAGACAATGAGAATACGCAAAGATGACGGCAGATTTATTGCCGCATAAAGACCAGCCGCACCACAGCCGGCTATAATTACATCATAATTAAAATCCATGTTTCAGCACGTCCTTTAAAAAAATTATATCACTGCTTATTATTTAATTTATGCTAAATAAATGAGCAATTGCCCATGTAAAAAAAGTATACTACATTTCAGGGAAAATGTCAATACTTTTCTGAATTAACTATCTTATAAAAACAAACAATTTTCTGTAAAATATTAAATAAAAAATTTTTATCAAAAAACCCTTGACAAGAAAAAATTTATACTTTATAATGTGTGTGTAAAAACATAAGTTCTATAAAACAGGAGGAATATTTATGCACACACTGATAAAAAATTACAGAAAAAGCTGTGCGCTTATAAAGGAACGTATAAAGTTACTTACAGAACAGAAAAACAATCTTGTCAGGTCAGGAAAATCAGATATTGTCAATGAACTTAATATTGAAAAACGCCTTAGGTTGCTTTATGTTGAAAATACAGAACTTGAAGAAATCGTTGAACATCTTGAAAAATATGCAGGGAGGGTTAAAGAACGTGGCAAGACGTGAAAGATATTCTGATACATTCACCGGAAGAACAGACAGAAGTATACGTGCTATAATTGAGTGCGGGAGCAATGAAAATTCAGTAAGAAAACTGAAAAAATTATTGTTAAATGTTATTAATAATGAACTCACACCGCGACAAAAGGAAATTATTATGTTATACTATTTTCAGGGGGTTGATACGGTCACTATAGCCAAAGAGTCCGGAGTTACTCCGCAGTCTGTATCTGCTGTGATGTCACGGGCAAGAAAAAGATTATACAGAATTATGAAATATTATTTTTAAAGGAGTATAAAACTATGAATCCGCGATTACCATATTTAAGGGAAAAAACCTCAAGACTTACAGAATCGTCAGGTGTATATATCATGAAAGACAAGGAAAATCATATTATATACATCGGTAAAGCCAAAAATCTCCGTCGTCGTGTGAGCAGTTATTTCAGGGAAAATGCCGGTCATACACCTAAAGTCTCCGCTATGGTATCGAATGTCAATGACTATGATTTCATTGTAACAGACAGCGAATATGAGGCACTTTTACTGGAATGCAGTCTTATAAAACAACATCAGCCTAAATATAATATTCTCCTGAAAGACGACAAGGGCTATCACTATATACGCATTTCCGACGACGAATACCCACGGATTACCGCTGAAAAAAATACTTTGCAGTCCGGAAAGTATTCAAACCCGTATACAAGTGGATTTGTTGCAAAGGAAACAGTCGATGAAGTAAACCGCGTTTTCCGTCTGCCGACGTGCAGTAAAAAATTTCCGCAGGATTTCAGAAAAAGCCGTCCTTGCCTGAATTATCATATAAAAAACTGCATGGGTGTATGTACCGGAAAAATCTCCCGTGAGGAATACGCAAGAATAATCAGACAAGCGGAAAATTTCATAAAAAACGGCAGTGCAGAGGCACTTGAACGCATGGAAAAAGAAATGATTCAGGCATCTGAAAATCTTGAATTTGAAAAAGCCCTTATACTCCGCGACCGCATAACGTATATAAAAAAATCTTCTGAAAAGCAGAAAATTATAAATAATACTATTGAAAATGCTGATATTATAGGTATAGCAGAGTCTCATAATGAAATTTATATTACTGTTTTAATATACCGTAATAACAGGCTTTTTGATAAAACAGTAATGGAATTTTCAAATAACAGTGATGAGGATATTTTAAGTTCTTTCATGATGCAGTATTATTATAAAAAAACGGACATTCCGGAAATGATTATAGTCGAAAATATGCCGGAAGATTATGAACTTATCCAGAAAATGCTTGATACACAATCTGGACGAAAAATAACTATAAATACCGCAAAACGTGGAAATCAGACGGAATTATTAAGGCTTGCTAAAAATAACAGTGCTGAATATTTAGCACTTAAAAACAATCGCACCGGTAAGGAAGTTATTGCACTTGAACAACTGGCACAGGTTTTGGGACTTGATAAGCCCCCTGAATACATTGAAGCGTATGATATTTCAAATCTTGCCGATGAGTCGATAGTTGCCGGAATGGTTGTCTTTGAGAATGGCAGACCCCTCAAAAAAGCTTACAAGCGTTTCACAATAAAACAAATTCAGACACAGAACGACTATGAAAGTATGTATGAAGTACTTGAACGCCGTCTTATGCACATAATAAATCAGGACGGTGATGAATATTTCAGGCGGACACCTGATTTAATTCTCCTTGATGGCGGAAAAGGTCATGTAAATACCATAACTGAACTCATTCAGGATTTAAACTTAAATATAGCCGTTTTCGGCATGGTAAAGAATAATAAGCACCGTACCCGTGCAATTGCTTCCGGCGGACGTGAAATACAGATAAATAATTTACAGTCTGCTTTTAACTTTGTCACACGTATACAGGACGAAGTACACAGATATTCCGTAAATTATATGCACTCCAAACACAAGAAAAAAACATATCTTTCTGAACTCACCACAGTAAAGGGAATTGGTGAAAAGAAATCGGAAAAACTTATGATAAAATACAAGACAAAAGATAATCTCAAAAACGCCTCACCGGAAGAACTTGCCGGAACAGTCGGTGTAAACCTTGATACAGCCCGTGAATTATGGGAAGTAATACAGAATCTTTAAGGAGCTTTTTTTATATGAATACACCCATATATGATTTTCTGAAAAAATATTCACAGTCCGGAACACTCCGTTGTCATATGCCTGCTCATAAGGGTATGGCACTTATTCCGGCACTTTCGGAAATGTACTCATTTGATATAACGGAAATTTCCGGTGCGGACAGTCTCTTTGAAGCCGACGGCATTATTTCACAAAGCGAAAAAAATATGTCCAGACTTTACGGCACAGCCGGTACGGTTTATTCTGCCGGTGGCTCTACATTATGCATACAGGCTATGCTTTATATCATGAAATCAGAAAACAGAAAAATTTTTGCTGTCCGGAACGTCCATCGTGCATTTTTGAATGCTGTTGCACTGCTTGACCTTGATGTCGAATGGATATTGCCGGAATATTCCGGCGGAATACTTTCCGGAAACATAAACCTCAACGACGTTGAAAACGCCCTTAAAAATTCCACCGTACCATCTGCTTTATATGTGACATCTCCGGACTATACCGGAAAAACTGCTGATATTTCCGCACTGGCTGAAATTTGTCACAAATATAATGCCCGTCTAATTGTGGACAACGCACACGGCGCACATTTGAAATTCCTGAAAACTGATATACACCCGATTTCGCACGGTGCGGATTTATGCTGTGATTCCGCCCATAAAATGCTTCCAGCCCTGACGGGTTCAGCTATGCTCCATACGTCCGTGCCGGAGTATGTCCCCTTGCTGAAACAAGCTATGAGTATGTTCGGCTCAACAAGTCCGTCATATCTCATCATGATGTCACTTGACTTATGCAACAAGTATATTGAAGAATTAATATCTTCTGATATAAATAAAAACCTGATGTATCTTGAAAATTTCCGGTGGGATTTTTCCGATAGGCTTATATTTGCAGAAAGTGAACCTTTTCACATTACCATAAAAGCAAGCGAAAGCGGTTACAATGGCAATGAGCTTGCAGACTTGCTCCGTCGTTACGGCGTTGAATGCGAATATTCGGACAGTTCGATTATTGTACTTTTAATGTCACCAGTCTGCACGGACTGTGACTATGAGATACTTTCCGATGCTCTTTCCAGTGCATTGGCTGAATGTCCGAAAATAACTCCTTATACTATGGATTTCAGAATGGAACTTCCAGAACGCGTAATGTCTATACGTGAGGCGGTATTTTCGAAGTGCGAAACAATACCCGTTGAATATGCAGTGGGCAGAATATGTGCATCTGTGAAAGTCCCATGTCCTCCGGCTGTGCCAATTGTTGCAAGTGGTGAACGCATTAATATAAATTCTGTAAATATTTTCCATAAGTATGGAATTTCAGATGTAATTGTGGTAAAATAGAATTATAATAAAACAGGCGGGTAAATATTCATGAAAAAAATTCAAGGAAATAATTTATTGATTTCAAATCTATGCAATATGAAAAAATCAGGACGTACAGCACATACCGTGTTATTTTATGGGGAAAAAGGCACTGGCAAAAAGCTTATGGCTGAATTTTATACAAATCTCTTAATGTGCAACAGTCCCATAAATGATATGCCGTGCGGTACGTGCAGTGCCTGTAAAAATATTCAGGCTGGCACACACCCTGATGTGATATATGTGGAGACTTCCGGAAAATTAGGCGGTTATTCGGTGGATACTGCAAGAAAAATCTGCTCCGATGCGTTCATAAAGCCTAACAATGATACCAGCTGTAAAGTATATATATTCCGCGACTGTCATAATATGGACGTACGCACACAGAATACTTTACTGAAAATCATTGAAGAGCCACCGGAATATGCTTACTTTATATTCACGTCGGAAACAAAAACAGATTTTCTGCCCACGATAATTTCAAGATGTGTATGTTTCGGAGTATCTCCATGTACGGAAAAACAGGCAGAAAATGCACTTTCTGAAAGTAGTTTCAATCCGGAAGATATTAAAAAAGCCGTGAAATGTTTTCATGGAAATATCGGTATGTGTACGGAATATATAAACAATGAGGATTTACGTAGGCAAGTTGATTTGACAAAACAGCTTGCTGATAGTATAATTAGAAAAGACGAATATGCACTTGACACAGCGTTATTTACCCTGAATAAAAACAGAAATGATGTCCGGACAGTTCTTTCCATGCTTGACAAGCTCATAAGGGATTCGGCTGTACTTATTCAGGACACAAAAGCAAACAATATAGGGTGTTTCCGTGAAGGTGCTGTAAAATTATCATATATTCTCACATCACGGCAGGCGGAAAAAATCCATTACTCAATTGAACGTGCATGGCATACGGTCGAATGTAACGTAAATATACCACTTGCACTTTCGGCACTATGTGCGGAAATTATCGAAACTATAATATAAAATACCGGAGGAAAATTCATGAAAGAAATTGTAGGTGTAAGATTTAAGAAAGTAGGCAAAATATATTATTTTTCCCCTGAGGGAATAAAGGCAAATATCGGCGATATGGTTGTGGTTGAGACAGCCGGCGGTACTGAATGCGGTGAAGTCGCTATAGCTAACAGGGAAATTCCAGATAATCAGTTTAATTCACCGCTTAAACCGGTTTTAAGGCTTGCAAATGAACATGACCTTAAAATACTTAAAAAAAACCATCAGAAAGAAAAAGATGCATTCAGGATTTGTGAGGAAAAAATAGCATTCCGGAAACTGAAAATGCACCTTGTTGATGTTGAATGTACATTCGATAACAGTAAACTGCTTTTCTATTTTACAGCGGAAAGCCGTGTTGATTTCCGTGAACTTGTCAAGGATTTGGCTGGCGTTTTCCGTATGCGTATAGAGTTAAGACAAATAGGTGTTCGTGATGAGGCGAAAATTTTAGGCGGTTTAGGAATATGCGGTCGGGAATTTTGCTGTAAAAGCTATATGGGAGATTTCCAACCTGTATCAATAAAAATGGCTAAAGAGCAGGGACTTTCACTCAATCCGACAAAAATTTCCGGTACGTGTGGAAGACTTATGTGCTGTCTCAAAAATGAACAGAATGCCTATGAAGAACTCCTTAAAATCACACCAAAAGTGGGAGCATTGGTTGTCACTCCGGACGGTGCAAAGGGTCGTGTTGAAGATGCTAATATAATTACCGGAAAACTCCGCATTAAAACCGATAAATCAGAAGTGCCGGTGGTTCTTGAC
This sequence comes from uncultured Ruminococcus sp., assembly GCA_947176345.1. Lineage (GTDB taxonomy): Bacteria > Bacillota > Clostridia > Oscillospirales > Ruminococcaceae > Ruminococcus. Next base: position 13,593 of record CAMWQI010000037.1, read on the forward strand.
AGAAGTGAAGTAAAGCTACTTAAAGACGCCGAAATAAAACTTAACCGCGAAGAAATAAAAGCACTGAAAAATCTTGAGGACAAATAATGAATAAAATAAATTATGGAAAAATTCTTGACGACAAAATTTCAGAACTTCAAAAAAATAGTAAAAAACCGTCATTACTTCTTCATGCGTGCTGTGCACCATGCAGTAGTCATACACTTTGTTTTCTTGAAAAATATTTCAATATAACGCTTTATTTCTGCAATCCGAATATATCACCGGAAAGTGAATTTTTATACCGCCTTGACGAACTGAAAAGGCTTGTCCGTGAAATGAATCTTGATATTGAAATTATTGAAGAAGAATATAATCCGGAAATTTTTTATCAGCTTGCAAAAGGTCTTGAAAGTCTGCCTGAAAGAAGTGAACGCTGTCAGAAATGCATAGCTCACCGCCTTGAAATGTCAGCACAAAAAGCAAAACTCCTGAATTGTGACTATTTCACGACTACACTAACTATAAGCCCGCATAAAGACTGCACTTTCATTAATGAATGTGGTGCGGAAATATCCCGTAAATACGACGTGGAATATCTCTTTTCGGATTTCAAGAAACATGACGGATATAAACATTCCATAGAACTTTCAAAAAAATATAATCTCTACCGGCAGAATTACTGTGGTTGTATCTACAGTAAAATAAATTCAGAAAAAAGGTGATTTTTATGGGAAAAGAAACAAAAACTAATGCTATGCGTTTTCTTGAAAAAAACAAGATTGAATATACAATGCAGTCATATGAATGCGAAGAATTTATAGATGGAATAACCTGTGCGGAAGCTCTTGGACAACCTATTGACGCAACTTTCAAGACACTTGTTGCACATGGAAAATCAGGCGGATATTACTGTTTTCTGTTGCCGGTTGCGGAAGAACTTGATTTGAAAAAATCCGCTAAAAGTGTAGGTGAAAAATCCGTTGAATTAATTCATGTAAAGGATATAAACAAAATAACCGGATACGTCCGTGGTGGCTGTACTCCCATAGGAATGAAGAAACAATTTCCGACTGTTATTCACGAAAGTGCGAAAAATCTCCCGTTGTTCTGGATAAGCGGTGGAAGAATAGGCACACAGATACATCTTTCACCCGTGAAACTTGCGGAGTCAATAAACGCAAAATTTGAGGATATTATATTATGAATAAAAAAATTATAAGTATTATTTCCGGAATAATTGTACTCCTTGCCGGTTCAGGCGTGGCTGTGGCAAATATAAACGATGACGAAAACACGGATATTTCCATAAGTGAAAACTCCACTCTGGAAGAAAAAACAGAAAACATAACTCAACCTGAAACGGAAGTTTTTTCAGCAGATACAGAAGAAATATTCAGCGACGGAAACAGTTATGTTGAATATCATTTCCGGAATGAAAAGTTACTCAATCAGCACTTTGAAAAGCATGGCAGTGAATTTGAAAGTGATTTCGGTTATGTCACTGCTGAAGATTACGAAAAAGGTGCAAGCGATGTCATAAATAATCCGGACGCACTTTTCAAATACGAAGCGGAGGACGGCGACGGTGTATATTATATTGAAGAGTCAAATGAATTTGTCATACTCTCCACCGATGGTTACATAAGAACATATTTCAGACCCTCCGGAAGAATTGACTATTTCAACAAGCAATAATCTATGTCATTTTCTACAAACAGAAAAATGTTTTTTTGTGGAGTTTTACCTATCTTTATAAAATAATATAGACAAATAACGCAAAATAAGGTATAATAAGTTTTATATAAATCCGGCAACCGTATGCCGTAAATGCGGAAAACCGCACTTTTTCTGTGTGGCTACGGAGCGTATAAATGAGAGTTATTACAGGTATTGCACGGGGCAGAAAGTTAAACGCCCCTGAGGGTCTTGATGTCAGACCTACTACAGATAAAGTAAAAGAAGCTGTTTTTTCAGCGATACAGTTTGAAATTGAGGGAACTTCTGTCCTTGACCTTTTCGCAGGCAGTGGACAAATGGGCATTGAGGCTATAAGTCGTGGTGCATCACGGGCTGTATTCGTGGACAGTTCACAGCGGGCTGTACGCTGTATAAATAATAATATCCGTGCTGTCGGATTTCAAAGACAGTCGGAAGTAATCAGCCGTGATAGTTATGATTATATAAAACTTACACGGAATATCTTTGATATTATAATCCTTGACCCACCCTATCGTCATAATCATATTGACAATATTCTGCCATTTGTGGCGAAAAAAGTAAAAGACGGCGGTATTATAATATGTGAATATGAATCAGAAGCCGGTGAACCGGCTGTACCGGAAAATTTCACTCTCCGGAAAACTTATCATTATGGAAAAATAAATGTTTCCATTTTATGTAAATCATTTCCGGAGGTGTCCGAAAATGCGTAGAATAGCTGTATGTCCGGGTAGCTTTGACCCCGTGACTTTAGGACATCTTGATATAATAACAAGGGCATCAAAACTTTTTGACAAGGTCATTGTACTGA
>CAMWQI010000038.1 GCA_947176345.1 uncultured Ruminococcus sp.
ATTACGTTTTTCGCTATCCTTGATATTCCATTTTAAAATAGGATTACTATAAATCAGAAACAGAAAGAGTCTGCTTTTTTATGCCGCTTTGCAGCAGTTCAACATAGCTCTGAGGAGAAATCTCCTCATCTTTTATACAAATCAGAAATACATTTCCGTAAAGACTGTACTGAAGTCTGCCGACACGTCCTGTCAGATTGCGGAATTCCACATCGGACAGCGAATTAAGAATACCTTCGTAAAACTCTTTACCATCAAATGTAGTGATACTGTCGGAGAACCAATCAGGATTATATGCGATTTTGTAGATAAACTTTGATTTGCCTGTGCCTTGCTTGCCAACAAACACTGTACAGGTATCAAATTTCACTCTTGCCTGATACACTCTTGCAACTGCTCCAACGAATGAAAACTTTTGAAAAAAGATATTACACTTGTCACAAGGGCAAAGAAAAATATGAAAAACAAGCTGATGGATTTATACGATAAACTGATGCTTCGCAAGCGTTCTGTAATTGAAGCTGTGAATGATTTTCTAAAAAATGCCTGTGATATAGAGCATTCTAGACATCGCAGTGTAACCAATTTCCTTGTCAATCTCATTTCTGCTTTGGCAGCTTACTTTTTACTGCCTGAAAAGCCCGCTGTCTGTTCTGTTTCTAATATGCCAAAGAGCTTTTTATGCCTATTCGACTAATTTTTTTTGTCGAATTCACGCTATTTCAATGATTTTATTTGTTATTTGTCTTTAGTGGTTAATAATGCTCTATTTGATATGAAACACCTTTGGGTTAATGGATTGGATTCAGTTCAAAATAAAACAGCTTATGATACCTTATCTTTGAGTCTACGTATAATGAAATATGAAGATAGTTATCATTTAGAAGATATATGTGAAACCACTGTTATTTATATGGCAAAAACACATAATGCTTTATATGACAGTTATGTTACTGGTTTGTTATTTATTCATTTAATAGCAAAACGTCGTGAAATTTCGATAAGAATTGTTGTATATTGCATTTTAGAAAAGATACATATGCTTTCAGACGTTATAGAATAGCTTTTAATGACCATGTTATGTTCATAGTATAATTATACTGCTTAGTTCTCTGAAAGCTCTTACAGTTTAATTTGATGCTTTTTAATGCACATTTTTTATCTGTCTGTTAGTTAGCGGAATTTTTTTAAAAAAAAAAAAAAAAAAAAAAAAAAAAAAAAAAAAAAAAATCAAGTCAAATCAGGCGTAGCCGAACTTGATTTGACTTGATCTTTTCTTGATTTTAAAATCTTGATTATATACTTGATTAGGGCGATTTTTTGTTGCGATATACCGTCGTTTTTTAAGTGATAGGTCAATGACTTTTCCCAATAGGTCAATGATTTTTCCCGATAGGTCAATGACTTTTCCCGATAAGTCAATGACTTTTCCCTGATAAGTCAATGACTTTTCCCCTTGATGAGTCAAAAAATAGATTTATAAAAATTGACCTATATGATAATGACTTTTTCCCGATAATTCGATAATTTCTTCCAATAGGTCAATTATTTTTTCTGATAGGCCAATTATTTTTTCAAATAGGTCAATTATTTTTTCCGATAGGTCAACAATTTTTTCCACAATAGGTCAAAAAATATATTGACAAAAATTGACCTAAACGATTTTCCCCCTATAATTCGATAATTTTTTCCAATAGGTCAATGATTTTTTCTGATAGGTCAATTACTTTTTTCTCAATAGGTCAAAAAATATATTGACAAAAATTGACTTATATGATATAGTAATTTTTAGGAGGTGTTAATTATGCCAAAAAGAAAAACATTGCCATCAATTCCTGATTATACTGGCAATGTTAAAAATCTTGACAAACTGCTGATTCAGAAATCAAATCCATTGCAGTCTCTATCACAAACTTCTATGACTTTGCCAGAGCTGAAAATTTTAGATGCGTATCTTTCACGAATTAATAGTCATGAACCTGATAAACGTTATGTTCGTTTTGAAAAGGGAGAACTTGAAAAATTGCTGGGAGTAACGCGAATGCACCGCGAAGAATTATCCAAACGAGTAAAAAACTTGTTTCAGGCTGTAGAAGTTTACGATGAACGAAAGCCAAACGGGTTTATATGCATTTCTTTATTTTCAAAAGCAGAATGTTTGCAAGATAAGAACGGATTATGGCAGATAAATCTTGTATGTTCCGAGGAGGCTATGGAATATATTTTCAATATTGAAAATCTTGGATATTTAAAATATAGATTAAAAAATGTAATTAATCTTACTTCAAGATATAGTTATATTTTATATCTTTGTCTTGAAGATAATTTAAAAATTCTAAATAATAAAAAATGGATAGTAGACCTTAATGAATTGAAAAAAATGTTGAAATGTACCGGAGACAGTTATGAGCAGTTTAAAGTTTTTAATGACCGTGTCCTTAAACTTTGCCAAAAGGAAATCAACAAAAAGACTACAATAAATTTTACCTATACACCAATTAAAAAAGGACGCAAGGTTGTTGCTGTCGAGTTCGATATTAAAAAATCACAAGAAATCAAAATCAATAACGAAAATCCTGAACTGAAAGAATTGCCTGTAGCATATAACCATATTGACGAGCCAAATCCTGAACAAATACCATTATCTGTATATAATGAAGAGCTTGATGAAGCGTCTATCAAGCACTATGAAAGTTTTGATAGGTATTCTGATGATAATATCAGATTTTTAGCTGAATCTTGCGGTTATGAATTTAACGAGTCTCAGATGAAAGAAATATATGATATTATTTCAACTATGAACCTTCCATATCATCCATATGGTAAAGAACTTTCACAATATGATTATCTTTTTGACCAGTATATAAAGTTGAACCAATATACTGAAAATAAAGGAATGGACGATAAACGAAGATTTTCATATTTCCGGAGAATGCTTGAAAATGATAAGCATAATTATTAAAAAAATCCCCAACTTGTAAACACTTGCTGATTGAGCGTTGAATGACGTAGAATACACATCAAGATTTACCAGAATAGTGAACAGACTGCCGGAATATACGGCAGTTTTTTTATATGATAATATCAGTAAGATAATTCAGTGAAAAAATTTTTTAAAATAACTGCAACAATTTCTGAATTTATACGACTAAGTAGTGAAAATATATTTTCGGAAAGGGGAAATACATGGATAACGGTGCAAGTAGCTACCGCCGTTTTCTTGAAGGTGATAAGAATGCTCTTACTGAGATAATCCGTGAATATAGAGATGGAATGGTTTTGTATATAGGAAGTTTTACTGACAATATCTGTATAGCTGAAGAAATTGTTGAAGAAGTGTTTATAAAGCTGTATGTAAAGAGACCGAAATTTTCAGGAAAAAGCACATTTAAAACATGGCTTTACTCAATAGGAAGATTTACAGCAATTGATTATATAAGAAAAAACTCGAAAGCTGTTTCAGTTCCAGTTGACGATTTTTACAGTCTTGCGGACAAGGAAGAAATCGAAATCAATTATATAAGGGACGAACAGAAGATTATGCTTCATAAAGCAATGCAGAAACTTAACTCCGATTACAGACAAGTGCTTTATCTGGTATACTTCGAGAGATTCGACACTTCACAAACCGCAAAGATTATGCATAAAACTAATCGTCAGATTACTTATTTGCTTTACAGAGCAAAGAAATCTCTTAAATCAGAGCTTGAAAGAGGAGGTTTCAGCTATGAAGAACTATGAGGATATTGCAGAAAGAGTATTCAGAAAGGGTGATGCTATTCTTGAAAAAAAGCATAGAAGAACATCAATTATAAAAAAGACATCATTTGTAGTTTCAGGATTATGTGCTGTTATTATTACAGGTTTCGGATTATTGAATAATTATTCTTTAAAAAATGCAATAAATAATGAATATAATATAGATAGTCAGAATATTTCAGAAAATAATATATCGGTTATGACTCAAACTTCTATAAGTACGACAACACAAACTTACTTAATAGTAACAGATACTATAAATCAATCACATAATATTTATAATGAAAGGAATTTAAACATGAAAAAACTTACATCTTTTATATCTGCACTTACAATATCATTTTCTGCTATGCCTACAATAAGTAATGCTTCCGGTGTGCCTTTTAGTGTCAATCCCCAAAGATACTGGCATGGCGAAGATAAAATTTTCGCTAAAATGGAAAGCGGTGAACTTGATGTTGACATCAACGGCAATGGCGAGTTTGATATTATGGACTGCTATCTGCTTGACTCTTACATTTCAGAGTATTATTCATATAAGGAGAATATAGACCCCTCAATAATTCAGCGTATCGAAAGCATAGCTGACTATAACGAAGACGGAGTAGTTGATTTCGACGATACATTAAGTGTTATGAGGTATTTTATAGTCTCCGGAAACATCAGGACTGAATATCTTGACCCTGCTTACTATGACCCTGATATCGAACCACTTACTACTGAGGACGATTTAATAAATTTCGGAAAATATAAGGAAATTCAGGCATACGTTTTCCCTATGCGTATGTTCTATCATGTGAATTATCTGAACGCTGAATATTATCTGATTGATGAATTGTATCAGAGCGGTACAATAGACCTTGATATTAATGGAAATGGTCAGCTTGATGTTGATGATATTTACTGTATGAGTGTATTCTTTACTGAGAAGATAGACTCAGAAGTAACAAAGCAGATTCTTACTGAAGAAGAATATCAAAAATGCTGGGATTTCTCTTTCCATTATTCAGAGCATCTGGTTCCGCATCATTATTATGGTCCTGATATGCAGGTGCAGGTAGCGTCTTATATCTTAAATCATATAGAAGTAAAGCCTGAATATTTCACGATAGCATACTATAAGAAAAATATTGATAATTATGTACCCAAATATTGTACAGCTGAAGTAATGAGAACTGCTGCTTTACAAATCGGCATCGAAGTAAGTGATAATATAGGACCAACATATGACATTGAGAACGACCGCAATTTCTTTAATATGGATATATTCAATTCGTTCTTTGAGTCATTCTGTTCAGATATTGAAAACGGCATCCGCCCTGTTCCTGACGTAAATCTGGACGGAGTTGTTAATTACACGGATTATTTTGACATGAGCATTTACTGGAGTGACATAATGAAAGGATTTGGCGCTGAAAGAAGTATACTTCCTGAAGAAACATGGAACACTATTGATAAATATTATGGTATTCCTAATGACGATTCCCCCACTTTGTACGAACTTACAGCAGCACAGTTATATATAATGGAACATACTGACGAAATAGAAGATATGGATAGTGTTTATAATGCTTATGTTGAAAGTCTTATAAAATCTAACGAAAGTAATTTTGAACCGTTTAATTATAACAAAGATGTTCAAATTCTTCTTGATTCTGATACAAAGCGTTCTGGTGATGCCAATGATGACGGTAGAGTAAACATGGCAGATGCAGTATTGATTATGCAGTCACTTTCAAATCCAAGTGAATATAAGCTTACTGAAAAAGGAAAATTCAATGCAGATGTTTGTGATACCGGCGACGGCATTACGGCAAAGGATGCATTGCAGATTCAGCTGTGGGCAATAAATGCCAGCGAACTCATAAATGCTTAAATAAACAAAAAACTCATGGCAGAAAAATGTTTCTGCTATGAGTTTTTCCTTTTAAACTGCCTGATGATATGTAAGCATTCCCTTGTCTGAATAGGCATAGGAGTGCATTTTTTAGAAATAAAGCTTTATAACCAGTCTATCCCCTGTAAGTTTTGCGGAAATCTCACCACCCATTCGCTGAGTGAGAAGTTTAGCGATTGAAAGTCCTAAACCTGTTGAGTTTCCAGCATTTTCGACTGTATAGAACCTGTCGAATAATTGTTCCACATCTATGGAAGTGAGTTTTTTTGCGGAGTTTGAGAAAGTTATAACACCGTCGTCGGAAAGTCTTACGCTGAAATCACCGTCACTATATTTCAGCGCATTTTGTATAATATTTGAAAAAATTCTTGAAAGAGCGGATTTATCAAGTTCCTTTTCCGTCCGGACTTCTGAAATCTCAATATCTGGAACAATTCCGCATTGTGTCACTGCCCCGTAGAATCCAGCAAGAGTTTCCTCCAGAACGTCATTTATGCAGACCGTTTCAATATTTGCTTCCTGTACGGACGTTATAATTGAATAGCGGAAAAGTTCTTCTGTAAGCTGTTTCATGATGTCTGTGCGGTTGCGTATCATAGCGGTATAGCGTAATATTTCACTGTTTTCACCGCCGTTTTCCATTAAGTCAAGATAACCGATTATTGCGGTAAGAGGAGTTCTCAAATCGTGGGAAATATTCGTGATAGCCTCTTTAAGTTCACGGTCACCCTGTTCGTAAATATGACGCTTTTTGCGTAATTCTTTTAACTGTACGTTCAGACTGTCCGCAAGTCTGCATATATCTTTGTCACGGGAAGATATGCTTATAAGGGTGTTTGTACTGTTTTCCAGTTTGTATGCCAGTTCGTCCATGATTTCACGGACAGACTTCTTCATTATGTAAATTTTTATACAAATCATGATTATTACTAAAATCAAACCGAAATACAGCACTTTTTCACCTCATTATTTCAAGTCTTTTTTGCGGAATAATATTATTCCTAAAGCAGTTGTGACGACAAGTATTATACCATCATATCCGGCAAATTTACCTACATTTTCCGTACTGGTCATAGCCAATTCATAAGTATGAGATGAGGGCATGACATCATAGATAGTCTGATATACCTTGCGTTTCGTCCCTGTAAGATAATTGGGATTTTTAATAGTTTCAGTTTCCATTGTTTCGGGGTTAAAAGAATTTTCGTAGTATTCTGGTGCAGTAAGCGTATTATTAAGTGATATGGCTACGAAAAACATTATAAATGTCGCTATCAGCGTTGTAACAGATGCACCAGCCTTGCTTTTCACAAGCATTGAAACCATTACCATAATAGCAGTCAATGAAATAAATGCAATAAGACCAAATAAAGTAAGTTTCAGAATTTCGGAGACAGTAAGCTCTTCAATTCCGCAAAGAGCTATACCCAATGTGAAATTTATAAGCAGATGTAATAATATGCCCATTAAAGTACCGGCAGTGCATACTATGAGATTGGCAAGATATATATCAATTCTTTTGTGTCCTACAATTAATTTGTTTCTTATAGTGCCGTCGGAATACTCCGTACAGACGAAATTTCCCACAAATACCGGTACGGCAAACAGAAGATATAATAATCCGATAAAGGCTATGCTGTCCATAGTATGATATGTGGGGTCAATGTTGTTATAGTATTCCATATGCTTATGGTATTCCACATAACGCATGAATATCATAACCAAACTCAGACCGCCTGAAAATATCATGTAGAGTATAAATGCACCGTTTTTGAAAAGCCGTGCAAAATTTGCAGAAATCAGTTTATTCATGTTTACCGCCTCCAATCAGGTTAATGAAATAGCTTTCAAGTGATTCATCATGTTCTGAAACTGTAATAAGTTCGCAGTTTTGGTCACGGAGTGCGAATGTAAGTTCTGAAACGTTGATTTGTGCGAAAATATCAGCTGTTCTGTCGTCAACAACGCTGTATTCAAGATTAAGCCTGTCCATGACCCTTGAAAATGCGGTTATGTCCGAAACCGTAACACGCATACATTTCCGGCAGACCTGTTCCAGTTCCACTGCACTGATTTCCTTAACCATATGTCCGCCGTCGATAAAACCGTAGTGTGTGGCAAGCCTTGAAAGTTCATCAAGAATGTGGCTTGAAATAAGCACCGTTATCTGTCTCTCACGGTTGAGTTTGAGAATAAGCTCACGGATTTCAACAATACCTTGTGGGTCAAGCCCATTGACTGGCTCATCAAGCACCAAAAAATCAGGGTCACCGGCAAGTGCAACGGCTATACCAAGTCTTTGACGCATACCAAGTGAAAAATTTTTTGCATTTTTCTTTCCGGTGTTCTCAAGACCGACGAGTTTCAGCAAGTCCTTTACACCATCGAATGACGGCATACCTAAAATCCGGAACTGTTCCTTTAAGTTTTCCTCAGCGGTCATGTTCATGTAGATGGACGGTGTTTCAACGACTGCTCCCATTCGGCGACGTGATTTGAGAATATCCGGATTTTCATTAGTAATGCCGTAAATCTCAAAACTTCCGCTTGTTGTCTTCTGTAGTCCGCATATAAGACGGATAAGTGTTGTCTTGCCCGCACCATTCCTGCCGACAAAGCCGTATATAGAGCCTTTCGGGACGTGCATTGAAAGATTGTTCAGTGCCTTGAAGTTCTTGTAGTACTTGCAAAGAGAATTTGTTTCCAGAACGTATTCCATTCTGTAAGACCTCCTTTTATTAGAATACCTGTATTCTAAATCATAAAGGTTAAGAAAACGGTAAAGAAAAGGTAAAGATTTGGTTAAGATTTTTCGGACATCTTGAAACCTATTCCCCATACTGCCTCTATGTAGTCATTTTCTGAATATCTGCGGAATTTCCGGCGGATATTGCTTATATGGACTTTCAGCGAACTTTCCACGCAGTCCGGTGTATCAAAACTTATCCGGTCAAGTATCACGGACTTTGTTATTACCTGTGAGGGATTCTGCATGAGTAGCTTTAGTATTGCAAATTCTGTCTTTGTAAGTCGGACAGGCTTGTCTTTTACTGTGACTTCATGTGTTTCTGTATTCAAAGTAATATCAGAAAATATCAGTATTTCGGAACTTTCCACGTAAATTTTTCTTAACTGTACCGCAATACGTGCAAGAAGTTCGGCAGTATCAAAGGGTTTTGTTATATAGTCTGATGCACCATCAAGGAGCAGTTTTACCTTGCTATGAACATCTGCCTTTGCACTCATTATGATTATAGGAATATTATTAATTTTTTTAAGGACGTTTTCGCCAGAAAGTCCCGGCAACATCAAATCCAAAAGTATCAAATCAGGGGGATTGCTTGACAGCATATATACCGCTTCTGTACCTGAATATGCTTGCAACGTATTATAGCCGTTACGTGTCAAGAGGTCTCTAAGCATATCGCTTATATAAATATCATCATCTATTATAGCTATTGTTTTCAAGAATATATCAACTCCTTCGGATAATATTGTACCATAAGTCCGAAATATATTCAAGAGTCACTGCTAAACTATCACGGAAATCATTTTTTGATTAAATAATTTTATCAAAAAATGTTCATATAATTACTTCTGATTTTTAAATCTTTTAAACGCGGTTTAACTTAATATAACACGCCAAATCCAAAAAAGTCACACACGAAACGCAAAAAGTTTTGAAAATCTATTGTCATGACCAAATCACTTGTGACTTTTTAAAAACTCATAAAGAGTTTTTAACAAATATTGTGTGATTTCATTATGTTATCTTCCATTAAACAGAGGAAAGTTTTTTGAAAAAAAGTCAAGTCAAAACCGGCGAAGCCGGACTTGATTAGCTTCTTGATTAGGGATTTTTTGTTGCTATATACCGCTGATTTTTGTGTGAAAGGGCGAATGCTTTTCCCTTAAAAGATGAAATATTTTCTTCAAAAGGGCGAAAAACGCACTTGACAAATTCATACTTTTACAATATAATATATTTAGAGGTGATATATAATGTCAAAAAAAAATAATTTGCCATCAATTCCTGATTATACAGGTGATGTCAAAAATACGGAAAGAATGATAGTTCAGAAATCAAATCTGCTTAAATCATTATCTCAGACATCTATGACTTTATCAGAATTAAAAATTTTAGATATATATCTTGCACACATCAACAGCCATGAACCTGATAAGTGTTATGTTCGCTTTGAAAAGGGTGAGCTTGAAAGACTGCTTGGAGTTACCCGAATGCACCGTGAAGAATTGACCGGACGGTTAAAAAACTTGTTTCAGGTTATTGAAATTCGTGATGAGCGGAAACCAAAGGGCTTTAAATGTATTTCTTTGTTTGAGAAAGCTGAATGTACACAAGATGAAAATGGTTTATGGCAAGTAAATCTGATGTGTACTACTTCAGCAATGGAATATATTTTCAATATTGAAAATATTGAATATTTTAAATACAGATTAAAAAATGTAATTAATCTTACTTCAAAATATAGTTATATTCTATATCTTTATCTTGAAGACAATCAGAATGTTGGTAGTAGTAAAAAATGGGAGATAGACCTTGACGAACTGAAAAAAATAATGAATTGCACTGCTGAAAGCTATTCGAAATATAAGGAGTTTAATGATAAAATATTAAAGAAATGTCAAAAGGAAATCAACCAAAAAACTACACTAAATTTTACCTATATATCGGTCAAAAGAGGTCGAAAGGTTGTAAGTATCATATTTAATGTCAAAAAACAGAAGAATATTGAAACTACCAATGAAAAGCCGAATCCGAAAGAACTGACTGTAGTATCCGATTATGCTGATGAACCAAAGCCAAAACAGATGCCAATATCTGTGTATGACGAAGAACTTGATGAAGAGTCTATCAAGTATTATGAAAGTTTTGATAAGTATCTTGATGACGATATCAGATTTTTAGCCGAAGCTTGCCATTATGAATTTACTGAGGCTCAAATGAAAGAAATATATAATATAATTTCAACTATGAATCTTCCATCTCACCCATATGGTAAAGACTTTTCACAATATGATTATCTTTCAGACCAGTATATAAAACTTGACAAATATTCTAAAGACAAAGGAATGGATAATAAACGGAAATTCTCATATTTCAGAAGAATGATTGAAAACGATAGACGAAACTATTAAAAAAATAGAAAAATATTTTCCGTCAGGAAATAAGGGTTGTTACCATAAATATACTCTTATATAAACAGTATTATATATTTTTAAATATAATCAACCTTAACCCACCGGCTAGAAATCGGTTATGGAAATCAATTTTCAAAACTTTTTGTATTTCGCGTGTGACTTTTTTGGATTTGGCGTGTTATATTAGGTGAAACCATATTTAAAATGTTTAAAAATCAGGGCGATAATAATAAAAATTATACGAACAAATTTTTATTAAAATTATTTAATCAAAAAAATTAATTTCCGTGAAAATCGGTGGGTTAAGGTTGACAAAAGTAAATATTTATGATATAATCAAAAAGGTTTTCAAGAGTATCATAATCTGAAGTATGTATTTTTACCAATTTTTTATACATCAATGTAAAATTGTGTTTTTTAGTGAGAGAAATAAGGTATTGGACAGTCTAAATAAAGGAACAGATTTCAGGCTAATAAACTATTCTTATTGGAGGTATATAATTATGAATACGTTTTTGTTCATTATCGCATTTATTATTTCTGTAATTATTACAATAATGTTCCTGCTGGAAATTAAATGCGATGATAAAAAAAAGCCATCCCCTCTTGTAACAAAAGTAAGGAAGATTACAAGAGTAATGGCTGCTTTTATGTTGTTTGTGGCTATTGAGGACAAGTTAAACCTCATAGATTTTGGTATGTACTCCGGTGCATATTTTTTAATGGGCGTTGTCTGTACAGTGTTGTATATTCTATGCACGGTAAACAAAAAGCATAAAGTCCCGATAATTGCTTTTTCCTCAAAAGTAATTATTACTGCTTTTATTCTTGAACTTACTTTATTCAACATTCCTTCATACCGAATGTGGTTTGGAGATTATGAGCCAATCACATATAAAGCAGACAGTATAACTGTTGATTCAGGCGGTACATACCGTGAGGAAGAAGGTGACATTGCTGTAAGAGACAGTGAGGAGCTTGTTCTTAAAATTCCGGAAGTCAACCGTCAGGTAAGTACAATATATGTTGATATAGCTCTGGAAGATGGAACACGTACAGTTGAGTTTTCTATTGACGCTACCGACGAAACACAAAGTTTCTCGCCAAGAGGCAGGGTAGCTCACACTATAATTTCCAGAAAGCAACCACATTCACAGTATTTGCAGTGCGAACTTTCTGGAGATGTCGGTGAACTTATTATTAGGCTCAAGCCTTATAACGGCGGTTCTGCATATGTCCGTAATATAATATTGAATATGCCCATAACAATGGAAATTTCATGGATAAGATTTCTTCTTATAGTGCTGATAAGCATATTTGTTTATTCAGTAATGAACTGTGGTATCATGCAGAAAAGTGTAAACGAAAATGTTAAATTATGTCGGATTTCAGTTTTATGTGTAACGGCGTTTGCGTGTTTTTGGGCGATATGGGTCACAAACTACCGAATTGATGACCGCACATGGAAAGATGAATTTTCCAAAACTGACGGAAATCAGGTAACTCAACAGCTTGTGGACGCATTTGAGGACGGAAGAACCTATCTTCTTGAAGGACCGAATGAGGCTTTAAATTCTTTCGACAACCCATATGACACTCAGCACCGTGACGCTGAACTCTCATGGAATGGCTTTGACGTTTACAAATACGCATGGGACCATGTCTACTTTGACGGCAAATTCTACTCATACTATGGAATAGCTCCTGTTTTATTAATGTTTATGCCTTATCATATGATTACTGGTTACTATTTTCCTGATTCGGCGGCAGTGCTTATTTTTTCAATTGTCGGAATTATAGGACTTTCATTCCTGTTCGTGAAACTGATAAAGAAATTCTTTTCCAATCTGCCGACCGGAATATTCATAATGAGTCTCATTATCATACAGATAACAAGCGGTATATGGTACAGCATCGGCAGACCGAATTTCTATGAAATAGCTATGTCAGCAGGATTTGCTTTTATGACGTGGGCGTTTTACTTTCTTATTTCCGCAAACATAATCGGACAAGGCAAAATATCTTTCATCAAAACCGCTGTATCATCATTATTGTTTGCACTTGCGGTTCTTAGCCGTCCGACCACTGTGCTTTACTGTATATGTTCAGCAATATTCATGGTCTGCGCAGTACCAAAATTCAGAAATGAAAACAAAAAGCTTTTCAACAAAAAAAGCATAGGATACCTTTGCTGTGCTATTTTACCAATGGCGTGTCTTGGAATAGTTCAGATGTACTATAACTATGCAAGGTTTGGCTCACCGTTTGAGTTCGGAATACAGTATTCGCTTACAATAAATAACTTCCGCAACACCCAGTTTCACTGGAGACTGTCGCTTATACCTTTATGGAACTATCTTTTCAATCCGCCTGTATTCTCAACATCATATCCATTTATATCGGCAACTTTTCAGTACATGGAAGTAGGAGGCTTCTTTTACAGCGATTCCCTTGCAACACATAATGTTTGTGGACTTTTTTTCCTTGCACTGCCTATGTTCGCATATCTTTTGACGGGAAAAGCACTTAAAACCATTTCCGACAAGCGTGAACGAATAAAAAAATTGTTGTATATTCTGTTTCCGTGTGTAGTAATTCCGCTGATAATAATCTGTTCCGTATGGGAAAGCGGATATGCTGTACGTTACATGGCAGACTTTGCATGGCATATGCTTATTGGTGCTTATGTAATAATTTACTGTCTGTATCTGAAAACACAGAACGTAACTATCAAAAAGATAGTCAATATATTCTTCTGTACTGCACTTGTATGGGCTATTGTTGTAGGTGGTGTGCAGTCAGTAAATCAGGCATTCCGGTTCTGTGACTATCACTATGACTATCCGGAAATGGCTTATGAAGTCGAAAAAATACTAATGTTCTGGAAATAAAATTAACTTAAGTCAGCATTAATATGATTGTAAGGCAACTATATTATTCATATTATACAAATTTTTGTTGAAATTTATAGATTAATATGTTATAATATAATCAATATAATCAGTTTACGAAAAAGATAAACAGGGAGTTTAATAATTATGAAGAAATCAATCAGAAAATGCATAGTCTCTGTAATGACAATACTTATTACAGCGTCATCAGGGCTGTTGTCAAGTAGTTTCGGCAGAACTGTATTTGCAGAAGTCACTTCAAATCCTGTAATCAGTAAGAATTGTCCTGTGTATTCTCAAACTGGTATGTCATCTTACGCAAATGATGAGCATTATTTTTCGTTTTGGAACAGTTCAGGTGCTGATTATCTTGCGTATGACCTTTCAGAAGTACCCGAAGACCAAAGACAGAAAGTAATTGCAGTCTGGTACAATGCTACCGGAGCATTTGACTCCACAGTTGTCAACGGAGGTTCAAATGGTCTTCCGTCTGATTACACAATTGAGGTTAATTCTGCTGATGGTGGTACTTATCCGGAAGACAACTGGAAAGTCGTTGAAACAGTTAAAGGAAATACACTTCATTCACGTCAACATGTTGTCGATATGAACGACTATAACTGGATAAGAATTAATATCACAGGAAATGATGGGAAAACAGGAGGAAACACTTCCATAAATATGGATATTCACAATGTATCTGATGGCATTTCGGACAGCTGGATTTTTTATGGAGATTCTATTACGGCGTGCGGTATGATGAACTGCTATGGTACTGGATTTGCAGAATTTGTCAATAAACTTGACAATAAGTATTTTCCAATTCAGGAAAACGGAGGTATCGGTGGAATTACAAGCACACATGGAGCAGAAAATATTGACCGCTGGCTTGAAGCGTTTCCAGGAAAGTACGTAAGCGTGGCTTATGGAACAAATGATGCGTGGGGAAATCCTTCCAATACCGAAAAATATTATAAAAATACTGCCTATATGGTAGAAAAAATAATCGAAGCCGGAAAAATACCAGTTATTCCTAAAATTCCGTACGCTACCGAAACGGCAGTAGGAGACAATGTTCCGTCATATAATGCAATGGTTGAAAAAATTTATGAAAATTATCCAGAAGTGATAAAAGGACCAGATTTTGAAACACTTTTCCGTGAAAATCCTGATTTGCTCAGTTCGGACGGAGTTCACCCAAATGATAATGGTTATGCGACTATGCGTGAATTGTGGGCTTCAACAATGTATGAAACAGTCTATCTGGCGGACAGCGGAAACAAGGTTGTTGACGGAGATGTGAATGCAGACGGTAAGTTTACTGTTGCAGACCTTGTGATAATGCAAAAGTGGCTTCTTGGAAATAGTACTCTTACTGACTGGAAAGCCGGTGATTTAAATAAAGATGGGGTTATTGATGTTTTTGACCTGTGTATGATGAGAAAGCAGTATGCCAAGTAAAAATGAAAAATCCCATCATTACGTGAGTTCGACAGAAAAAATCAGTCAAGCAGGCATAAAAAGCACTTTGGCATATTAGAGCAGACAGAGGGCTTTTTATGCAGAAAAGAGTAAGCTGCCAAAGCAGAAATCAAATTGACAAGGAAATTTGGTTACACTGCGATTTCTAGAATGCTCTGTATCACAGATATTTTTCAGAAAATCATTAACAGTTTCAATTACAGCACGTTTGCGGAGCATAAGTCTGTCGTATAAATTCATCAGTTTGTTTTTCATATTTTTCTTTGCCCTTGTGACAAGTGTAATATCTTTTTTCAGAAGTTTTGCAAACAGCTTCCCAAATATTTCTTTAGTCAGTGAATCCATCACTTTTTCGTTTCTGTCATCCACATTGCCAGAATTAAGGCAGAAAGACAGAATCTCACCTTCATCGTTGATAATCAGATGCAGTTTGAA
>CAMWQI010000039.1 GCA_947176345.1 uncultured Ruminococcus sp.
TTCTTCTTCTTTATATTTTTATTTGAGTCAGGTACTTATTTTTACAGTTACCTTAACAGTACCTTTTATTATTTTACATATTTCGACTAATACAGTTTTTGTACATGGGATTCCGGTACTGGCGGTGACTATTCCGGTGGCGGTACGTGGGATACCGGCGTTGACGGTAGCTATTCCGGTGATGGTACAGGCTGGTAATACTTTGAAAATTTAAATAAAAAAATATACCGGTTAAATATTTTTTAACCGGTATATTATTAAGGAGAATACTATGGATAATTCAATAAGAATGTGCTGTCCGTGTCATTTCGGACTGGAAAGTGTCCTGAAATATGAGATAGTTAAAATCGGTGGTGCTGATATTCGGGTAAATGACGGAAAAATAAGTTTTTCCGGTGATGAAAATATTCTTGCAAGAGCTAATATATGCCTGTCTACTGCTGAACGTGTAATGATTGAACTTGCCGAATTTAAAGCCGTTACTTTTGAGGAACTTTTTCAGGGTGTGAAATCAATCGAACTTGAACGCTATATCAACCCGAAAGACGCATTTCCGGTAAAGGGCTATTCACTTAATTCCGCACTTCATAGTGTTCCGGACTGTCAGTCAATTATCAAGAAAGCATCTGTGGAACGTCTCAAAGAAAAATATGGCATAAGCTGGTTTGAGGAAACAGGAGCTACTGTACAGATAAAATTCAGTATACTTAAAGATGTAGTTACTATTTATCTTGATACAAGCGGAACGGGTCTTCATAAGAGAGGTTACAGACGTAATTCAAATGCTGCACCTATCAAAGAAACTCTTGCCGCTGGAATAATTGACCTTGCAAGAGTACGCCCCGATTCTGTTGTATGTGACCCATTTTGTGGCAGTGGCACACTCCTTATTGAAGCCGGTCTTAAGGCACTTAATATCGCACCGTGCATAAACAGGCGTTTTTCTGCTGAAAAGTGGGGAAGTATTCCCGCTGAAGTATGGCGTGAGGAAAGAAAACGTGCTATAGATAATGTTAACCGCAATGCAAAATTTGAGGGTATCGGCTTTGATATAGACGATTCAGCAGTTGCACTTACTCTTGACAATGCCCATAAAGCCGGTATAAAGTCACGCATGAAAATTGAACAGGCTGATATATCAAGTTTCAGACAGCCGGAAAATTCAATAGTTATCTGCAATCCACCATATGGCGAAAGACTTCTTGAAATCCGTGAAGCTGAAAATATTTATCGTCAGATGGGCAAGGTTTTCGGCAAGGGTAGCGGACAATCAAGCTATATAATTTCTCCGCATGAGGAATTTGAAAGTTTTTTCGGAAAGAATGCTAAAAAACGCCGTAAGCTTTACAATGGCATGATAAAGTGTCAGTTGTATATGTATTTTTAAATGAATTACTATACTAAAAGAAAAATTTTAAATTTATTTTTCCCGTCACGCTGTCCGGTATGTGATGAGATTATTAACGTAAATGACCGTTTTTGTCCGGACTGTACGGAAAAAATCACATCATATACCGGAAGTTTCCGTATATCAGGAGCATCAGAATTTTTTTCAGCATTTGAGTATAATAAAAAAATCATGCCGGCAGTTTTTCTGTTGAAAAAAGGCAATTGTGGAAATTCTGCCCATGCATTCGGTGCGTGTCTGGCGGACGTTCTGAAAAATAACAATATATCTGAAAAAACTGATATTATAGTGCCTGTTCCGATGTCTGATGAATCAAGGCAAAGACGTGGTTATAATCAGTCAGAACTTATTGCCGAAACAGTAAGTGCGGAAATAAATAAGCCTGTTAAGTGTATCGTCCGGAAAATCCGCGAAACCAAAGAACAGAAATCTCTCAGGAGAGCCGGACGAAAACTCAATCTTAGAGACGCTTTTCAGGTAACAGAAAATATTACCGGAAAACGAATACTTCTGATTGATGATATATGCACAACCGGAAGTACCTTGTCGGAAATCGCTGTATTATTCAGAAAAAACGGTGCGGAAGATGTTATATGTGCCACTGCAATGAAAGTTATGAAAAAGAAAACAGATACATAATTTATGTATCTGTTTTTTTGCGTTTTGAATGTTATTTTTTTGTATTTTGAATGTGAAATATTTACGGATTTACAAAACCGAGCGGGTCTTGCTGAACACCGTTTACACGCACTTCAAAATGAAGATGTGCACCCGTTGACCAGCCTGTAGAGCCTACTGTACCGATTACATCATTTTGCTGAACATAGTCACCAACTGAAACATTTGCGGAAGTCATATGTCCATAAAGTGTGGAGTATGTGCCGTCATGCTGAATGATTACATAGTTTCCGTAACCACCACCACAGCCACAGCTTGATGTTTTCGCATAGTTATGTGTACAGCTATTGCTTACATATGTAACTTTACCAGGCTTTGAAGCGACTATATTTGCTCCCATAATTCCGACACCACTTATATCAATGCCCTTATGTTGTGTACCCCAACGTTGAGCAAACGGGCTTGATATATAAGACTGTCCTGGAGTTGGCCATATGAATCCCGATGATGACGGAGCAGGAATTGTTGTAGTAGTAGTGGTAGTTGTGACAACTGGTGTGGTGGTAGTCTGAGTTGTAGTTACTGTTGTTACAGCAGAAGTTGTAGTAGTTTCTTTATAAATCTCTTCTGGTGCATATGTAGTTGTAGTTGTTGTGGTTGTAGTATATACGGGCATTGTTGTCGTTGTGATGGTAGTTGTAGTCTGCTGTGCAAGGATTTCCGCCTGACGTGATGCCTCCTGACGTTCAGCTTCTCTTGATGCCTCTTCTATTCTTTCAAGTTCGCGTGATGCCTCCTGACGTTCAGCCTCTCTTGATGCTTCTTCTATTCTTTCGAGTTCACGAGATGCTTCCTGACGTTCAGCCTCTCTTGATGCTTCTTCCAGTCTTTCGAGTTCGCGTGATGCCTCCTGACGTTCAGCCTCTCTTGATGCTTCTTCCAGTCTTTCGAGTTCACGAGAAGCCTCCTGACGTTCAACTTCTCTTGATGCTTCTTCCAGTCTTTCGAGTTCGCGTGATGCTTCTTCACGTGATGCCTGTTCTATAGATGCAATTTCCCTTGATTCCTGTTCACGAGATTCTTGTTCCCTTGACTCTTGTTCACGTGAGGCATTTTCACGGGATTCCTGTTCACGAGATGCCTGTTCAATCTGTGCTATTCTCTCTTGTTCGAGACGTTCAGCCTCCAGACGTTGTGCTTCCCGTTCGGCAGCTATGCGACGCTGTTCCTGTTCGTAAAGCCGTTGTGCCTCTTCTGCATTGCGACGGATTTCTTCCTGTATCTTGACTTCTTCTTGTTCGAGTTCGTCAAGATATTTCAAAGTATCTGTTTTGGTTTGGTCAAGGCGTACCTGTTCAAGCTGTATTCTGTCAATAACTTCCTGTGTCTGTTCCATTTTTTCGTTTAACTGTTTAATTTCTTCTGATTTTTCAGTAACTTTTTTAGCCTGTTCCTCAAGTTTTGTCTGTAGTGTGAATTTTTCAAATTCAAGGTCTTTTTTAGATTTTTCAAGCCCGTCGATTTCATCAAGGAGCTTGTTTATGAGTTCTTCGTCATATGATGCTATTCTGTTTACCATTTCCATGCTTGACATAATGTCATAGAAACTTGCAGAACCCAGCACCACTTCAGCGAGTTTGTTATTTCCTGAAATGTACATAGTGCAAAGACGCTTTTTAAAGAGTTCGATATTACTATTTATAAGTTCCTGCTGAATGCCTATATCGGAATCAAGGTGATTGATATTGGCTTCTGTAGCGGAAATTTCTTCAGTAAGTTTATCGAGTTCGTTGTTGAGAAGGAGAATATTTTGTTGAATAAGATAAATCTGGTCAGCGAGTGTTTCCTGATAGGCTTTCTGATTAGCCTTGTCACCCTCTAAAGAGTTCATCTGTGATTCATACTCAGCAATTTTAGCCTCATTTGCCTTTCTTTCCTCCTGAATTTCTGCTATTGTCTTGGCTGAAACGTCAGTCTGGTTATCGTCTTTAGTGGGATAACCAGCAACTATTCCGACGGAGAGTGCGGAACAGGTTAAAAAGGTAAGAATTTTTTTTACTATGATTAATTTTTTCATTATAAGCGGTAGTCACTAAAAGACTACTGCCTCCTTTCATAAAACTATTTTACGGACTGATATAATCAAGTGGGTTGGAGTCTACACCGTCAATTCGAAATTCAAAGTGAAGATGTGGACCTGTTGACCAGCCAGTAGAGCCTACTATACCGATTTTCTGTCCCTGCTGTACGTAATCGCCTACAGAGACAGTAGTATGTGCCATATGGGCATATATAGTAGAATATGTGCCGTCGTGGGAGATGATGACATAATTTCCGAAACCATCGCCACAGCCACAACTACCCTCTTTTCCGTAATTGTGTTCACAGGAATTATTTACTGATATAACTATTCCGTCACGAACAGCACAGACATCTGCACCATCAATATCCACATTGCCTATATCAATTCCACGATGTTGTAAGCCTTCGCGTTCACCGTAATAGCTTGTTATATAGGAATAATTAGGCACAGGCCATAAATAAGACTGTTCGGACGGCGGAGTGATAACCGGCTTTACAGATTCCTGTTGCGGTACTTGTTGTGCAAGCCACTCCTGATAAAGTCTTTCCTGTTCTTGTTTCTGTCGCTGTTCTTCTTTTTGTCGTTGTTCTTCTTCAAGTCTCTGCTGTTCTTCCCGTTGTTGCCTTAATAGTTCTTCCTGTTTCTGTCTTAGTTCTTCTTCCTGTTTACGTCGTTGTTGTTCTTCATAAATTTTTTGAGCTTCTTCAGCTTTCCGGCGGATTTCTTCCTGAATTTCCTGCTCCTGCTTGTCAAAGTCTGCACGGAGTTTTTCAGCATCTTCTTTTGAGTTCTGAATTTTATTCTGCTGTGCGTTTATCAGTTCAACCATAGCCTGTGACTGCTTCATTTTGTCGTTAAGTGACTGGATTTCAACAGTTTTTTCAGATTTTTTCTTTTCCTGTTCAGAAAGTTTTGTTTCAAGATTCTGTTTTTCAGTTTCAAGGTCTTTTCTGTCCTTTTCAAGACTGTCTATATCGTCCAGAATGTCATTTATAAGTTTTTCGTCATATTCCGCCATATTGTTGACGACTTTAACGCGTGTCATCATGTCATAGAAACTTACTGAACCTAAAATCACAGCAACCATGCTGTCATTGTTTCCGGATATATACATAGCACAGAGACGTTTTTTGAAAAGTTCTATACTTTCATCAATCTGTTTCTGTCTTTCAGATATGCTGTAATCAAGAAATTCTATGTTGTCATTTGCATTTTTTATGTCACTGTTGAGTTTTTCAAGTTCCTGATTGAGAAGAGTTATATTTTCCTGAATAAGTGAAATCTGTTCCGTAAGTGCCTGCTGAAAAGCCTGCTCACCTGACATATTTTCACCTAATTCAGAAATCTGTTTTTCATATTCAGCAATTTTTTCTTCATTGGCTTTTCTTTCTTCCTGAATTTCAGGTATAGTCTTTGCGGAATTTTCCTGTGACGGAAAATTCACAACAATTCCGGCAGAGACAGCCGAACATATCAGAAAAGTAAAAATTCTTGCTAATATTTTTTTCAAGCTGTCTGCCACTCCTTTCATTCAGACATCAAGATGTTTTCGGGTACTTATAACACTTCCGACTGCACCCATTAATGCACCAGCGAACAGATAGCTGAAAAGTACGGATAATCTTATCTGTGAGAACGGAATTATATTTCCTATATTAAACGCACTCATGAGTGCCGGCTGTGAAGTAAGTATCTTGTAAACTGAACGGTATATAACCCATGTAATGAAAAATGCACCTGTGCCGGAAAAGAAACCAGTAACCATGCCTTCAACAAAGAACGGCATACGGATAAATACATCTGTAGCACCAACGTATTTCATAATCTGAATTTCTTCACGGCGTGCGTAAACACTTGCTTTTGTTGTATTTGAAATCATAATCATTGATACCACAGCCAGTGCAATAATTACTGCTCCGGCAATGAGAGTAGCCATTTTTCTTAATTCTATAAGAAATTCTGCAACCTGTGTTGAGGAATCGACTTCCTGAATATCAGATATCATTGATATAGCCGTTGTGGTATCTTCAATAAGAGATGTATCTTTCAGTGTAACGCTGAAACCGTCAGGCATAAAGTCGTATCCATCTATATAGTTGAATATTGCACGACCACGGCTGTCAATTCTGTTCTGCATACGTTCAAGAGCCTGTTGCTTTGAGATATACTCAATGTTGTTTACGTTGTCAAGCATAGAAATTTCATTTTCTATTTCGGCAACTCTTTCTTCCGGAGTTCCTACATTCAGATAAACTGCTATTTCGTTCTGTTCGCTAAGACCAGTAATCATTGAATTGATATTTATATAGAATAGTCCAGCAACACCAACAAGCAGAAGTGATATTAAAAGTACGCAGAATGTGGCAAAAGCCATCATTTTATTTTTCCAGATATTTTCAACGCCTTGGTCGGCAAGGTATTTAAAACCACTTAATTTCATGACGCACCCCCTTGTGACTGCTCCATTATGTTTGCTATGATTTCTTCGGCATCAGCGTCGGACGAAGAAGTGTTTTCCAGTGATGCTATAAGCTCATCAACAGAATTATCCTCCTCAATTGTAGACGGTGGGGGAGCAGGTATTTCATGGGGAGGGGAGTTATAATTTTCGTCGTCGTCATCATCACTGAAATTAATATCAGGAAATTCCGACTCTCCTAAAAGTTCTTCCGCATCTGTGCCGTCGTCTTCAGTGAAACTATCAGGCACGGGGAGTATAGCCGGTTCAAAGTCTGTGAGGTCGTCGGAAGTTCCGGCTACAATTTCGTCAAAGACAATCTGACCATCTGTGATATTTATTATACGTCCGCCGAAATGCCTTACAAGGTCATGTTCATGAGTAACCATAAGAATAGTAGTTCCCTGATCGTTAATGCCCTTGAGTAATTCGACAATTTCATATGAGAGTTCAGGGTCAATATTTCCGGTTGGCTCATCGGCAATTATAAGCTGTGGGTCGTTTACCAAAGCCCTTGCAATAGCTACACGTTGCATTTCACCGCCGGAAAGTTCATCGGGATAGGAATTTGCTTTTTCCTGTAATCCGACAAGACCGATAACATATGGGACGCGTTTTCTTATATGTTTTATTGGTGAGTCTATAACACGGAGTACAAAAGCGATATTTTCATAGACTGTCATTGATGGTATAAGCCGGAAGTCCTGAAAGACAAATCCAAGTGTACGCCTAAATTCCGGAATTTTGCTTTTTTTGAGACTGCCAAGTTCATAGCCGTTGACGGTCACAGAACCGCTTGTAGCGTCTATTTCCTTGAGGAGCAGTTTAATCATGGTACTTTTTCCCGCACCTGACGAACCTACAACAAATGCAAAGTCACCATCATTTATTTTGAGACTGACATTGTTAAGAGCATCAACACCGCTTGAATAAGTTACAGATACGTTTTTAAGTTCTACCAAATATTTACACCTACCTTAATAATATGGCTGGTTAGAATTTAACGGGGTTAGCGGAGAGATATTTCTTTACCATAAGAGCGATTTTGAATATTATAGCGTGGTCAAATTCCCTGAGGTCAAGACCTGTGAGTTTCTTGATTTTTTCAAGTCTGTAAACAAGAGTATTTCTGTGTACAAATAATTTTCTTGATGTTTCTGAAACATTAAGGTTATTTTCAAAGAATTTCTGTATAGTGAATAATGTTTCATGGTCAAGGGATTCAATACTTCCTACCTTGAAAACTTCATGGAGGAAAGTTTCACAAAGTACAGTAGGAAGATGATAAATAAGCCTTGCAATACCGAGATTATCATAGCTTACAATTGCCTTGTCCGTATCAAAAACCTTGCCGACTTCAAGAGCCATTTGTGCTTCCTTGAATGAACGTGCAAGTTCCTTTACACCCACAACTGGTGTGCCTATGCCGACATTAACTCTTGTGTAAAATTCACTGCTGAGTGTATCGGCAATTGAACGTGCCAGTTTTTCAAGGTCTTTTGAGTCAACTGTGCTTTTGAGTTCCTTTACAAGAACTATATCACTTTCTGTGATATTGAAAACAAAGTCCTTGTTTTTGTCAGGGAAAAGGTTCTGGATAACATCGTATGCAGAAATATCATTAGCGGAGATTATTCTGATAAGGAATACTGCACGGCTGATTTCTGCATTGAAGTGCAGTTCACGAGCCTTTATGACAATATCACCAGGGAGAACGTTGTCAAGAATTACATTCTTGATAAAGTTGTTTCTGTCGTATTTTTCGTCATAATACTGCTTTATATTTGAAAGAGTAATTGACAGAATACTTGCGTATTTAGCAGCGGAGTCGTCCACACCCTCAACGAAAACGGCATAGTCGGGCTTTACCCTTGAACCAAACGGCTTATATGTAAAACCGTCTCTTATAAAAATATCGTGTGAGTCGCTGAGGTCAAGCGAAACAAATTCATTTGTAGTACCTACACGGGTAAGGTCGCTACAGGCGATAATTGTGGCGGTTTCGTCAACAACTCCTATTGTTGCGTCTATAGTATCACGCATCTGATGTACTAAACCCTGAAATAATCTGTTGGACATAGATTTTAAATCCTTTCTGTTTATATATTAAGAAGTTTGTTTGCAAGGACTTGTTAATAGTTTCCTTATATATTACAAATTGTAACATACTTTAAAAAGCTATTTGTTAACAAAGTGTTAATTTTTTTCTTTTTCATGTACGGAATTGACAAATTAAAGTGTTAATTTTGTGATAAAAATTACAAAATTCGTATTTTTTTGTAACCGTAATGTAATTTATTATCATACAAAATGTAATTTTTTTCCGAAATTACATTTTTTCGGGTCTGTCAATGTTGAGAATTGAAAGAGCATTCCGGAGGACTTGCCTTACAGCCACACAAAGTAAAATTCTTGCGTTCATGAGTTCCGGAGTTTCGGCATTCTTTACACTGCACGCATCATAGAACCTGTGGAATAGCGTTGCAAGGTCTATGGCGTATTTTGTGATTTTGGCGGGGTCATAAGTCTTTGCAGAAAGATTAATCTCTTTAGGAAGTGATGCAATATGCCTGATAAGCTCTATTTCACGGGAATTTTCAAGCAAATCAAGATTTGCATTTTCAGGAATTTCAATTCCCTCTGCTTTGAGATTGGCAATAAGACTGCATATTCTTGCATGGGCATACTGAACATAGTAAACCGGATTTTGTGATGATTTTTCAACGGCAAGGTCTAAATCAAACTCAAACTGTGAATTTGCCTCACGTAGATTGAAATAAAATCTTGCTGCATCTATCGGAATTTCGTCGAGGAGCGTAACAAGAGTTATAGCCTTACCGCTTCTTTTGGAAAGTTTCACGACTTCACCGTTTCTTACAAGCCTTACCATCTGCATGAGAACAACATCAAGTTTATCAGCGTCAACGCCCAGTGCCGTAAGTGCGGATTTAAGACGTGGCACATATCCGTGATGGTCTGCACCGAGAACGTTTACAGCCTTATCGAAATTTCTTGTTACAAGCTTGTCATAGTGGTATGCTATATCCGGCACTACATAAGTAGGTATTCCGTTTGCACGTACAAGCACAAAGTCCTTGTCCACACCGAAATCAGTAGCCTTAAACCATATTGCACCGTCCTGTTCATAAGTATGACCGGTTTCACGGAGTTTATCCACAATTTTCATAGTTTCACCGGATTCATGCAGTTTGCTTTCCCTGAACCAGTTG
This sequence comes from uncultured Ruminococcus sp., assembly GCA_947176345.1. Taxonomy (GTDB): domain Bacteria; phylum Bacillota; class Clostridia; order Oscillospirales; family Ruminococcaceae; genus Ruminococcus. Next base: position 9,798 of record CAMWQI010000039.1, read on the forward strand.
TCATAGACAATGCGATATTTTTTAAGGTCGCGTTCCAGACCCTCTATATTCAATGGGAGAGCATAGCCGACAAGTGCCTTACGGCGTTCTTCTTCTGAAACGTTTTCGAGTTCAAAGAGGTGCATTTTGTAATAGTTTGCGACGTGTTCAATAATATCCGTGCCAAGATATACGTCTTCTGGCATTTCAAAGTCCTGACCCTCACCGCTCCGCGAATATATATCAGCACATAGTTTTTCCGTATCGCTGTGGCAGTCGTAAACAGCTTGCTGACCTTTTTCGGAACATAACTGCATATACCTTAATGAGAGAGATTTGCCGAATTTTTCTATCTGATTTCCGGCATCATTGACATAAAATTCTCTTTCAGCATGATAGCCAGCCCACTGAAGAACGCTTGCAAGACAGTCACCGATAGCACCGCCACGTGCATTGCCGATATGCATAGGACCTGTAGGATTTGCAGAAACAAATTCAACAAGAATTTTCTTTCCGTTTCCGTAATCGGTTTTTCCGTAATTGTCGTTTTCGTCAAGAACGTTTTTCACAACATCAGAAAACCATTTCCGTGAGAGGAAAAAATTCATGAAACCTGCTCCGGCTACTTCACATCTTTCAAATAAAGAGTCGTTGAGGTCTATGTTTTCACATAGAGTTTCTGCTATTTTACGCGGTGCAGTCCGGAAAGCTTTGGCACATACCATAGCAGTATTTGAGGCAAAGTCCCCGTGTGACTTATCAGCCGGAATTTCTATATTGAAATCCGGAACAGGCACAGCCGGAAAAGTTCCGTCTGCTATAGTTTTTCCGAGAGCTTCTGTAATAAGCTGACGGAGCTGGAGTGATGCCTTATTGATATAATCCATAATTATTGTCCTTTCTTAAAATTCTGTATTGTTATAGTTATTTCATTGTCCGAAAGTTTAGAGGCGTTGAGGTCAAGGGTATACTTCATGTAAAGTCTTCCGTTTTCAGTGAGGGTATCTTCTATTGCATGAGTATACACACCCATCTGGAACATTCCGAACGGTGTACCATACTGGCAGTAATGCTTTTTGCCTATTTCAAATGTAAGAAATGAATTTGAAGTACCGGTACGCATAATTGATGCTTCTTTGCCGTTGATGATTTTTATTGTGGTCACAGACCCATCAAATCCCGTTGTTTCAGTATCTTCATAAATAATGGTACTGTTGTTTTTGGTACAGTTTATCACGGATTGTGTAAAGAGTTCCGATTCTGTTCTTTCGTCGTCCTGTACCTGAATGCTCAGTAAAGAAATCAGTTGATTTTTCTTCAAAATAAAACTCCTTATGTAATTAGTAGATGCGTTCAGCGTTTTCAATGGCATTGTCAAGCATTTTGTCCATGAGATATGGATATGACATTCCAAGCTGATTCATAAGTTTAGGAAATACGCTGTTGTGTCTCAGTCCAGGAGCAACGCCAATTTTATTCAGCAGTAATTCATCGTCTTCAGTTAAAAAGAGGTCAACCCTTGCAAAGCCCTTGCAATTGAGAGCCTTGAATGCATTTACGGCAGTATCACGGACTTCTTTTTGAATATCAGACGGCAAATCAGCAGGTATAGTGAGTTCATCACCGGAAACAGCATTGAAATTGCTGGGATTATAAGTATGCGTTGTATCCGTTATCTCTCCTACATTGGACGCAAACGGAGAGTCATAACCGAAAACGGCTACTTCAAGTTTTCTGCCATTTATGAATTTTTCAACAACAACTTTATTGTCATTTGAAAAAGCGACCTTTACAGCAAAAATGAGTGATTCAAGATTATCAGCAAATCCTGTTCCTTCGTCGCTTCCGCTGTTGGCTGGTTTTACGATAAGAGGGAAACCGAGTTCAGCCGAGATTTTTTCACAGCATTCGTCTATATCGCTTAGTTCACGCTGTGTAATCAAACGCCATTGAGCAGTTTTTATGCCGAAATCGTCCATTACCATATGCGTATGGGATTTGTCCATACATGATGCCGCCGCAAGCAGACCACTTCCGACATATGCAATGCCTGACAGGTCAAGAAGACCCTGAATAGTACCGTCCGCACCGTTTTTTCCATGAAGTACCGGAAAAATAACATCTATTTTCCGGACAGATGCCTCACCGTTTTCAAGAATTATAATTCCTCTGTGGAGCGGGTCAGGAGATATGACGGCAGATGTGCAGTCGGGGTTATACTCCCATTTTCCCGATGCTATATCTTCAACGTCCCCTGGATAGTAAAGCCAGCGACCTTTTCGTGTTATTCCGATGCATATTACCTCGTATTTGTCTTTAGGAATATTTGCTATAACGTCAGTGGCAGAGGCAAGTGAAAGCTCATATTCACGGGAAGTGCCTCCGAAAATAACAGCAACCTTGATTTTAGCCATAAAATTCTCCTTTATAAATATTGTATAATATATTATTTTATCACATTTCACAAAAAACTGCAAGTCTTTTTTGTGGAAATCTGAAATACTGTTTTTTATGATAATAAAATAATTATTTTGCATATTGATATTGACATGATGTAAAATTTATGGTAAAATTATATAAAATATATTATTGAATGGAGTGTATAATTATGGATTTTATAATCGAAAACGATATACTTAAACATTATATCGGCAACGATACGGAAGTAATAATCCCCGACGGCGTGACGAGTATAGGCGATTTTGCTTTTTTTTGTCATGGACATCTTACAAGTATAACGATACCTGACAGCGTGACAAGTATAGGCATACATACTTTCTCTGATTGCACAAGCCTTACAAGCATAACAATACCAAATAGCGTGACGAGTATAGACAAGGGTGCTTTTTATGTTTGCGAAAATCTTACAAGCATAATTATATCCGACAGTATAACGTGGATAGGTGACAGGGCTTTTGATGGGTGTGAAAGTCTTAAAAGCATAATAATAAACGGCAATGAATTAAAAATAAACTATAAAGAAATTATGAATACTGGTGAATCAATAACTTGTGTACTGGATATGCTACTCACAAAAGACTTCTCATGTAAGTTAAGCCATAAATGCAAGTTCAAGCTGATAGCGGATTACTTTTTCTGCTCCGACGACGAGGATGCTAAAGCCTACCTTAAGAAAAATGCCCTCAAGATGATAAGGCAGTTTATAGAAAACAACGACATCGAAAGAATTAATAAACTCCTTGAAAAAACCGGCTTTGTAACAAAACGCAATATAGAAAAGCTCTTGACTTATGCTCAGGATAACGGACAGCAGAAAATATATGATATATTAAATTACTACAAAGAAAATAATTTGAAATAATAATAACAGATTTTTAAGAAATTGCCTGATAAAGCATTGACATATATTTAAAAAAATGATATAATTCATTATACAGCAAATTTTTATTCATAATAAATAAACAGGTGATTTATATGGAAAAACACATTATAATAGGTAATTTATTTTCAATGGCTTCTATGACTCTAATCATGGTAGGTGGTCTTGTAAAAACAAAAAGCAGATTTATCCTGATACAGATGATACATAATATGCTGTCTGTTATATCCGGAGTTTTTCTTCTTGCCCCGACTGCTGCAATTACTGCTTCTACAAGCTGTATAAGAGACTATATCACATACAGGGAAAAAATGACATTCAGAATTTCCGCGATTATTTCCGGTGTAACAGTTATTATGTCAATTATATATAACAGAACGGAATTATTTGGCTATCTTCCACTGATAGCCATGATTCCATATGCATTTCTTATAGCAAAGGCAGATGATATACAGACAAAATTTCTCACTATATATACAATGATTTTATGGTGTATATATGATTTTGGCACAAAAAACTATGTAGGAAGTCTTTTTGACGTAATAACAATTACTACCTGTATTAACGGAATAATGCAGTTAAAGGAATCGGAGAGAATTAAGGCAAACAGACTGGCAGAAATGCTTGCAGATATTATATGAATAAGTTAAAATAAAAAAATATATTGAAAACTATTGACTTTTTCAAAAAAGCATGATATACTAATATAGTCGCATGAAGTTAATGTGAAAATATTAATATATGACGCGGTGTGGAGCAGCTAGGTAGCTCGTCGGGCTCATAACCCGAAGGTCGTTGGTTCAAATCCAGCCGCCGCAACCAATGAAACTACATAATATCAGGTTTTTTCTGAGATTGTGTAGTTTCTTTATTTATATTCTATTCTTATGTTACCCTTATTTTACCCTTACTGACTTAAAAATTAAATTAACATAAGGAATATAGATATATTTTATAACAATTTGATAAACGATGCTTTTTATTAACATTTTTATTGAAATGTTATATAATAGAAGTATTAAGTTTTGTCAATATTTTAGGAGGAAGACTAATGTCAACAATGCCTGAATCTTTACGTTCACCAAAAGTTCAAAAAAGAGTACGAAACAGCTTTTATAAAATTGATGAGGAAACAGCTGTTATTGAAAGGGAGATACAAACTACGACTTATACAGATGAAGAATTTAAGTCAGGAATAAAGAAACTTATTGATAAGAAAAATAAGAAAAATAAATAAGATTGTTTTGAAAAACTTTTATAATCATTGTCGAGGAAACAAATAATGAGCAGTAATTACAAGATATATGGGATAGATTTAATAAAAAAAGAATATCTTAACTTTAATACACAGTCTATTGTTTGGGGTTCTTTTGAATTTATATGTTTTTCTAATGGAACTGCCCTTGACCAATTTTCCTGGGCTAAGGAACCAGAGAAGTCATATAATAGAATTTACATTTATCAAGCAAATGATAATTTAAACTTGACTTTTGAAAATGGATGGTTTAAGGAAAGACAAGGTAATAAATATAAATTTACAGGAATCATTCTGTTTAACTTTAAAGAGGAATATTTGAAAAATATTTCCCAAAAAGTTAAAAACGACAATACTGATATAATTTCTGAGATGTGTGTTCATTTGAGAAGTTTAATGTCTTCTCATTCAGATATAAAATGTGAATTTTATGGTGCTATTAGTTCGCATGATATTTGTTCAGTTTGTTTGTTTAATAAAATAGATGATTTTATCAAATTTGTAGAAGATTTACAGAAATCAAAAGATGAGGATGATAACTATATTTTTTCTTCATCATATTCGTTGATTTCTTCAAATCATTTAACAGATGACGATAGTGTTTTTTCTATTGATGATACTGCTTATGCACATATTCAAATCACTTATAATATTTGGTATGAGATGGATACTATTATAAGCAAGTTGTTATCATCTATAGACGCATATGATGATAATGGTAATATAAAAGATGAATATAAGAATAACATAAAAGTTTATTCTACCTTGGGAGAATATGATATATCTATAATTATTCCAGCGAAATTTTTAACTAATAAATTGTACAATGACTTATTGTTGCCTGAAGTTAATAATACTTTTTATAATAAATATATACAACAATGCAATACACGTTTTTCAAATAAAATTGAAATAGAATCTATATCTTTAAAGTCAGAGATTCTAGGTGAAGATTCTGAAAATAATAATGAAAATTCAGATTTGCCAGAAATAAATGATATTAAATATAATCAATTTATAACTTCTGTGGGTTTAATGTTAAAAACGGAATATGAAATAACAAAAAGAATTACGCTTTCAAATACATTTACTTTATCAGATTTAGATATACAATATAGAACCATAATGTATATTTTAAATAGTCAAATAGAAGCTTGTAAATCTAACCAATTAGATTATTTCCCTTTTGTTG
>CAMWQI010000040.1 GCA_947176345.1 uncultured Ruminococcus sp.
ATTATATTATACTATTATATTCGTTTCCAGTCAATCGGAATATGACGGTAATTTCATGAAAATACGTTTTTTTGTATATAATTGACAGTTTTTTCAGAAAAAAACCACCGGACACTTTTAAATGTCCGGCAGTCTGGAATTATATTTCTGTTATGTCAATCAGTTCAACGTCATTTATAGTGCGTCCGGATTCAAGAACCTTTACAAGTGATTTTGCCGTATCTATAGCCGTGAGACTACATATTGAACGTTCTATTGATTTACGACGCATTTTTACGCTGTCACGTTCCGGAAGTCTGCCCTTTGCAGATGTGGATATTACATAATTTACTTTACCACTTTCAAGTAGTGTAACGACATTCGGTTCACCGTCGGAAATCTTGCGTACAAGATTAGAAGCTATCATGTTACGGGTAAGAACACTTTGTGTTCCAGAAGTCGCATACAGTTCAAAGCCCATTCTCTCAAATTTATCGGCAATAGGAAGTATTTCCTGTTTATCGGTATCACGCACGGAAATAAGTACACCACCTTCACGTTTCAGGTCAAAACCTGCTGCAATAAGACCTTTTAAAAGTGCGTCTTCTAAATTTCTGCCTATGCCTAAACACTCACCAGTGGACTTCATTTCAGGACCTAACATTGTGTCAACGTCTGTAAGCTTTTCAAAGCTGAATACTGGTACTTTTACTGCAACATAATCACCAGCCGGATAAAGTCCGCTCTCATAACCCATATCCTTTAATTTTGCACCAAACATTATTTTGGTGGCAATATCTACCATAGGTATTCCCGTAACCTTGCTTATATACGGCACTGTACGCGATGAACGTGGGTTCACTTCAATGACATATACTTCATGATTATATACAACATATTGTATATTCACAAGTCCTATGACATTGAGTTCCTTTGCAAGTTTTCGTGTATACTCAACAATTATACGCTTTATTCTGTCGGAAAGATGTTGTGCAGGATATATTGAGATAGAGTCGCCCGAATGTACACCGGCACGCTCTATGTGTTCCATAATTCCAGGGATAAGGAAATCTTCACCATCACATATAGCATCAACCTCAACTTCAGTACCCATCATGTATTTGTCAATAAGTACGGGATTTTCAATCATATGACTTGTGATAATTCCCATGTATTCGATAACATCAGCCTTTGAATGTGCAATAATCATATTCTGTCCGCCCAAAACATATGATGGTCTTAAAAGTACCGGATAACCGAGACTTTCGGCGGCGGTTATCGCCTCTTCGGTGGTCATGACTGTGTGTCCCTGCGGACGTGGTATACCACATTTTTCAAGTATTTCGTCAAAACGTTCTCTGTCTTCGGCAGCGTCAATCATATCAGCAGATGTACCGAGAATATTCACGCCCATATCAGACAAATGACGTGTCAACTTAATAGCGGTCTGTCCACCGAACTGCACAACAACACCATATGGTTTTTCAGTTTCGATAATTGATTCAACATCTTCTTTTGTGAGTGGGTCAAAGTAAAGTCTGTCGCCGGTGTCGAAATCTGTAGAGACAGTTTCCGGATTATTGTTACAGATAACAGCTTCATAGCCTAATTCCTTGAGTGTCCATACACAATGCACGGAACAATAGTCAAATTCGATACCCTGACCGATTCTTATAGGTCCTGAACCGAATACTATAACTTTTTTCTTTCCGGAGTTCTGACGTTCTATAAACTGTAGTGCTTCGTTTTCGTCGTCAAAAGTCGAATAGAAGTATGGAGTTTCAGCCTTAAATTCACCTGCACACGTATCAACCATTTTATAGACAGCGTGTTTTTTAATCGGACATTTCTGACCGGAAATTCTTTCAATAGTGCTGTCCAAATAGCCATACTGTTTGGCGGTATTATACTTATCTTCTGTAAGTTCACCATCTGCAAGCCATTTTTCCAGTTCGACAAGATTTAACAGTTTATACAAGAACCAGTTATCAATCATGGTTATTTCGTGGATTTCCTCCGGAGTAATACCACGTTTCAGTGCCTCAAATACTACAAATGAGCGTTCATCATCTACAATATGCAGTTTTTCACGGATTTCCTCTGTGGAATACTTTTCAAGCTTTTTCAGATTCATTGTGTCAAGTCCTAACTCAACGGAACGGACGGCTTTCATCATAGCCTGCTCAAAACTCGTACCGATAGCCATTACTTCTCCAGTAGCTTTCATCTGTGTGCCGAGTGTTCTTTTTGCATAAACAAATTTATCAAACGCCCACTTAGGAAATTTAACTACAACGTAATCAAGTGCCGGCTCAAAGCAAGCGTAAGTTTTTCCTGTAACCTGATTTATTATTTCGTCAAGTGTGTAACCGACGGCAATTCTTGCGGCAGTTTTTGCTATAGGATAACCAGTAGCCTTTGAAGCAAGTGCCGATGAACGCGATACACGCGGATTTACTTCAATTACGGCATATTCAAAACTTGTCGGGTGCAATGCAAACTGACAGTTACAACCACCCTCAACTTTGAGTTCCTTTATGATATTTATTGCCGCCGTTCTCAACATTTGATACTCACGGTCTGTGAGTGTGACAGCCGGTGCAATAACGATACTGTCGCCGGTATGAACGCCTACAGGGTCGAAATTTTCCATAGAACATACCGTTATGACGTTGCCTTTAGCATCACGGATAACTTCAAATTCAATTTCTTTCCAACCACTTATGCACTTCTCAACAAGTATCTGAGTTATCGGTGAAAGACGGAGACCGTTTGTGGCTATTTCATGAAGTTCTTCCGCATTCTGTGCAATACCGCCACCCGTTCCGCCAAGTGTGAATGCCGGACGCACTATAACCGGATAATCTATTACTTTGGCAAATTCCATAGCATCTTCCACTGTTTCGACAACTTTAGACGGAATACACGGCTCACCGATTTTTTCCATAGTATCCTTGAATGCCTGTCTGTCCTCTGCCTTGTGGATTGTTTCAGGGTCTGCACCAAGAAGCTTTACGCCGTGAGACTCTAAAAATCCCTCTTCTGCCAACTGCATTGAAAGTGTAAGTCCAGTCTGTCCGCCAAGCGTGGAAAGAACACTGTCGGGCTTTTCTATTTCGATTATACGCTTTACAACATCAAGGGTGAGGGGTTCAATATAGACTTTATCAGCCATAGCCTTATCTGTCATGATAGTAGCTGGATTTGAGTTTATCAGAATGACTTCAAGTCCCTCTTGTTTCAACGCACGACAAGCCTGTGTGCCAGCATAGTCAAATTCGGCAGCCTGTCCGATTACTATAGGTCCTGAACCGATAACAAGTACTTTTTTTATATCCTTTCTGAGTGGCATAATTACTTTACCTCACTTTCCATAGCACTTACAAACTCATCAAACAGATACGCTGTATCAAGAGGTCCTCCATGAGCTTCGGGGTGAAACTGTACCGTAAAAGCGTTCACGGCAGTATAGCGTATGCCCTCACAGGTCTTGTCGTTGGCGTTTATGTGCGAAACGTGACCGACTTCTGCCGGAATACTCTCACCAATTACCGCATAACCGTGATTTTGGCTTGTAACATATGTCAAACCACTTTCAAGGTCAATAACAGGCTGATTGGCACCTCTGTGTCCGTATTTGAGTTTTTCAGTTTTTCCGCCGTTGGCAAGTGCCATAAGCTGATGCCCGAGACAAATTCCGAAAATAGCTATACCAAGTTTCTGAATTTCTTTTATATTTTCGATAATCTGAACATTTTCAGCCGGATTTCCAGGACCATTTGAGAACATTATACCATCCGGATTTATTTCTTTTACCTGTTCGGCGGTGGTATCAGCCGGAACGACTATGACTTCACAACCACGCTTAACGAGTTCCTGACGGATATTTCTTTTATAGCCGAAATCAAAAAGAACAACTTTATACTTCGGTTTTTCACCGTAATAAGTAAGAATTTCACTATTTGTGACAGATTTTACAGCATCTTTAACCTCAAAAGCACGAATTTTTTCAAGAAATTCATTTTTCTTTGAATAAACGTTCTCCGTGGTAATGACACCATTCATAACACCTGTCTCACGGATAATTCTTGTAAGTTTTCGGGTATCAATGCCGGATATTCCGACGATATTATTTTCTGAAAGGAAATCCCTTATATTGCCCTCACTGCGAAAATTCGACGGCATATCACATGATTCCCTTACAATATATCCGGTTACATAGGAACGTGCCGACTCATTATCTTCATGATTCACACCATAGTTTCCGATAAGCGGAAAAGTCTGTGTGACAATCTGTCCATAATAACTCGGGTCAGTAAGTGTTTCCTGATAGCCTGTAAGTCCAGTTGTGAAAACCACCTCACCTATTACAGTACCCTTTGCACCTAAGCTTTTTCCCTCGAATACCTGTCCATTGGCAAGCATAAGATAAGCATTTTCTGATTGATTAAAAAAAGACATTTTATCAACCCTTTCAATTAGTTTGAAGATTTATAAAACACAGCCACGCCGTTGTGGCTGTGAGTTAAACATAATTTTTACATAAAATTTTCTATATCCTCATCGTCATACATACCCTCCGGAAATTCTGAATCTACACGGGCTTTTCCGTTCTTTACGGTATATGTAATATTTACCGGAATATCTTCATAAACGCCCTCCCATACATAATCAACAGGCTCTGCACTTTCGATATACTCAATAAGTGCCTTTACTGCCGATTCGTACTCCGGAGTGAGTTCTTCACATGGCGTACCTATTGATGAGCCACCTGCTCCGTGATACACATGAAAAAAGAACTTGTTTCCGTCTTCGTCCTCGGCAGTTACGGGGTATGAATACATCATTTCCCAGTCCGTACTTATACTATCGTTCACGCCGAAACGATTTCTTACTTTTCCGAAAAACAAGGCATATATTTCCTCACTTAGTACAACATCGTAAATCGCCATGCCATATCCAGCGAAATTTTCTTTTATTTCCTCGTTGGTAGAGTTTCTGAACGTATATTTACTCATAATCTTCCTCACTTTCTGTCGGAAATTCTGACTCCACATAAGCAACGCCATTTTTTACAGTATATTTTATGTTTACAGGAATATCATAATAACAGCCTTCCCACACATAGTCAGCAGGGAGAGTGTTTTCAATAAGTTCAAGAAGTTCCACCTTTGCCTGTTTGTAATCCGGCGTTAATTCTCCGCTGTACGGCACACCAATTGCCGGACGGTTGCCATATATTAAAAAATATAACTTGTTGCCGTTTTCGTCCTCTGCGGTAATTAAATAATGATACATATTTTCCCAGTCATCGCTTATGCTGTCATTCACGCCGAAAAGCGTTCTGACCTTGCCGAAAAACAACGCAAACTGTTCATTCGACGGATTATCATCAATCCAGTCACCGTAACTTGTCGGAATACCGTTTTTTATTTCCTCGTCAGTGGCATTTCTGAATGTATACATAAAATTACCTCATTTAAGATTAATATAAGAGCATATATCGTCTCTCATGCGGATAGCTTCACGGCGTGCAGCCTTTGCAAAGTCTCTTTCGTCGCAACCCTCTTTCTTGTATGCACACATTACGGCACGGCTGGAGTTTACAATAGCACCAAGACCGTTTTTGTCAAAACCGCCTTTAAGACCCTCTGCACCTCCGCCCTGTGCGCCATAGCCAGGGACTAAAAACATAGTGTGCGGAAGTCGCTGTCTAAGTTCTGTGAGCATTTCCGGATAGGTAGCACCTACTACCGCACCTACTGCTGAATAGCCGTATTTTCCGATAGTATCAGCACCCCACTTTTCGCACATATCACCCATAAGTGCGTATATTGGTGTGCCATCGTCAAGTTTTCTGTCCTGAATTTCACCGCTTGACTTATTGGAAGTCTTGACAAGGACATATATTCCCTTATCTTTTTCACGGCATACTTTAAGTAGTGGTTCTATTCCGTCCGTACCAAGATAGCCATTGACTGTGAGTGCGTCTGCCGCAAACGGTTCAATAATATTTCCGCTTACATTAACTGTGCCTAAATGTGCATTTGTGTAAGCCTCCATAGTTGCACCTATGTCATTTCTTTTGCCGTCGGTAATGACAAACATTCCATTGAGTTTTGCATAACGGATAGTCTTTTCAAGGGCTTTTATGCCGTAATGACCATACATTTCATAATAAGCAGCCTGTGGCTTTATAGCCGGCACTATATCATGAATTTCATCAATAATTGCCTGATTGAACGCGAAAATAGCCTTTGAGGCAGCTTTAAGAGTTCCACCATCGTCTTCCATGTATCTCCTCTGAATGTATTCTGGTACGTATTCAAGTTTCGGGTCAAGACCTACTACTGTAGGATTTTTCATTTCGATTATTTTTTCAATAAGTCTGTCAAATGACATAATTAAATCTTTCCTTTCATTAAAAAATTTATAAATTTTCGTATCTTATAACGCCTTTAGAAATCGTCATAAGATTTTTTCCTGTAAGTTCCATGCCCTTGAAAACAGTATTTTTTGACTTTGAATGAAGTTTTTCCGGCTCTACAGTCCATTTTCTGTTGATGTCCGCAATAATTAGGTCAGCAGTTTTTCCCTCTGAAATTTCAGGAATTTCAAGACCTAATATCTTTCGCGGATTAACGCACATAAGCTCAACAACTTTCTGCAAAGTTATTTCACCCGTGTGGTAAAGTGCCGTGAGGGTAGCTGAAAGAGATGTTTCTAGACCGACAACGCCGTTAGGAGCTTTTTCAAAATCGGCTTTTTCTTCGGGAGCATGGGGTGCATGGTCAGTAATTATGCAGTCAATTGTACCGTCTTTTATGGCATCAATTATAGCCCTTACGTCCTCCGGAGTTCTCAACGGCGGATTCATTCTGTAATCAGCGTCACGCTTTTCAAGTAGTTTATCCGTCAGCATGAAATAATGTGGTGCAGTTTCGCACGTTACTTTAATTCCCCGTGATTTTGCAAAACGGATAATCGCTGAACTTCCCTCCGTGCTTACGTGACATATATGTATCCTTGCATTGACTGACGAGGCAAGTATTATCTCACGGGCGGTTATATAGTCTTCTGATGACCTGTCCATGCCTTTAACGCCTAATTTGCGGGAAGTTTCACCATTATTCATAATACCGCCGTTTATTATACTCAAATCTTCACAATGTGAGGCAACCAATAAACCGTTTTCATTAGATTTTTCAAGTGCCTTACGCATCATTTCGGCATTTTCAACGGGTCTGCCGTCGTCCGATATGCAGATACAGCCAGCATTTTTCAGAGCTTCATAGTCGCAAAGCCCGTCGCCGTTCATACCGTTTGTGATACAGCCCACCGGATAGACTTCAACGCCCGTCCCTTGTGCCTTGTCGATAATATATCGGATAGTTTCCGGATTATCGCACGGGGGCTTAGTGTTAGGCATGGCAAGAACACCAGTCACACCACCGGCAAGTGCTGAATTACAGCCGGTTATAATGTCTTCTTTATAGGTAAGTCCGGGGTCACGGAAATGTACGTGCATATCAAACAGCGACGGCATAATCACAAGCCCTGTACCGTCTATGATACGTTCAGCGGAAACGTCTATATTTTCCGCTATACGTGAAATTTTGCCGTTTTCTATGAGAATATCAGTTATACTGTCACTTTTTGTATCGACTGCACGTATATTTTTTATAAGTATGCTGTTCAAGTTTTATCCCTCCTGTTTTTTACCGGAAAGCCGGCATTTTATTCCTATTACAGCAGTTACAGCCATAGCCTGTAAACCGGCAGTCACTGCTTTTTTAGCTATTGCCTTTCCGGAACATCTTCCGGAAATTCTTTTATTGTCTGAAAGTTTTCCCACGCCTGCGGTTTTGGTAGTTCCTATCCCGAAAGAAAATTTTTCACTTGTTTTTTTGTATTCCATAGGCTACTCCTTAACCGGTTCAGCGATAAGAAACTTAATTTTCTTGCCCTCATCTGTGAACATTTTTTCATGTTCCGTGACAAAATTTTCAATACCCGTTTCGCTGTGTAGGTCATGTGTGCTGAACTTTATCACAAAACCTGCATCATGGAAATACTCAAAAGATTCCTCAAAAAGCTCATCATCGTCAGTTTTGAACCATATTTCGCCTCTTAAAAATTTTTTGTAGTTCATAAGCTGTCGGGTATGGGTAAGACGGCGTTTCTTGTGTTTTTTCTTAGGCCACGGATTGCAGAAATTAATATAAATTCTGTCGGCTCTGTCGTTTTCGTCCCATGCGGTGTCAAGGCGTTCAATATTCTGAATAGCTATCCGGACGTTATCAATGGGCATATTTTCAGCCCTGTATGCCTCTTCAATCTTTCGTTTTGCAAGGACAAGCATTTCATTTTTTATGTCCATAGCAATGAAATTTATTTCAGGGTGTGCCGGTGCGACCTGTGAAATAAAACCACCTTTTCCGCACCCTAATTCAACGTAAAGCGGTTTATCGGGTTCGCTGAAAAGCTCTGTCCATTTTCCTTTCTGGCTCTCCGTATCGGCAACATAGAACGGACATGATTCAAGTTCAGGCTTTGCCCATGGTTTATGACGTATTCGCATAAATTACCTCCAATAATGTACTTAATTTATTATAACATAAAATTTCTGATATTCCAATAGCTATAACAAAAAAAATCCGCAAAAAACTCTCCGTCCGGAAACGGAGAGCATTTTATTAATATCCAAGGTCTTTCATACGCTTCTTGAAATCAGCGTTGACTTTAGCCATTTTTTTCTTGTCACGGGCAATTTTTTTGAGTTCTGCCTTAGAAAGACTTTCTTCTGCCGGTGTGCTTGCAGGTGTTGCAGAGACAACGGGGTTATCTTCACCGACAAATTTACTTAAACGCTGTCTGAATTTTGACTTTCCCTCTCCGGAAAGTGGCACTGAACCTGTAGGCACTGAACCACTGCCCATACTGTTTATGTAGCGACTTGATACATATGGTGCAGATTGGTGCGGAGATACGCTCTGGAGAGGCTGGCTCTGTACTGTATTCTGTGGATATGGCTGTGGATTATATGGGAAACTTCCCTGATTAACCGGCTGTGCGTACTGCGGATAATTCTGTGACTGTGTATAATTCTGCATATTATCAGGCTGTACAAACTGCGGATTCATGCCGTTCTGCTGTGGGTAAGGATAACCCTGTGGATACACTGGCTGTGGATATGGATAGCTCTGCGGATATGCCGGCTGTGAATATGGATAGCCCTGCGACTGTGTATAATTCTGCATATTATCGGGCTGTATAAACTGTGGGTTCATGCCCTGTGGCATAACATTCTGTGGCTGTTCCGGCATGGGAACAGTCTGTGGTTCTTGATTCTGATTTGCTAAAGTCTGTACTGGTGTTGTTATTTCTGATGGTGTATCATCAAAATCAAAACCGAATTTTTCTTCAAAACTGAAACTGTCACTTACAGGTTCAGCAGAAAAAGACGGTACTTCTTCAATAGGTGAATGCGGGGTTTCAGGTTCTTCAGCAGAAAATTCAAATTCGGCTGTCATTTCCGCATTGTCAAGCTCACAGGCTTTTACGGCTTTATAAGCCGAAAGTGCAATTTCGCATTGAGTATTATTTTCGTCTGCCTTATAAAGCATATCAATGCATTCACTGCATGGACGGCATATAGTTCCATCAGCAAAAGAAACAGTCATCATCTGTTTTACTGAAACACTTCCATCAGCAATCATTGACATGAGTGCATTATATTCTGAACACGCTGTCATTACGTTCTCACCGCTTATTCTTATACCGGTAACACCTGCATAAATTTTATCGCTGTCGCTTACAATTATGCAGAGCGATGCATCTTTTTCTTCTGCGGTTTGACTTCTGAAATTCTTAACTTCTTCAACAAGCTTCAAAGCCTTGTTGTATAATTCAACTAATTCCACGTGAAATCAATATCCTTTCATATATATTCAGGAAATAGAGTGTATTCCCCGTTTCACAAAAATCTGTTCTGTTGTCTTACAAATATAATTATACTTCATTATCGGGATTTTGTCAATGAAAAAATTTACTTTAGGAACAAAAAAATTTCACGTTTCTGGTCGGAAACGTGAAATATATAATATTATACTACAGGACTGTAAAAACAGACCTTATTTTTTCCGTTATTCTTTGACATGAACATAGCCTTTTCAGAACACCTGAGGATTTCTTCCGCATCGGAGGCATCACGTGGGAACATAGCAACACCGATACTTGACGAAATACATATAGCATTTCCGCCAACATTAACGGGGATATTAAATATTCCCTGTACTCTTCCGATAAAACTAATAACATCCTGATTGCTGTAATCAGAACCTAAAATTATGCCAAATTCATCGCCTGAAATTCTTGATGCAAATTCATCACCTGAAGCAAGCTCCTCAATTCTTTCAGCATAAGCCTTTATGAGTTCATCGCCTGTTGTAAGACCATATACATCATTTACTCTCCTGAAATCATCAAGGTTGATACAGATAACGGCACACTGCTTATTCTGTGAAATATTTTCCTCAAGATTTTCCATAAACAAGTGTCTGTTAGGCATCTGTGTGAGACGGTCATAATAAGCAAGATAAGAAAGTACCTCGTCTTTTTCCTGTAAGATACGCTTATTTTCAATTTCCTGCTCATACTTTTCCATAAGTTCATCGTGCATGGCATCATTTTTGCTTGTATAACTGTAAATAATAGCCATAATTATAACAGTACAAACTGAAATTGCAAGCGATGGAAGAGCCTGTTTCTGACCTGCCATTATTACTGCCATAAAACCTGTTATAAGGTTAATGGCATTAAGTACAATACCAACAATAAAGCCAGTTTTTCTGTTTGTAAGCACCAATACAACCGAAATCATAACGTGAAACTGTGCTATAACACCATTAAATCCGGTAAGCTTAGGATTTTTTGTTATTATTCTTTGAAGTACAAAAAAAACGACAAATAATATTATACATATTACCAATACCGGAACGTTTTTCTTTTCTGATTTACTATTCATAATTATTTCCTGTTCTATTCGACTGAATCTTCTTCATACTGTGCCTGATTCAAGGCATTCTTGAATTTCTGTTTTTCCATACGGGCTTTATGTTCAGCCTTACGCATGGAGGCATGAATTTTATTTACTTCAACCTGTTCTTTAAGGTCTTCAAGTTTTTCAGCAAGAACTTCACAATCGAATACACAGGCTAAAGAAGTATCGTCCTGTGTACCACTTTTTGCTCTCTTTGAAAGATTTTTACGAATAGACGGACTGAATGCATTTATATTGGCAAGCTGATTTGCAAGAATACTATGATAGTCAAGAAAATCTTCATCGCTCCTGAAAGACGTATAAAGACCGTCCGTTGAGACAAACACCGCAATAGGTTTTTCATCGACAGCATAAAAGCTACGAAAATAATTTATCGCCTGACTATTGCACATTGATGCAGTAATATTAGCCGGTGCACTTTCCTCATAGCCTATAGGCATTTCAGCGGCTGCGTCGTCGCAGATGAGAACAAGACTGCCATCGCCTATCTGTGTACCAAAAGTAAATCTTCTGCCCATGACTGCCACAACAAGAGTAGTACCATAAACAGATTCAACCTTTATACGTCTGAACTCCTTTTCAGTGAATTTTTCTTTTTCCTTATCGGTGTAGGGGTTGCGGGTATAATGATGTATAACAAGCCTGTTCCAGCGTGAAATTATATTTTTTTCAATTTTTTTGATAATGCCGTCGGGGTCACTCAAAAAACTTTCCTCAAATGCGTCAGGATTTCTGTAAAATTCCTCAACCGTATCAAGTGCCGCTTTTACAGCCATTTCAGAACCCTTATCGCTTCTGAAATGCTTTTTGCTTCCATGACCGTCCGCAACAATTGCGATACTGTAATTTTCATATACCCGAAATACCGACGAATCCTGACATACAGTACCGCTTGTAATATGGCTTGCTCCGATAACGGTATGCGAAAAACCATTAAACATTTATAAGCACTCCTTTCGGTCAGTACATAGTCGGATTACCAGCCTGAATCGAAAGGTACGGAATCCGGATAGTCCTGTGATTTGACTAAATCCTGAATCTGCTGACCGAGCATTTTCTGCTTAGCTGCATAAACGTCCTGAGCACTGAGTTCATGGCTTGTATCGTCGGCAAGAGTCATGCTCTTACTGCCTATCTGTGAAGATGTAACGGCAATAATCTTAATCATCTGTGCAAGCTGTCCGCCTGAATAAGCGTGTACAACTGTATCTTTAGTGCCGGTAAATTCAGCTAACATATCGTCGTTAGCTTCCTTGCCGATACCAAGTGCAGCTTTAAGACCGAATTTATACCAGCTGTTTTTCTGGAGTGCCTCAAGACCGGCTTTATAGTCGTCGGACGGATAGCCGTCTGTCATGAGGAATATAACAGGTGCGAATGACAGTGACGGTGAGCTTAAAAAGCTGTTTCTGGACATTCTGATAGAAAGTTCCCTGAATGCCTCACCCATGCTTGTTACACCGTCGGCTCTTAAACGCGTCCACTCAAAATCTTCAATTGAAACAGGTTCGGAATACATCCACATAACACTGTTTGAAAATGTAAGTACAGCAACCTTAACATCTGTATCTGCTTCACCTACACGGCGGATTTCCGGAATAAGTTCCTCCATAACAGTATTAAGTTCACCCATTTTAGTACCTTTCATACTTCCTGATGTATCAATCAGGAAAAATATAACAAGGCTCTTTTTGGAGACGCTTGTTGCACTGAGCGGGTCATCATCGTCAAAATCAAGCATATTGTCAAAATCCTCATTTGTAGGCATTTTTACATCATTTTCGTTCATAATTTACATACTCCCTTTCATATC
The DNA here is from genome assembly GCA_947176345.1 of uncultured Ruminococcus sp. Taxonomy (GTDB): domain Bacteria; phylum Bacillota; class Clostridia; order Oscillospirales; family Ruminococcaceae; genus Ruminococcus. The sequence goes on from CAMWQI010000040.1 coordinate 12,855, forward strand.
CATTGTGAACCACCTATTAAACTTTTCAGTTTAAATATGTGCATTTACATCACCGAAATCAATTTCAAGACCTTTCCATAAGGGGAAACCTTTTCCGTGTGCTATATCATAAAAAACGCCGTCGGGCATTTTTACACGCCATGTTCTGCCGGAGCTGTTTTTTATTCCGAGCATACCAGGTTTTAACTTGTTTTCGACGAGTTCACCGACTACTGTATGGAAATCGTCGGAACGTGGGTTTATTTCGCATTCATAGAATTTGCTTCCTACATATAAAGGTATACGATAGTCACGGCTACTGAATGCAAGGCTTACAAATTCAGCACCACATTTCGGACATCTGAATGTTGCCTCATCGATATTTTCAAACATTGAAGTGAAATTAGCTCTTCCGCACGTGCAGACAATAATTTCAGAACGCAGTCTTATAAAGAGTTTCTGCCATTCGTTCTCAATAATACGTTTGTTCGGTTCTCTTATGCCGGTAGTAAACGAACGTATAAAAGCCTCACGAACGTAAGCCGGATAAATTCTCCAGAATTTTATAACATTATCATGTATGCCACGCACAGGGCGGTTTGAAGTATCGTCGGGGTCATATACAAAGACAGCCTGCTGTCCGTAATGTTTGAGTTCTGAAGTTTCAGTAAGACAAACATCTTTTACAACCTTTTCGCCTTCCATGGGGTCACCACGGAAAAGCAGTTTGAAAAGCACAACTGCAAGAGAATATTTATCAGTCTGAACATTAGGCTTTGCAATGCCTCTTACAACTTCAGGTGCCATATAGCCCGGCTTACCGCCGATGCCGAAGTTGCTTCCGTCCGGAGCGATATTATCACAGTCACACACAAGAATATCACCGGTATTTACATTAATAAAGAAACCACCGTCGTTCAAATCCTGATAGCTTTTTCCAGCACGATGGAGCTGTCGGAATGCATTTACTATATTGATTACAGCTGTAACCATAGCATAGAGACTTGCAAACTGCACGGAAACTTTATTGGCACGTCCTGTGAGTTCATCAATATCAAGCCTGTAGGTATTGAGAATATCAACAAATGAATCATAGCCTTGTGGGCGTAAATCCATTATATAGCCGAAAGTTCCCATATCATTTTCTTTTGTGAGATACTTAGGCCACAGGAATTTTTCACTGGGTGCACCGTCTTTGATGTTATTTTCAATGTTTTTACGGAATGCTCTGGCATTTTTAATTTTATCAATGTCATACCATTTAAGAGCATAGTCTATGCCATTGAATTCAACAAGATAAACAATACCCTGACCACCACTACCAAGAATTTTCTTTACAGTAGCATAACCGCCGTATTCCATTTCAACCTGTTCGCCGATTTTAAGTTCTACCAATTTATTCAGTCCTTTCTGAGATTAGTTTATGAATTTATTTTACTGAAAGGTGTTCCTTTCGCAACTGTTTCAACCTTTATACCGTTACTCATGCAGTAGCGATGGACGTATGAGTTTTCATAGCACTTTATAACAAGAGATGTACAGTAGGCAAAAGCACCCTCATCTATAAATTTGATATTTTCCGAAAGAAAAAGCTTACGGAGTTTTTCACAGCCCGAAAAAGCGTCTCTGCCGATACTGCTTACACTTTCCGGAATATCTATGATTTCAAGGCTGTGACAGTAAGAAAAAGTACTGTCTTCAATTTCAAATACGCCGTCGGGGAGTCTTACTACTGTAAGTTTTCCGCACTGGCTGAATGCACCAAGCTTGATAACCTGAACGGATTGCGGAATTTCAATACTTTTCAGTCTCTTACATTCTGAAAAAGCATATTCGCCTATAGTAACAAGAGTGGACGGGAGTTCAATAGTTTTCATAAAGCCGAAACCATCAAAAGCAAAACTGTCAAGTTTATTATAGCCCTCCGGCACTTTAACCGAACCTTTAAGGCGTGATTTTGCTGCGTCGCCTTTCGTAAAGACCTTTTCAAGCATAGGCACAGGAGCTTTTTTAACCGGAGCTTTTTGCTGTGTTCCGGCAGAATTATTTCCGCCGTAATTTCCCGACTGAGCCGATGAGGTTTTAGGCTTTTCGGCAAGTTTAGAAGTATATTGCCAGCCAAGCATATATGTAAAACAAACAATGACAAATTCAGTAGCATTTTCAGAAAGGAACATTTCAGAAATCATGTATTCCCTTGCTTTCATGACAGCTATAACCTGCTGTTCACTTTCCCTCAGCATATTGGCAAGTATACCAGCCCGAAGCATATTTCTTAACAGACGGCATTCTTTTTCATATTCCGGTATATAGTCCCTCAACAGTGAAATGAATTTATTTGAGTCTTTTACAATATCCTGCCCATGTTCAGTCATCATTGATTTCAAAGCACGTTTTATTTCTACAGTATTTTCAAATCCGGCGACATTCCGTGACACAGGTGTTCCGCATTTCAGACAGACTTCTGCATTAGGGCTGAGTTCATTTCGGCATCTCTCACAGAGCATAATCAATCCTCCTATATTTATCAAGTACACATTTCGTTTTACTATTTACTTAAATCCGCAA
>CAMWQI010000041.1 GCA_947176345.1 uncultured Ruminococcus sp.
TCATTCCAGCGTTCAAAGAACCAACTACCAATACTTCCGAAAATTCCGGTGATACCGTTCCACGCTTGACTAAATTTTTCCTCGAACCAGTCACCAACAACAGAAAAAATATTAACAATATCATTCCAGCGTTCAAAGAACCAACTACCAATACTTCCGAAAATTCCGGTGATACTGTTCCATGCCAGACTGAATTTTTCGCCAAACCACTCACCGACAATTGAAAAAATATTAACAATATCACTCCACCTGTCAGAAAACCAACCGCCGATATTCTGAAAAATACTGACGATATTTTTCCATGCTTCAGTGAAAAATCGGGTTATGCTGTCCCAGACCATAGACATAAATTCAACAATTATATTCCAACCAATTTCCCACGCTTCAAAAAAATCGTAAAGTGTTTCCTGAATACTTTCCCACACGCCGACCGCAACAGCCTTTACTTCATCCCAATGCTTCATCAGCAGAACGCCAACGGCGATAACTGCTCCGATTGCAAGGCATACAAGCGTTATTGGATTTGTCAAAAACGCCCAAACTCCGGAAAATATTCCGGATAATCCTCCGAACAGATTGGTAATAATCGTTATGATTCCGCCCATTTTCTTAAATGCGTCCACTACTTTAATAATAACTCCTGAAATCGCCAGTGCCGTGCCGATTGACCCTATTATAATCAGGAAATTCTGAACAAGTGTCTTGTGTTTTGAAATCCAGTCGGAAATGCCTTTCAATGCGTCTGCAAAGCTCTTTATTACGGAAACTATTACTCCACCCGTCCACTCACCGACAGGCTTCAGAAAGTTGTCATAGAGCCATTTCCCGAATGGTTTGAAAACTTCTATAACTGAATTAAGAAGTTCAATTGCTCCGGAAAACAGGTCAATTGATGCCGGAACAGCTTTTTCAATCGTCCACTTTCCGATTGGTAAAAGAATTTTTTCATAGATTCCCGAAAAAATATCACCAACATTTTTTACAAGCGGTTCAAGTGATTCAAAAAAATCTGCCACGGATTCAAGAAACGGCGAAAAATCAAGTGTTTTCGCCCATTCAGAAGTTTTTTCCGTCAGTTTGTTTATAATCCCAAGAATGATATTTATTATTCCGAGAATTGCCTTGAAAATCCGCACTCCTGTACCGTTTTCGTTCCATGCTTCAGTAAAACGCTGACGAAGATTTGAAACAATATTGTTAATATTTGTAATTATTTCAAAAATATTTCCGCATATTTCTTCGCCCGTACCGTCGTTCCAGGCTTCACGGAAAGCCTTATTTATGGCGTGAATCAGTTCAAAAAGAGCATTCCAGCGGTCAAAATACGACTGAATGAAATCCGTATCCCTGCCATCGTCTTCCCACGCACTCTTCAATGCACCAGCAATGTCACCGATAATCCCGAAAACATCGGAAAATAAAGTGATAATATTGCCGATATATCGCTCTCCTGAACCGTTCGTCCAGACTTCCTCGAAACTTTCCACAACACTTTTAGCAAGTCCCTTGATATTTTCGCAAGCCGTCCGGAAATTTTCTATAAGTTCCGGTGAATTTTCTTCCCATGCAAGCTGAATCGGTCGAATAAGTTTTTGAATTTTTTCGTAAAACTCATCAATTTTCTTTTTCGTTTCTGAATCATTGGTAACGATTGTCGGTATGACGGGAACTTCTTCACTTTCATTTGCCGGTTTTTCGGTGTTTTTCGTTGTTTTTTCCGAAAGCGTGTTTATTTCGTCGAATCCAGCAAGGCTTTTTTTCTGAATTTCAGTAGTTTCCTCGACAGCTTCTGTGAGTTTGTTCTGTTCGCTGACACTTTCCGAAATATTCACGGAAACTTCCTCTGAATCGTCGGTTTCCCAGTCGAAAAGTTCCGAAAGTACGCCCAAAACTGAACGTGCTTTTTCCGTAAGGAAAGTCAGAGCGTCAGTAAGCTGTTTGACCGCTGAAACTGCAACGTTGAGAACTGGCTGACCGATAACCGCCATGAACTGCTTCCATGCTTCTTTCAGGTTTCCGATGACGTTTTCCCAGCCGTCCGCCTCACGTGATGCCTGTCCTAAAGCTCCGGAAAGTGCATTTGCGTCCTTTACCATTTGCAACAAAGTCAGCTGTTTCTGTGATTCGGAAAGATTCTGAAACGACTTTCCATAAAGTTTGTTTGCGGCGGCATTTCGGGTAGTTTCCGTGCATGAAAGTCCGAGTGCTGCATCATTTTCAAAATTTCCTTTCAGAAAAGATTGCAGACTTTCACTTGTTTCTTCGAGCGAACGGTCATAATACGCCGCACTGTCCGCCGTTACCTGTAACGCCTCTTCCATCATATTCAGAGCGGTGGTACTGTCCATTCCGGAAGTTTTTGCAAACGCATAAATCGACGTACCCACACCCTGAAGTCTTGACTGGACGATTCCGCTTGTTTCCGCAACACGTCGCATCGTTTCATCGGCGGAGCTGTAAAGACTTCCGAAAGTCTGTTCCATTTGCGAATTTGAAGCATTGATTTCAGCAGCAGATTCAATCATACTTTTTCCGAATCCTACAATCGCAGCGGTGGAAAATGTCGCTGTGATTACCGTACTGAACTCTGAAAACGCCGATTTTACGTCGTTTAATTTGCTTTTTATTCCGTCAATTCCTTTTGAAAAACCTTTTGTATTTACATTTGTATCGAAATTCAGACTTCCGTCAAAACCCATTTAACCACCTCCCAGTAATGCATTAAGACGGTCAATTTCTGCCTGTTCTTCGCCGGAAACAGCACGTTTCAGGTCAATCATTTCTTTGTGTTCAGCGTAAAACTCACGCTCCCATTTTTCGAGTTTTTTGCCTTTGGATTTTTTAGTGCGGATATTGACGACCTGTGAAAACAGTCCTTCGCCAATTTCGCTGAAATATCCTAAAAAAGTCCACCAGTGAATGTATTCCGCCGAACGTGTTTCAAAACCAGCCGACTTATTGACCGCCGGAAAAATAAGGCTTTCGTCCTGTTTCCAGTCGAAAACCTTTTTGTGATTTTGGCGGGATTTCGGGATATTTCCGCCGTCAAGAAACCATATCGCCTGTCTGTATGCCGTTTCAATATCCGGCGGAATTTCTTTATAAAGGCATTTCAGACAGACTTCTGCTTTTTCTGAATCGCTTAAATCCGCATCATTAAAAGCCTCGAAAATCAGGAGAGCAACCCGAAAATCGCTTCTTATGCTGTACTGTTTTTCTCCGATTTCAAGGCTTTTCGGAAGTGTGCCAATCATTTCGGTAACTGTGCTGTATATTTTTCAACACGCTTTTTTGAATGTTCATATTCCGCCTTGATTTCGGGCTTCATGTACTCCATGTAAGCGGTCAGGAAGTTTTCAAAAATCGTCTGACCGCCTGCCATACTCAGACAGTTTGTCTTACCGAAAACCGTTTCAGAAATCGGCGAACCGATTATATAATCCACAAATTCACGGATTTTTTTGTCAAGAGTGTTTGCCATTTCTTCGGAATCGTCTGTTTCTGCTGAAAGTTTTTCAATCTCCGGAAGTTTTTCCTTATATCTTTTTACAATTCCGACATCTGTCGCATTTACGACGATTACACGGTTTTCGTCGCCGTTTATTGCAAGATGTTTCAGACCGTCATCAAAATTAAGTGACTGCATAAAAAATCCCCCTTATACTTCCGGTGTGAAAGTTTTCGTCGATATATCGAACTTTCCTTTGATTCTGTCGCCCTGATAGTGAACAGTAAAGGGAATCTGATAGCCGTTTATGTCGCCACCATATGACGTTATTTCAATTACGGCTGTTTCCTTGTAAGCTACAAAAACAGTCGATTCTTCGCCGTTTTCGCTCTTTGCGGATTCCCATAAATGCACCTCGACAGTATCTGTTTTCAGGTCGTCGAGAACCTTTCTGTTGTCGATAATATCCTGCAAAAATGCGTATATTTCGTCGTTTTTGTCGGCATAGTAAGGCTCAACGCTTCCGGTAGCCTCGTAAGAGCTGATAACCGTTGAAACTTCGCCCAGAATGTTCTTTTTCGTCTCACTTTCGGCAGAAAGTTCAACGTTGTATTCCTCCAAATCCTTGCCGAGTCGATAATATGATGCATTGTCTTTTGTGGGAGTTGCGTTTAGGAAATGTGCAAGAAGTTTTCTCTCAATTTTTGCCATAAAATAGCCTCCTTTTAAAGTTTGTACTGTACCACTATTTGTAGCTGATACTGCCAGCCGTCGAGTTCATTTCCTTGTGGAATGGTAAAAAGCTGACCGTTTTCAGCTACGATTTTTATAATTTTTTCGTCGGTCTGACTTTCAAGCCATTGTGTGAGTTCAAGCAATGTACTGCTGTTTTCGAGACGTTCATAATCGTTGATGCTCGAAAAAGTCGAGTATAGAAAAAAATTGTGCTGACGTGTCTGATTTCCTAAAATATCCGATTTTACAAGGCTGTCACCGACCGATGAAAGCCCATATGAAGTCGGTTCAGGGTCTGTGAAATCGACGTGTATTGTGTTGCAGACTTCTGAAATTTTCGGGAAATTCTGCAAAATATCACGAATTTTTTCAATTATATTCAGAGTTTTAACGCCTCCTCGCAATTGCCGCCGCACCTCTTAAAATCTGCTCTTTGTGATTGGTTTTCATAGTCTCAAACCATAATTTCTGTGCTTTCGGGTGCTGATTTTTGCTGTAATTCAGGTCTTTTCCAGTAAGAACTTTGCTCTCGCCGTACCTTGCCCACGCCGAACCGGTCACGCTTGAAACCATAAGTCTGCCGTAATACTGATAACGTGCATACGGCGAATTATAGGTGATTTTTCCCGAACCTATGCGAATACTCGTGATTGCATTGCGTTGTAGCATACCGGTCTGCATGGGCGTGTACTGTGCCATAAGTCTTATACATTCGCTGTCAACATACTTCTGAATATCGCTGAATTTCGCATTACTTTCACGACTGAAATTTCTGTTCCATGTAAGATTCATGCCATCTGATTGAAAATTTGACGGCTGTTGTATATTCGACATAAGTCAATCACCTCGCTGTGACCTCAATATGCGGAAGCCCTCCGAACCAGTAATTATTCACATTTTTCACGACCACAAAATCCGGAAATTCTTCCCTGAATCGTTTCATACTTTCAGATGCACTTTTTTGACTGGTGTCGTCAAATGAAAATTCACACCTGTTTTTTACGATTATATCGCCAGATTTCGGCAAATAATCATCTGAATAAATGTAAATCACAATATTATCAGAAATCTGCACGCCGTTTTTTGTGACCGTCTGACCTCTTCCGTCGCTGAAATACACGTCCGGAATAAAATGCGGAGTGTAATTTTCCTTTTCAAACAGCGTAATATCGGCGTTTACAAGCATTATTTCACACCTCTGTAAAGCAGACCGGTATCAGCAAGCCACTTGTAAATTATGCGTTTCTGTTCCGACCTGAAATGTGTCAGAATTTCGCTTTTACTGGTATAATTCCGACTCCAGCCACCGACGGATTCGCTCTGTATTCCGACGTTTTCCGTCTGTGACTTGCTTTCCGAAAACAGATTTTCCGCCAATTCACAACAGCACATTTTTACGACTTGCTGAATATTTTCAGGGTCAATATTCCCGAATGTGTGACGGTCAATTAACAGACTTGCTTCACGAAAAAAATACTCATAATCTGATGTTATTACAGCATTTTTTCCGCATAAATACGCCTTTTTATAGAATTTTTCGTCAGCATAGACATTCATTTTTTAACCGGCTTTCTTTCCGGAATTTCAAGTCCGACAGTTCTCATAAAAATCCCCCTTATGTTGTTGAATGTGAGCAGTAAATTCCTTTGACCTTATTTTCATAAACATCTGTCAGACCGTAAGCACGGTAGAAAAATTTCCACGCATCAGCAGACTGATTATCTTCCGGAGGAATTATCTTGTTTACAATATGTTTTGTAAACTGTAATACAGCGGACTTCTGAATAATCATGAAGTTGATGTTTTTTCCTGCCGTTGCCTTTTTATATCCGCCGATTTCTTCACCGGAAGTCTTGCCGTCAAGAAGGCTAATCGCTGTATAAAAACGTGTCTGTGGCACTTTCACAACTGCTGAAAAGCCCTCAAGCATAGCCTTTGATTTGTACGTATCAAGGGCAACTATGACGTTATGGAGCGACGGAGTTATGAATAAAATGCGGTTTTCAACGTCGACTTCGGCTTCATCAAGGACGTTGTTTGCCGTCGTGATTGCATTGCACACGGCTGAACCGTCCGAAAGATTTTCAGACTTTACTGTAATTCCCGATTTTCCGGCGTATTCTGCAAAACGGTAAGCGTCCATTTCAGGAACAACCTTGTCACGCACAAAGCGTGATGACAGCATTCCGAATGAAATTCCTATAGTTTCTTCGTTGTCCATAGCGTCCACGGAAAAACTTCTGCCACGGTCATAATCAAATTTGACCGTTTCCCATGTAAGTTTGTCGTCACCCTCGACGTAACCACCGGAACGGCTGTAATCTGCAAGACCATCCATATCGATTTTCGGGATAAGAATTTCATTTGTGTTCTTACCTTGACGAACTGTTGATGCATCACTTTCAAGAACATCTGTCAAACTTGCAAGTTTGTAAACGTCGTCGAGCTTGTCGACGTATTTTTTAACCAGTGCGATTGAATTTGCCATAAAAATTCCTCCTTACTTCAGACCCATGACTTTACGAATAAAAGCATCATCATCTTTCACACCATTCTGACCTGTTGTGCTTACCGAAAATTCCGGTACAGGCTGTGCGGATTTGAAAGCGTTCGGGTATTTTGCCTTAAAGTCGTTCACAACGTTATCGTCATCAATGAGCTTGTCACCGTCGAATTTCAAACCTTTTTCAAGTATCAGGTCAGTGACATGCTTTTCGTAGATGTCATCTTTCAGACCGAGAGACTTCACATAACCGCCGACTTTGGTGCGATGTTCAAAAGCCTTGCGGTCATTTTCGGACTGCTCCCACTTCTGCTTGTAGTCCACAGCGTTATTTTTGGCTGTATCAAGCTGGGATTTCAGGTCGTTGTACTCCTGCTCCGAGTAGGTTTTCACAGCTTGCTCCGGTGGATTTTCCGGCGTGCTTTCTGCCTGATTGCTTTCAGGTGCGTTGATTTCTTCTGCCATTGCTAATTTCTCCTTTTCTTAAAAATTAGTATAAAAATAAGACCTTATGGTCTTTTTTTATCGTTGTTTAAGCATAATTTAAACGCCCTTTAAAGAGCGTTTTAAAAGTACTTAATGGTCATAATAATCAATAAAAATATCAGGAAATTCAAAACTTGTTGGTGGTTCTGTTCCATATTTCTCAATTGTTTCGTCTATTCCAGTTTCAATACAATGTGATAACAATTCACAAAATTCTTTGCAAGCTAATGGCTCTTCCATTATAACATCATCTGGAAATTCAGGAAAGTATTTAAATTTATGATGAAATTTTCTGCTTATTTCTATACATTCATTCGTCATTACTTATACCCTCTAATAATTCTTCAAACTTTTTAAGTGCATTTGGAAAATATTTTTGCATTTCCTTATATCGCACTTTATCAAATTGTGCCTCAAACATATGAGCAAAAGTTTCAGAATAAATCATATTACTGTTTTTCCAATAATGTGGTTTGTTCGCCATATGTCCTGCACAACCTTTTATTTTACCATTTGAAAGTCCTTCCATAATATCGGAAACTGCATTCTGTGATTTAACAGATTTTTTCAAATCTTTACCTATTGCTTCTTGAGCATCAAGAATACTCGTAAAATTATTAGAACGTTTATAATTTTTCACATATTCCAAATAATCCATTAAAAGCGACATATGAAAATCTTCATTTGTTGAAACTTTTCCTGCTAAATCATCTATCATATGTCCATGTTCATGAAACCATGTAACACCTGTTCCCTTTAAAGATAATAAATCCTTTGAATAATTCATATATATTTTTTTATCATTTCTATTATAGTGTGCTGTGCCATTATAATTAGAATCTACAACTGAATCTGGTGGTATAAATTTGTTGAATACCTTTTTGGCAATTTCAGAACCATTTGAAAACCTTTTTCCAATAGCTTTCCTATATGATTTTTCCATTTTTTTATCTGAGTGCAGTCGCTTTTTAAATTTTAAAATATCCTTTAATTCTGAAATTGGACTTTCATCTGTATTAATTATATCTCTTGTTTTATTGGAAGTCAAGTCTTTTCGGGTATTTTCTTTCGGATAATTCTGCTCCCTGAAATAGTCTCTATCCTGACCGATTTGTAGGATAAAATCACGCATTTTTTTCTGTCGGTCTCTGACGAGTGAGTTTGCATAATTCAGACTGTCATGCATAATTTGTTGAAGTTCAGGGTCATCGGCTTCCTCGACAGCAACTTTAAAAGCTACCTGTTCACGCTTTGCAGAGAGGATTTCACGTTTATAAAATGAGACCTTATGGTCTTTTTTTATCGTTGTTTAAGCATAATTTAAACGCCCTTTAAAGAGCGTTTTAAAAGTATTTTAATTTTATGAATATCCTTTAGGTATTTCTATTTCAATAGCTTTATCAAGTTCGTCCCAATGGTCAGGTTCAAAATATGCCGTCACTTTACCAGTAGTTTTATTTATTGCAGTAGCGGAAGTTTCAGAAAATTCATCATTTTCATCTGATTCCCAAAAAATAAATGAATGACCTACATCTACAATAGCACCTATACGTACACCTTTTACATTATCATGAAACATTTCAATAGCTTTATATAAATCAATCATATTCTGACTCCTTACAACATTCAAAAATCTTATCAGTAAATTCCAAATTGTCTATTCTCATAACAAAAGTAGATTCAGGTTTAGCTATTTTTAAATATCTTGAAACATTCTTTTTATTAGTCTGAGGGTCAATAAATTTTGTTTTACCATCTATTGTTTCAGCTATAAAAACGTGACCGCCACGTTTCTTCCATTGAACTCTTACAATTGCTCTTGAATTTTCGCCAAATGATTTTATAGTATTATTAACATTCTCAATCATTTCCTGCTGTTCATCGGCAGCACAAGATATTAATTCCGGATTTTTATAAACTGCTGTCCAACCATTTTCCTTATCTGCCATATATGGAAGTCTATCACTACCATCAAGAATACGTGGCAAAGCTTCAACATCATAACCACGTCTTCTTGCTTCATAAGCATTAACACAACGCTGACAGTTTTTGCTATATTCTTCAGATTCACGAGAATGATTAGGATTTGTATTCTTTAAATCAGATTTTTGAGTATGTTTTCCTTTAATTTTCTTAAATGATAACTCTTTATCAATATCAATTATATCATTATTTTCAACAGAAGTCAATGATGTTTTTTTGAAAATATTTTTAATTTTATCAAGTATTCCATCATCATTATCCAAATTACTTTTTAATTTCTCTTTTGGATAATTCTGCTCCCTGAAATAATCACGATTTTGTCGAGTCTGAAGGATAAAATCACGCATTTTTGCCTGTTTATTTTTGACAACATCATTTGCATAATTCAGGCTGCCCTGCATGACCTGTTGGAGTTCAGGGTCATCGGCTTCTTCAACAGCAACCTTAAAAGCAACCTGTTCACGTTTTGCGGAGCGTATTTCACGTTCATAACGTCGCTGAATTTGCGAAATTTCGTACTGGCTGTAAAGTTTTCCATTATACTCAATGTTTTTCTCGTCGAGTTTTTTGAGGTCTTTTGCGGAATAATTTCGTTTGGAGTAACCCTCAAAAAACGGATACCAGTCATGACGGCAATTCCAACCACCGAAACCGTTGCCCGTACCGTAACCGATGTCAGATTTTGACAAATAACCTTTCCGTCCGGACAACGACACAATTTTTCCCTGCCATGATGCGTGGTCAGGTCTTGCACCAGAATGTGCCGTAATTTCCATCAAATCACAACCACATTCTTCGGCATTCATCATACCTATTTCACGGCACGTTTGCCCCACACCAGTCAGAACCGCACGTCTTACTGCAACGTCGATACGTTCTGTGTGTCCGGACGGATAAAGCACTTTCACACCGTCCTGCGCCGTCCTCTGAACCGCCTGTCTAATTGCCTCCTGATACGAAAACGCACCGCTTGTAATCTGCATATACGCCTGATTACAGGCATTTATGTAAGCCGTCTGTGAAGTGTTTGCAGTTGTTAAAGTCAGGTTTTTCATGTCGCCGAGAGTTTTTCTGTAACCGGCTTCCAGTATCCGACGCATTGCCGGTGACTGTCGAATATCAACCTGAGTAAGACCGTTTTCACGATAAATTCTGTTGTCAAAACGGACTGTTTCAACACCTGCGTCCTCGAACAATGCCCTGACGTGCTGAGTAGTCGCATCGGTCTGACCGGCTATTTTTTGCAGAATATCATCATATAAAATTCCGGCTTCCTGAAGCTGTTCAATCCGGTGGCGTGCAGTAGCGGTGACCTTTCCGGACTTCATAATCCGGCGGATAACGTCCGAAATTATGTCATCTTCAAGCTGTTCATAAAGCCGGATAACATCATCTGCACAGCCCTCGTAATATTCCGGCGACAGCATTTAAATACCTCCGAAAAGTGCATCAGCTTGCGGAATATAATTACTTGCCTGATTTTCGTCACAGTGAAAATACCATGAGATAAATTTTTCTTTTGTGAGGATTCCGGAATTTACCATCTGCAAACGCCGTTGAAATTCCTTGTCGGTATCTTCGAGAACGCTGTCACCCCATGTACAGGTAATTTCCGCATTTTCCGACGATATACCGCCTATTTTCGCATACACTGAGACGGCATAGAACAAATCATTTATTGCCGTTTCAAGATTCCGCTGAATTGCCGATACTTGTGTGTAAGAACGCTGTTTTGAAGTCCTGATTTCCTCGGCTGTTTTTTCGACTGTCTGTGGGTCGGAAAGCGTTCCGTAAGCAAGTCCGCAGTTGAACTCGATTCTCTGCAAAATGCGGTTGAAGTAGTTAAATTGGGCGGTGTCACGTATTTCCGGCGAAAATATGTTATAGAAATTTCCGTCCAGATTGTCAACGTCGTATTTTCTGTAAATTCGTTTTTTACGCTTGGGCAGGGCATTTTCCTTAATCATATCCATACCAACATCAAGGGCAGTTTCCTTGGATTCGTACTCCCACTCAATCCTTGCCCATTGCTCATCAGCTTGACGGATAAGGTCAACCGCCCTTGCATAGACTGACACACCCAGTGGTGAATCGAGGTCAATATCATTTGCAGACGGTACACGAAAGTAAGAAAACAGCGGTTTTTCGACGTTTGTGAAAGTTATTTCTGCAACAAGCCCTGACCATTCCGGAACTTCACTGAAACTACATTCCCATCCTATAATTTCGCTGTTCAGACTTTTACAGACTTTATTTTTTATCGTATGAGCGCGGTTTTCGGCGTTGAAATCGTGGTACTCAATCAGCGTAAAACAGGCGTTTCCGACAGTTTTCTTGCTGATAAAAATTGCCGATGTCATTGTTTTCCCGACGAACGCAACCGGTGCAAAACAGTCCGCACGAATCATGTCAATGAAAATTTTTCCATGCGACAAATACGGCTTGAACATCATTCCGCCGAATGCTAACGCCGTTTCAAATTCGTCGTCAAGACGGCTTGTGAAATCGTCAATTATGGCTTTATACGGACTTTTTTCGTCGGTTGTGATTTCGCTTTCCGTGAAAACAAGCCGTGATAGTTCCGATGTAATAGCAGTCGGAAGCCGGAGTGAAATAACGTCATTTTTCAGCCATATTCCGTTATTTGTGTAGATGTCGTGCCATAATTCGCTCTGGGTCTGCATTTCGTGTGAAACAACCGTTTCATTTTTGCCGAAAAATTTATTTATTGCTGATTTCAACAGGCTGAAAAAATTCAAAAATTATCCCTCCTCATGCAGAAAAATCCGTCGTAAAACGGTGTAGCAGAAATAGCGGATGTCGTCCATAGCGTGGTCATTTTCCTTGATTACAGCATCTTTTCCGGACTTTTCGTCCCACCGGTACAAAGCAAATTCACGGATTGTATCTTTGCAGTTTTCGCAGAAAAAAAGCCGGTCATTGTCAAGTAAAGTCATGGTTGTGCGAATACCGTTCAGAACATCATTTCTTGCCTTTCTTACGCTGAATTTTCCGTGTTTTTTTATGGTCGTGATAAAGCTTGCGGCAGAGGGGTCAATAATCACATGACGGACATCGAAACCTTCGGCGAGTTTTTCAAGTGCTGAATAGTATTCCTCGTCGGTCTTCTGAATTTTTTTATTACGACCGTCATAATAATATTCTTTCAGACGGACAGCCTTGTTTTTTTCGACTGCCCACAGTCCCATTGAACACGGATTCAGAGTGCCGTAATCGCACGAAATGTAATAAACGGCGTTAGTCGTCGGAGTGTAGTTTTCGACAATATGACGGCTTTTGTCAAACATCGGATAAATCAGACCTTCCGCAAGCACCCACAAGCCTTTAATGTATCGGTCGTAAAAAACTCCGGAATACATTCTCTCGTAACGCTGTTTCACTTCGTCAGACAGGGAAAAATTGTCATCCATTGTGAAGTGCATATGAAGACGATTTTTATTACTGGTTTTTTCGGAATTTTCGTCAACCCATTCTTTGAAAAACCAATGTTCCGACGATTCAGGGTTGCAGTTGAACCACAGTTTTGAACCCGTCACAGAACATCTCGCAAGTGCCTGTTCCACGAAAGATTTCGGCATCAATGCTACCTCGTCAAGCAGTACACCGGCAAGTGTTATACCCTGAATCAGCTGATAGCTTGATTCATCTTTTCCGCCGAAAAAGTAGTATCTGTTTGTGTGTCCGCACATTGAAATATCAAGGAAATTCCGGCTTAAATTGACTTTTATTTTGACTACACCTTCAAGCCATTTCTGCATCGGAGTTATGACATTTCTTTTCAGCGAATCAATGGTTTTTCCGCAGAAAGCAAAATTTTCACCGTTAAAATTTTTCATGCTCCACAGCACAAAACCGACTGTCATTGACATAGTTTTTCCGGAACGAACCGAGCCATCACACACGACAGCGTCATAATTTTTGGTGTCAGGTTGTGACCACCACAACATTGACTGAAGCTGTTTCGGCGATAATTTTTCATACATCATTTCCAGACACCTCTTTCGATTATTTCAAAAAGATTCGTAAGCTGTTTATCTTCAGAACTTGTCGTATCACCGGATAAAACAGCGTTTACGATTTTTGAAATTTCTGTTTCTGCTGAAACAAGTTCCTGATTTTCTTTCAGAAATTCATACAGTTCAAGATGACGTTTCCGGAACTCTTCCGCTAATTTTTTTCTTTTTGTCGGTTCAGAAATATTCAAATAAAATTTTAAAAACTGTTTAAAGTCCGAAAAAACGGAGTTTTTCAGAATATTTTTATTGTTTTCAAAATTTGAAATTCCGTCGGAAAGCGATTTTATACTTTGTTTTTTGATACTTATTTCCGTCATCTCCTTTCGGGCGTAAAAATAAGGCTCTGTAAGCCCCATTTTTGCCCTCATATTTTTGGTGGTATAATTTAACCACCTGAATTTTTTAAACGATTTTAAACATATTCTTGTTGCATTTAAACGCTTATTTTTTGGATGTGCGTTGCCATTCGGATTTTAGCGACTTAAAAATCCGTTTTTAAAATATTCTCATGTGCGTCATCAGTCGGGACGAATCAACCGTAAAGATGTTCACACACTGTTTTTTTCAACCACCGGAAGCATCAGAAAGTGTTTTTTTCCGCAAAGTTCAAGTTTAATTCCGGCACGACGCTGTCTTGGATTTATAAAAATAATTTTATCTTCATACTTTTTCAGCATTCCCGAAACGACTTTTTTAGTACCGTCTCCGGAGACTTCAATTTCCGATGCCCTGACAATTTCACCATTATTATTTAAAATCATGATATATTCTCTTTCGTCCGCCGGAAGCGGTTCAGGATTTTCATCACCAAGAAAACGGAGTACTTTCGGAACTGATTTTATCCTGCGATAATTTTCAGAAGTCATTTCGCATTCAACAAAAACATACTGTGGAAAAATTAGTTTTATCTGTGACTTCCATTTTCCATTGCTCCGGATAATGATTTCTTCAGTCGGATTAAATGCAGAAAATCCCATTTTTTCAAGCCGGTTTTTTACCTGATTTTCCTTGTTGTATTTCACCTGCAAAACGTACATTTTCATGACTGCTTCTCCTTGAGGAATTTTTTCACTTCTCTGTAGAGTTCCGGACGTTCTTCCGACATTGCCTCAAAAATCAGCGACTGGAACTGTTCCGCACCATTTTCAAGAACGCTCTGACTGTCAATGTCAATTTTCTTCTTGTAAGCGACCGCACGTGTCAGAGCGACGGCGTTCTTCATCAGCGTTTCAAATTCGATTTCCTGTGCCTGTTCTTCGGGCAGATTGTTTATCGCCTGAAATACCTGATTGCTGAGAAGTCTTAAAATTCCGTCGGTGACATCAAGATTTTTGTATTTTTCAGTTTCTTCCATGACCGCCCTGAAATTCTCCTGTGCAAGCCTGAGCGATTCAAGCGTTGCATTAAGATTTGATGCATAACGCTGTACGGAACTTATCGAAATTTCAATGCCGTTTTTCCGGATATACTCAACAATTTCATGATACGTGAAATTGGTCTTTATCATCTCATCGACGGCTTCACGGAGGTCTGACGGCAGACCATCAATTATCGAATGTTTGCGATTTTTCTTTTTCATACTTCAACACATTCGTCCTGAATCACTCCGGCAAGAAGCTGTATTCCTTTGGCGGTCAGCTTGCTCTCCAAAACGTCAAAATCGTCGTCCGCAAGGCTTGACGGCTGTTTACTTTCTGCGTGTCTTAAATGTAAATATCCGGCTTCATACAGGTAATTTATGCTGTTTGAAATTTCATTCCGGTCGATATTATTCAATGCATACTGAATACTTTTTAGCTTGTTATACTTAGTTTTCAAAAGATTTACAGTTCTTAATACTGAACCGTTGTTTTCAACGAAATTTCCTGCTGAAATTCTGCGGTTTAAAGTTTCTTTATCCATTTCCGATTTCCCCTTTGACTTCAAGTAAAATATCCATTATCCGGTCGAGTTTCCGCCGGTTTTCATTCTGTTCACGAAAAAAATCTTCTTTTGTGATGTAGTCTTCCTTGATTTGTGCGATATTTCTTTTACAATTATCTAATTCGTCGATTGTACGCTTCAGAAAGAACGTAATAACGCTGATTCCGGCTGTAAGTAAGATTTCAATTATGTAGTTTATCTCCATATTTTCACCACCAATAAAAAATGGTATAATCATTTTTCTGATTATAGC
>CAMWQI010000042.1 GCA_947176345.1 uncultured Ruminococcus sp.
CACTGGAATAGTCACCACCTGTACCATAATCCCATGTACCGCCACTGGAATAGTCGCTACCCGTACCGGAATCCCATGTATTATTGCTGTAGCTGTTGTCATAGCTGTAATTGTTATTGTAGCTGTTATCGTAACTGTAATTATTATTACTGCTGTAATTATTGCTTGATGTATTATTATTTGTACTTGGACTTATATAGTTACTTCCATATGAGTTGCTGGTAGTATTGTTATTTGTAGATTTATTGCTTGATGGGTTGGAAAGTGTGCCGGAATGTGAGCCTGTACATACAGGTGCATTAGTGGATTTCCAGTAACCCGTTATACCCTTACCGCAGTAAGTACCGGCTATCATTCCGCTTGCGGAACACATAGGAGCTTCATAAACTGACTCTACAGGGTCAAAGTCCGCCGGTGTATCGGTAAACATTGTATTTGCATATTCGCCTATGATATTCTGCCATACCTGTGCCGACTTAAAGTTTGACGGCAAGCAAAGCTGAGTATTATTATATTTATAACCGACTGTTATTCCGGCTACAAAGTCTCTTGTAAGACCTACAAAAGCCTCATCATACCAGTTATCAGTTGTACCGGTCTTGCCGACAACAACCTTATTACTAAGCTTGGCAGCTGTACCTGTACCGTTTTCAACAACGTTCTTTAAAAGTCTGTTCATAACCCATGCTGTTTCGTCGCTTACTGCATAAC
Organism: uncultured Ruminococcus sp.; assembly: GCA_947176345.1. GTDB lineage: Bacteria > Bacillota > Clostridia > Oscillospirales > Ruminococcaceae > Ruminococcus. Next base: position 712 of record CAMWQI010000042.1, read on the forward strand.
GTGCATTGCCGTCATTTTCATAGATAACTTGCTGTGTGCTGTCTTCAATTCTTGTAACAATATGTGCGTCATTGAAAACGCCCTTATTTCCGTAAGGAATATAAGCATTTACAAGGTCTTCAAGAGTAATACCGTATGTCAACGCACCAAGTGCAAGCGGTGCTATTTCCTTATCTTCTTCTGCCAAGTCCATACCAAGATTTTTTGTACAGAACTCCCATACTGCCTCCGGTGTCATGGACTCAACAAGCTGTGCCGGAACTGTATTGAATGACTGCTGTAAGAAGTAATAAACACTGTGTGTTGCATAAGAGAGAGTATTTCCGTAGTTAGTAGGCCACGGCTTGCCGTTGTTGTACATTATAGGCTCATCACGGAAAGTAGAACCCCAGTGAATTATGTCATTTTCAAGTGCAAGGGCATATGATGCGACAGGCTTCATTGTAGAGCCGACCTGTCTTTTTTCCTGAACTGCATAACTTGTTGAAAGTGATGTGGTTTTTTCACCCCAGTCACCAGCAAGAGCCTTTACAGAGCCGTCATAGTTGAGTGCCACAAAAGCAACGTGCGGTAAATATTCTTCTGCCTCACCGTCACCGTCAATATCAGCCCATCGACGTACACTGTCAACATTAACAAGGTTGCCTAACTCAAGGAATTTTTCTTCAACATATTTCTGCATGGTATCATCAACAGTTGAATAAATCTTATAACCGCCCTTATTTATACGCTTTATAGCTTCCGACTGGTCTATATTGTATTCGTTCATAAGGAAATCAGCTACTTCATAGTACATGGCATCAACCACCCATGAATAAGCGGTCTGTTCCTGTTCAAGTTCTTCTGCTCTGTCTTCAGGGTGCAGACGGAGATATTCTTCTGAATCGGTATAAACAAGCTTTGTACTTAAATATTTCTGATATTCGTCAAAAGTTATAGCACCGTTCTTGTACATCTGATAGAGAACATAACGCTGACGCTCCTTGTTATTTGAACGTCCGTCAACAATAAGCCTGTTGTTTTCGTTATACGTTTCAACAAATGGTCCATAATATTGTGGTGACTTAGGAATAGCCGCAAGTACAGCCGCCTCCGGAACTGTAATCTCATCGACGTTCTTTCCGAAATATCTTATAGATGCAAGCTGTATGCCATTTATAGGACCACCGAAACCGATATAATTAAGATATTCTTCTAATATTTCGTCTTTCGTGTAAGTTCTTTCAAGTTGCATAGCACTGAAAATTTCACGGATTTTACGCTGTGGTGACTGTTCGTCGTCACCGGTGAGGTTCTTGATTAACTGCTGTGTGATAGTAGAACCACCCTGATTGGAGTCATAGAAATGAAGGAACATATTCATAAACGCCGAAAGGGTACGCTTATAGTCAACGCCCTCATGTAGATAGAAACGCTCGTCCTCCGTATAGACAAAAGCGTCCCTGACGTGCTGTGGTATTCTTTCAATGGAAACTGGTATACGCTGAACGTCGGTTTTTACTCTGTTGAGTATAACAATTTCGTCTTTTCCCTTGTCGTTTTTCTGAATGCCATAGAAGTAAGTATCACTGCCGGATTCAAGCTCCTGAAGTGTTACATTTGTTGAATCGTCCATAAAGTCAAGGACGTAAACAGTAAGTGCAGTCGCCACAATAGTTCCGGTAATTACCATTACAAGAAACAGCGACAGCAAAGTAGTGGAGATTACAGCCAGTAATTTCTTTAAAATTCTCACTGGCAGACTTTGTTTTTTCTTCTTTTTTTTCCTGCCGACTGGCTGAACAGTGGTGTTAATATTGTTCATTTTGTTTTTTTACCGTATATAAACGGTGAAACTCCTTTCTGGTATTTATATATTCCTAATTAAGCAAGGTTTTTACCTAACTTAACAACAGGCTATATCATTCGGACAACAGCCAGTATTTACGCTTAACTCCGAAAGCCCCCGATTTATTAGCTTTAAATCCGAGTAATTCACAATAATCTTTATATTGACACTCCAGTTTGTCGTTTGATTCAGGCTTTAAAGCCAGAATATTTGAAATTGCAGAATTTGTTTCTCTTCCGTCTTTCCACTCATTGCTATCATGCTTGCTCATTGTATTATTCACATATCCTATAAACCTACTTGGATAAAAATGAAATTCGTCTTCAAGCGATACAACAATAAAGCAAGTTCCTTGTTTTATGCGTTCCTTTGCCCAAGAGACTTCATCTTCGTTTCTGCTTACAAGATAATTATCAAGAACTTTCATATTATTCTTGATTTCAGCTAAAGAATCAACTGTTTTAATATAAATCACAACCTTTTTCTAAAATAAAAAATTTATTATACACGTTTAATTAAAATTAAGCTATATTTTATATTATACCACATTTTTTTCCCGTTGTTAAGTATTTTCTGAAAAAAAACATTAATTTGTATAATATAGCAAAAAGTGCCGATAATATTTACAACAAATTCAGCAAAGGGAGTGATTTTTATGAAAAATATCATAAACCGGAAAAATTTTTTTACTGTATTTACAGCTGTGGCAGTATCGGGAGTTCTTGTTATATGTACACTTGCACAAAGTGTCCGGAATACAAGAATACAGACGAAATTTGCCGTAAACGTTCCGGAGGTAACACAGCCTGAATGCATTGTCCGAGAATACAACGGAAAAATAGGTGTATTCCGTGGTACAAGTGAAAAGCCCTATAAGGTCATTGATTATAATGTGAATCTGCTTTCAGATTATGACCGTGAAATTATTTCGGAGGGTATTGTTATGGAATCAGATGAGGAACTCCGGAAATTCATTGAAGATATATCAGGCTGAATTTTTCCGGTGTTTTTTCTTTTTCCGAACAGAATAGCCAAATTCGCCTGATTTTCTGCCAAGTGTAAAATATTCCCCGTGTGCATATGCTGTAAGTCCGCACTGCTGAAGATTAAGTTTTCCTTTGCTGTCAATGAATTTTTCGTCAACATCAATACCGACTATTTCCGCAAGAAACATAGTATGACTGCCAAGTGGTTTAACTTCAACGACACGACATTCAAGAGCCACCGGACATTCCTCTATCAGTGGAACAGAAATTTTCTGTGACGGCATGGCATGAAATCCGCATAACTCAAATTTATTTACATCGCGACCGCTTTTCACTCCACATAAGTCGGTTTGTTTAACCATAGCGGAAGTCGTCAGATTTATGACGAACTCTCCGGATTTTTCTATTATATCATATGAAAATCTTTCCGGTCTCACGGAAATATACGTCATGGGCGGACGGGTACAACATATTCCCGTCCATGCGACAGTAAAAACATTAGGTTTTTCTATAGTACCACACGTTACAAGTGTAGCCGGTACGGGTGCAAGTAATGCACTGCCTTTCCAGAATTGTTTTGACAGAATAAATCACTCCTTATTGAAACATATATATAATTATACCACTGCAAAAGACTTTTTTCAACATTTTTCAGTAAATTTGAGATAATCTTTTGTTTCAGCGACAACTACACCGGATAGTCCTATAAGTGCCACTATATTCGGCAGTGCCATAAGACCGTTGAAAATATCAGCGATATTCCATACAGCCTCAACAGTGAGATAAGGACCAGCAAAGACCGCAATTATATATATCCATCTATATATATTGATAGTAGATTTCTTAGAGCCGACAAGATATGATAGACATCTTTCTGAATAGTAGTTCCAGCCTAAAATTGTTGTGAACGCAAAGAACGACAGACAAAGCATTAAAAGCAATGCTGATACTTTTTCAGGGAATGGAAGTCCGTATTTAAAGGCATCTGTAGTTATTGCCACACCCTCAAGACCCTCTTTATGATGACTGCCAGCCATTACTATTGCAAGACCAGTCATTGTACATACAATTATAGTATCTATAAAAGTTCCGGTCATGGTAACAAGTGCTTGCCGTACAGGTTCTTTAGTACGGGCTGCCGCTGCTGCAATAGGTGCAGAGCCTAAACCGGCTTCATTGGAAAAAATTCCTCTTGCAATGCCTTTCTGCATGGAGAGCATAACAGCAGATATTCCGACAGCACCACCGGCTACAGAACGTATTCCAAATGCACTTTTTATGATTTCCGCTACAGCAGACGGAATTTCAGTTATATGACCGAAAATTATTATCAGACAGCATGATATATATATTACAATCATCAACGGCACGACTATTTCCGATACTGTGGCAATACGTTTTATTCCGCCTATTATTATGAGTGCAACAAGAACTGTTATAATAAGTCCAGCGATAATTGTTGTATAAGTATATTCGTTTCCTAAAATATTTAAAGTATTTTCAGATTTCGGGTCAAAGAAACCGTTGGCGGCGGAAGTAATTCCGTTAATCTGTGTGATAGTTCCTATACCCATTACACCGGCAAGCAGTCCGAAAAGTGCAAACATCTTGCCAAGCCATTTCCATTTTTTTCCCAGACCGTTTTCAATATAATAGAAAGGTCCACCGATTATAGCCCCTTGTTTGTCGGTAGTTCTGTATTTTACGGCAAGAAGTCCCTCCGCATACTTTGTAGCCATGCCAAAAAATGCGGCAATTTCCATCCAGAATAAAGCTCCTGCTCCGCCTATACTCATAGCCGTTGCAACTCCGACGATATTTCCAGTTCCTATGGTAGCCGATAAAGCCGTACACAATGCCGCAAAACTTGATACTTCACCACTGGCGTTTTCCTCATCCATAAACATGAATTTTAAAGCAGTTCCTAACTTCCGAACCTGTATAAATCCGACACGTATGGTCAGCATAATTCCACAGCCTATTATAAGAACGATAAGCGGAATACCCCATACAAAATCATCAATATTTTTAACTATGTTATTAAAAGTTTCCAAAAAAAATCACTCCTTTTCAATAAAAAAGACGGCAGAAAAATTACCGTCTTTTTATTATTTTTTATTCGTCTTCCTTTACCGGACGTCCGCTGTTAGCCGGAATGGGTTTCATAGTCGGGAAAAGAAGTACATCTCTTATAGATGCACTGTCTGTAAGAAGCATAACAAGTCTGTCAAGACCGAAACCAAGTCCGCCTGTTGGTGGCAGACCGTATTCAAGAGCCGTAACAAAATCCTCATCAACTTCCGCATTTGCACCCTGTGCCTTTTTAGCTTCAACCTGTTTTACAAAACGTTCCTTTTGGTCTATCGGGTCATTGAGTTCTGAAAATGCATTACCCATTTCACGACAATAAATGAAATATTCAAATCTTTCTGTGAACGCTGGGTCAGTAGGTTTTCTTTTTGCAAGAGGTGAATTTTCTACAGGATAGTCATAAATTATAGTCGGCTGTATGAGCTTGTCTTCAACAAATGAATCAAAGAATGCAATAAGGACGTGTCCCTTTGTAGCGTTTTCGCCCTCATCGACTACAACGCCTTTTGCCTTAGCACAGGCACGTGCTGATTCGTCGTCTGCCCAGTCGTTGTAATCAACACCAGCGTACTTCTTTACAGCCTCAATCATAGTGAGACGTTCCCACTTTTTGCCTAAATCGATTTCAACACCCTGATATGTTATTTTTGATGTACCACATACATTTTCGGCAATAGTGCGGTACATATTTTCGATTAAGTCCATCATGCCGATGTAGTCGGTGTAAGCCTGATACATTTCAATAGTTGTAAATTCAGGGTTATGTGATGTGTCCATACCTTCATTACGGAAAATACGTCCAACTTCATATACTCTTTCAAAACCGCCTACTATAAGACGCTTTAAATAAAGTTCTGTTTCAATTCTGAGATACATAGGAATATCAAGAGCGTTATGGTGAGTAACAAATGGTCTTGCTGCTGCACCTATTTCAAGGGTATGGAGTACAGGTGTATCAACTTCAAGATAGCCGAGATTATCAAGATAGTTGCGGACTTCACGGAGTATCTGACTTCTCTTCACGAAAGTATCTTTAACATCAGGATTTACAATCAAATCAACATAACGCTGTCTGTATCTCATATCCTGGTCTTTGAGACCGTGCCACTTTTCAGGGAGGGGGAGAAGGGACTTTGAAAGGAGTGTAACCTTATGTGCGTGTATGGAAATTTCACCCATACGAGTACGGAAAACAAAACCCTCAACGCCAATAATATCACCAATATCCCACTTTTTGAACTCTTTAAATTCTTCCTTGCCTATGTCGTTCTGACGGACATATACCTGTATTCTGTCTGAACCATCACGAATATCAATGAAATTAGCCTTACCCATATTACGCCAGCTCATTATACGTCCGGCAAGACGGAAATCAACTGCCTTTATTTCTTCAAGACCAGCCTTTATTTTTTCCTCGTCACCGTCTGCCTCACTGGTGATGCGTGCTTCCTCTGCCTCGAATTTAGCTTTTAATTCACTGGCTTTTGCGGTGACATCATACTTTGTTATCGTGAACGGGTCAGCGTTGTTGCTCTTGAGTTCAGCAAGCTTTTCAAGTCTTACTTTCTTTAATATGTTTATGTCCTGTTCAGTTTCTGTCGACTGAACAGACTGATTATTTTCACTCATAATTAGAACGTCCTTTCTGTGATTAATTATTTAGAGATTTCAACAACCTCGAAACGAAGTTCACCGGCTGGTGCTTCAACAATAAAGACATCACCGACTTTTTTCTTCATAGCAGCCTTGCCGATAGGTGATTCGTCGGAAATTTTTCCCTCACGGACGTTTGCATGGTTAGTACCTACTATAGTAAAAGTTTCTATCTTTCCGGTATCAAGACGCTTTATAGTTACTTTGGAACTCATGCCAACCTCGTCGGTGGAGGCGTTATCAATGATTTCTGCATTATCGATAGTGTACTGGAGTTCAGCAATTTGTGCCTCAAGGATAGCCTGTTCATTTTTTGCCTCATCGTATTCGGCGTTTTCGGAAAGGTCTCCGTATGAACGTGCAACTTTAAGTCTTTCAGCAACTTCTTTACGTTTATTTATTTTGAGGTCATCAAGCTCATCAACAAGTTTGTTGTAGCTTTCACGGGACATTTTTTTCACAGCCATGATAAAACCGCTCCTTTTATTGATAATATCCGGAATAATCCGGTAACTTATATTATAATATATATTCCGCCGATTGTCAAGAAATTTTTGACAGATTATGCATTGGAATATTTAAACTAATCAGTTACATTTTTCTTGACTGTATAAAAATTCTGTGATATAATGAGATAAAGTGAGGTCATTCTGCTTTTTTTCGCTTATTCTATACAAATCGAAATAATAAATTAATTATAAAATACAAAAGGTGATAGAATGAAATGGATTTATGTTTCAACTTTATATCTGGCGGCAATATTGATTTTCGTCTGCTTTTTTTACAGCAGAGCAAAGCCACGAAAAGACGCTCTTGAAAAGACTATCCGCCGTCTTATGCTATGTGTTATATCGGCTGTGGCTGTAAATGCCACTGCTGTACTTATGCCCGCCAAACAGTCGGCACTTATATTTTATGGTATATATCACTGTTGTGTAGACGCTATGAGCATGGCACTTATACATTATGTCAGGAAATACACCGGAATATGTTCAAAAAATGTCCATGAGATGAAAATAATCGGCATAGCCTCCCTTGTGGATTGTGGATTTATGTTAAGTAATCCGTTTACCCGTATTGTCTATGACTGTAAATTTTCACCGGACAAGTACGGGGGGTTCTGGCAGGTCACGGACAGGAAATTTTTGTTTCTATGTCATCTTGTGCTTATTTATACGGCAATTATAATTTCATTTATTACACTTGTCAGAAAAACTGCTATTATACCGTCCGTCTATAAGATGAAATATGCCGGAATATCGTTGATATTAGGTACAGTATTGTTTTTTCATATTTCGTTTATAAACTTAAATTTCCGATTTGACTATTCGTTATTTTTTTATATACTTATGGTCTTTGCTATATATTATTTTTCTGTCCGGTATGTGCCGGGTGGTCTTACAGAAAAACTTCTTTTCTTTACCATTTCCAATATGCAGGACGGTATTATATGTATAGATATTGACGGAAAATACGTTCATTCAAACAAAAATGCAAATAATTATTGTGACTCATACAATAATCCGCAGGCTGTCGAACAACAGGCAATGGAAATGATTACAGAAAATGTTCCGGCAGAATGTAGTGAGTGTTCATGGGAAACTGTAAGGCGTTCGGAGGGTGAAATGCATCATTATACTATACAGTATAAGAGCATTTTTGATAATGCAAGACATTATTTAGGGTGTTTCTTTATCATACACGACCACACGAAAGAAACAAACAAGCTTACTGCTGAAAAATATCGTGCTACTCATGATATGCTTACGGGTGTATATAATAAGGAATGTTTCTATGAAAATGTAAGGCATGAACTTTCGGAAAATATCGGCAAGGAATACTATATAATATGTAGTGATGTAAAGAATTTCAAACTTGTAAATGATATTTTCGGTGTTGAAACAGGTGATAATCTCTTGTGTAGGATAGCTGGAATTATAGGAAATATCGTTCCTGAAAACAGCATATATGGCAGACTCTATGCGGACAGGTTCGCTATATTCATGGAAAAGAAATTATTTAATGAAAAAGATTTCCTTGAATGCATAAGTAAAGTAGGTTCTGTTCCGGAAAACAATGCTTTTAAGGTTCATATCCATATAGGAATATATGAGGTAAAAGACCCATCGCTAAGAGTATCAATAATGTGCGACCGTGCAAATCTTGCTATAAAGACCATAAAAGACAGCTATCAGAATGTTGTGGCTTATTATGACAGTCATCTCCGTGAGGATTTCATAAATGAACAGAAAGTTATTAGCGAATTTGAAAACGCCCTTAAAACAAAGCAGTTCAGGGCATACGTTCAGCCACAGATTACCGCCGGAACACGCTTTATTCATGGCGGTGAAGTTCTTGTCCGGTGGATTCACCCCATTGATGGCATGATACCGCCTTTCAGATTTATTGAAATATTTGAGCAGACCGGTCTTATAAGCCGTCTGGACAGATATATGTGGGAACTTGCCTGTATACAGCTAAAAAAATGGAGTGAAGAGGGCAGGGAGGATTATTATTTATCTGTAAATATTTCACAGAAAGATTTTTATCTGCTTGATGTATATGCAACAATAACAAAACTTGTGGAAAAATATAAAGTAAGTCCGGAATGTCTGCATCTTGAAATAACTGAAACTGCTGTTATGAATAATCCGGCTGTACAGCTTGAACTTATCCGAAGATTAAGAGAATATGGCTTTATAATAGAAATAGACGACTTCGGAAGTGGTTACTCTTCGCTGAATACCCTTAAAGACCTTACTGCTGATGTTCTTAAAATCGATATGGGATTTTTAAAGCATACCGAAAACCGTGAGGAACGGAGTAAAATAATTCTTGCTATGATAGTATCGCTTGCAAAATCTCTTAATATGGAGGTTATCACGGAGGGCGTTGAAACTAAAGAACAGGTTGATTTTCTTACGGATTTTGGTTGTGATGTATTTCAGGGTTATTTTTTCGCAAAACCTATGCCGATAGATGAATTTGAGGAAAATTATTTAAGTACATCTGTTGAATCAGAAACAGAAGAATCCATAGAAACGCCTGTTTCGGATTAATTAAAAAAAGAAAAGAGGAAAATTATTTTGGCTAATCAGAAAATAAGAAATTTCTGCATAATTGCACATATAGACCACGGAAAGTCTACACTTGCCGACCGCATACTTGAAAAAACTGAAACTGTTGCAGTGCGTGACATGGAAGACCAGTTACTTGACAATATGGACATTGAACGTGAAAGAGGTATAACTATAAAAGCCCGTGCCGTCCGCCTGAAGTATACAGCCAAAGACGGTGAGGATTATATTTTCAACCTGATTGATACTCCCGGACACGTCGATTTCAATTATGAGGTTTCGCGTTCACTTGTGGCTTGTGAGGGTGCTATACTTGTTGTTGATGCATCACAGGGCATAGAAGCACAGACTCTTGCTAATACCTATCTTGCAATTGAAAACGATTTGGAAGTAGTTCCGGTAGTAAATAAAATTGACCTCCCGTCTGCTGACCCCGAAAGAGTATGCAATGAAGTTGAAAATGTCATAGGCATTCCGGCTATGGAAGCACCACGAATTTCGGCGAAAATGGGCATTAATATCGAAGATGTACTTGAAAAAATAGTAACTGATATTCCTGCTCCGTCCGGTGATACCGAAAAGCCCCTTAAAGCTCTTATTTTCGACAGTTATTACGATTCATACAAGGGAGTTATAATATACGTCCGTATAAAAGAGGGACGTGTAAAAATTGGTGATAATATACGTCTTATGGCTACCGGTGCGGTGTTCACGGTAGTAGAGGCTGGATTTATGGACGCTGACAAACTTGTAAATAATGGCAGTCTTGAAGCTGGCGAAGTAGGCTATATATCGGCATCTATAAAGAGCATAGGCGATACACGTGTAGGCGATACCGTAACCAACAACGACAACCCATGTGACGAAGCATTAGAGGGCTACAGAAAAGTTAATCCTATGGTATTTTCCGGTATATATCCGTCAGATGGTGCAAAATATGGTGATTTGCGTGAGGCACTTGAAAAATTACAGCTTAATGATGCTTCTCTTTCATTTGAGCCGGAAACTTCTGTGGCACTTGGATTTGGTTTCCGTTGCGGATTTTTAGGACTTCTCCACATGGAAATTATTCAGGAAAGACTTGAACGCGAATATAATTTAGACATCATAACTACTGCACCGTCAGTTATATATAAAGTAACTCTCACAAGTGGTGAAGTCCAGTATATAGACAATCCGACAAATTATCCCGACCCTGCACTAATTCAGACAGCGGAAGAACCTATGGTAAAAGCTGATATACTTGCACCGTCGGAATTTGTAGGAAATATTATGGAACTCTGTCAGGACAGGAGAGGAATTTTCAAGGATATGCAGTATCTTGACGATACAAGGGTAAATCTTCACTATGAGTTGCCATTGAATGAAATTGTATATGATTTCTTTGATGTCCTGAAATCCCGTACAAGAGGTTATGCCTCATTTGACTATGAAATGTTAGGATATGTCCCGTCAAAACTTGTCAAGCTGGATATTCTCCTGAACGGTGATATAGTAGATGCTTTGTCATTTATAATCCATACAGACAAGGCATACGGAAGAGCAAGGAAAATTGCCGAAAAACTTAAGGAAAATATTCCACGTCAGCTTTTTGAAGTGCCAATACAGGCGGCAATAGGCGGAAAAGTCATAGCTCGTGAAACTGTCAAGGCTATGCGTAAAGACGTACTTGCTAAATGTTACGGCGGTGACATAACCCGTAAGAAAAAGCTCCTTGAAAAACAGAAAGAGGGTAAAAAACGTATGCGTCAGTTAGGAACTGTTGAAGTTCCGCAGGAGGCATTCATGAGTGTACTGAAACTTGATTCATAAGGGGAACGTATTATGCTTTATATTATGGCAGTTGTCGGTACGCTTCTTATAATCGGCGGACTTATTGTTTGCAGGCAAAGTCATATGAGAACCAAACAGAAAAAACGTAAACTTGCGGAAAAGTCCGTCGTGAAACAAAAGAAAGGATAAAATAATCATGAGTATTTATACTTGTCCACATTGTGGGGAAAAAACATTCAATCCGTTCACAAAGGCTATAGCCGGACAGATGAACTCTAAAGGTCGTCGGTGTCCTGAATGCAATACACGCTGTGTAAACGGCAAGGGTGCGACTATATTCAATGCAATATATAGCCTGATAGCTATTGTCGGGGTAGTATATACCTATCTTCACCCCGAAAATTTTGCTGTCGGTGATGTAAACTATGAAATATTCGTGGTTGCCGGAATTATCCTGTCGATGTTTCTTGTGCCACGGATTGTAAATGCTTTCTGCTTTAAAATGGAGGAGTCAATAAGACTTGATTACTAAAGATACCGGAATATATATTCATGTACCATTTTGTGCGAAAAAATGTGCCTACTGTGATTTTTATTCCGAACCCTACCGGAAAAATACAGTTGAAAATTATGTAAGTGCTGTATTGCGGAATATTAAAGCATATTCAGATAAATCATGCATAGCTGATACTGTCTATTTCGGTGGTGGCACTCCCTCACTGCTTATGCCAGAGCAGGTGAGAACTATAATTCAGGAAGTGGGGAATAATTTCATTCTTTCGGAAAACGCCGAAATAACCCTTGAAACTAATCCTAATACAGTTGATTTAAAGAAACTTTCCGCCTATCGAAAAAACGGTGTCAATCGTATTTCAATAGGCGTGCAGTCTATGATTGATACGGAACTTAAATTCTTAGGTCGGATGCACTCCGCCGAAAGAGCAGAAAAAGCTGTTATTGATGCCTATAATGCAGGGTTTGAGAATATTTCATGTGACGTAATGATTGCACTTCCGGAGCAGTCGGCGGAAAGTCTTTTATATACCATCGAAAGAATAACTGCACTTCCAGTGAAACACATTTCCGGATATATCCTGAAAATCGAACACGGTACGCCTTTTGACTGTGACATGATAAAAAATATCCTCCCTGATGATGACAAAACAGCAGATTTATATATTAAAATGGTTGATTTTCTGAAAAACAAGGGCTTTTTACAGTATGAAGTATCAAATTTTGCTGTGAAAGGCTATGAGAGCCGACATAACTGCCGTTACTGGAAATGCCTTGACTATATTGGGATAGGAACATCGGCACATTCGTGTCATAATGGAAAACGTTTTGCAGTAGACAGGAACATGAATGATTTTATTGAAAGTCCCGTCCAGAAAATAACCATAACAGATGATAACCCTTGTGGTTTTGAGGAATACGCCATGTTGCGTTTACGGCTTGCGGAGGGTCTAAATGTGAATGACTTTCCGGAACATAAAAATAGTCTGTTAAAAAAAATTCCCGTACTTATTCAGTCGGGATATATAAATTATGACGGAAATTATATATCACTCACACCGTCGGGCTTTCTGGTGTCAAATTCCGTTATTGAATATCTTGTTTTCTGATTATTCAAGAAGTTCCTGTCTCATCTGTGACAGGAGCTTTTTTTCACGCCTTGACACCTGAACCTGTGTCATGCCAAGTGCCTGTGCGGTTTTTGATTGAGTTAAATTTTTAAAGTATCTTAGTTCAAGGAGTATACGGTCTTTAGTTTCAAGACGTGCCATAATCTGTCGGAGTGCCAGCAAGTCAACTATAGCTTCATCGGGTGATTCAGACGGAATGTCAATTTGCCCCTCATCATCGTCTGATGCCGTAAGCGACAACAATGGCTGACTTACACATAAAGCCTCCGAAACATTCTCTTCCGGCTCACCAGATATTGCAGAAAGTTCGCTGATAGTCGGTTCTCTGCCCTCACGATGTCGGAAATCCTCACATATCCGCTGTAATTTCATGGATAGTTCTTTAAGGCTACGGCTTACTTTAATAGTTCCGCCATCACGGAAAAGACGCTTTATTTCGCCAAGAATAACCGGTACGGCATACGTTGAGAATTTAACGCCTCTTTCCATATCAAAAGCCTTTACCGCTTTAAGAAGTCCTATACAGCCAGCGGAATATAGTTCCTCATAGTCTATACCGCGACCGCGGAATTTATTGGCACATAGGTGGACAAGTCCAAGATTTTCTTCCGCAAGGGGTTTTTTAATAGCTTCCATGTACAGCAAGCCTCTTACGCATAATTATTGTAGTCCCGTGACCTACTTGACTTTTTACAGTCAACTTGTCCATGAAAGACTCCATGACGGAAAAGCCTAATCCGGAACGTTCTTCTTCCGGTGCAGTAGTGAAAAGTGGTTGCATAGCTTTTTTTATGTCGGGTATTCCGCACCCTTTGTCACGTATTTTTATGTATATATTGCGTTCAGCAAGAATACGGACAGTTATTTCTATATTTCCGCTGGTATGCCTGTAACCGTGTACTATTGCATTTGTGACGGCTTCCGAAACTGCTGTGCGTATGTCAGAAAGTTCTTCTACAGTCGGGTCGGTCTGTGTAAGAAACGACGATACCACAGCCCGTGCGGTGCTTTCGTTCACGGAAAGTGACGGCACTGTGAATTTTATTTCATTAAGTATTTCCATAAATTTTTTAACTCCTATCAGGTTATTTTTACAATTCTTTCCATACCAGCAAGTTTCAGAACACGCCGGATATATGGCTGTGGATTACGCACTTCAATATTTCCGCCCCATTCACGCATCAGGCGACTTCTTCCCATAATCAGACCTATTCCGGAACTATCCATAAAAGTGATATTTGCAAAATCAATAGTTAGTTCCGACGGCTGAACAGTTATTATATAGTTATCAAGCTGTGTGCGGATTTCCTGTGCGTTATGGTGGTCAATTTCGCCATTCAGGACAGCTACAGCATTACCACCAACGGATTTTATGTCAACAGTCATTTTTATTCCTCCTTTATTTATAATATTTATATTTATTATACTATATATATAAGTCATATTTTGTCGGAACAGGTAAGCTGTATGCAAATTTTTTACAGAATAAAAATTTACTGGGGAGTGGACAAAATAAGGCTTTTGTGGTATAATAAAGAAAAAAACACAAGGAGC
>CAMWQI010000043.1 GCA_947176345.1 uncultured Ruminococcus sp.
CATATTTTTTATTATACCATATTTTTATTCTATTGTCAAATAGGATAACTATATAAAGAATACGCTCTTTGCGCAGAACAGTGGAAGAAATAAATATGAATGTAATATATCGATGATTTCTGGGATATACTATGTCGGAAACAATACTGCATTTTGCAACGATAAGCTATAATTTCAAGCACAGATTTATGGAAGAAACGATAGAGAAGATATTTATAATGCTCCCTGTTACTATGTCCGGCAAAAAAGTGTCGGAGTACAGGAAGAAAATAGATGAGATTCTGGAAATTACTGGACTCACTGACAAGCGCAAGTCCAAACCGTCACAACTTTCCGGAGGTCAGCAGGAAAGGGTTGCAATTGCACGGGCTGTTTTAAATGAGCCGGAGCTGCTGTTGGCAGACGAAGCAACCGTTAATCTGGACACAATAGCCAGTGCAGAAGTTATGGAACTTTTCAAGAAAATCAATGCTTAAAAAGGTATCGCCATTTTACAGGTTATGCATTCTGAAAGGTGCGCAAAATATGGAAAGCGCATTGTATGTATGGAAAACGGACAGGTGATTAACGAAACCTGTCAGAATATATAATGTATTTTTTCTGACAACAAAACAAGGTCAGCAGTAGTATTCGGTAAATGAATACTCACGGCGGACCTTATTTCTATACAAGCTGAACTTTATGATTCAAGATATTTTTTTTTCCATTCCATAAAGTGTTCAATAAAGTAGTCTGAAACGTCGTTGTAGTCGTATTCCACTGAAAATGCACCGTTTGAATTTACTTTCATAGTCATAACGTACCATTTTTTTTCTTTCGGCAACTCCCTGCGTTTATAATAGATTTCGCTGTCAATTTCAGAATATGCATTATTCAGTTCATCATCTGAAATTTCCGGAATATTAAAGCAGTCAATATACCTGCCGTTGCCCATATCAACATAACAGGCTACACTATAACTGATTTCAGCATATCTTACATACAGAATAATCCTGTTCCAGTTTGCAGGGAGGATTTTTTCAAGTATGGAAAAAATATTCTGATAGGAAATATCATTCATTATCAATCATCCCTTTCTTCATTCGGGAATCTTTCTGATAGTGTATCTTCACCATCTACCCGATAATTATATACAATTTCTGCTGGTCTTGAAGAATCTTTCGGATATACAATTTGTATATTAACCTCTACATTTCTTTTATCATTAACCAATTTTGCAATCTTATTTTCAAAATCACGGTACTTAGTTCTGTTTATTTTCCAGTTCTGCGGAATAACATTACCAATAGCATTTATAGCGTCAAACTGTCTGCCGATAATATGACCTCTTTCGTCGCCTTCTGTTTCATAACCCATTCCGATGTCCGACAAACTACCGTTAATAGCACTGTTATTTGTTTTGCTTGTTCTTAATAATCCTGAAGCTGATATAACACAACCGTTTGAATCTGTCTTATAAGTATAGCCCTTGACGGTATATTCAGTATCTGCCATAAGTATATTATCAATACGATAAACATTATTATTATCATCTAAGTAATGCCTGTGACCATTTATATTTTTATAACGCAGTCCGCCTTTCAGACACCTTACTTTTTCGTCGGTGTATTTTTCTTTTGAAGGTGAAATATTTTTTACAGACGTTTTGCAGATAGTGCTTTTTTTTAATCTTGCAAGAGCATTTTTGTTTACATTCATAAGTCTTACAGGTGCTTGTTTTTCCTGCGGACTTATTTTTTTCATCTGATTTGCTGTATCGACGTTTAAGTTATCAGGTGGAATGTTATTCTGATTCCGTTTTGAAGGCGGAGTAACTATATTAAGATTCTGAGGAGTAACGCCTGATTTTTTCGTTATAGTACCTGCTGTATTGGTGAACTGTTGTTTTGCTGACGGAGTGACTTTCATCATAGTGCGAGCAGGTGAAGACGATATATTATTGCCGGAGTTTGAATTTATGGCAGTAGTGATGCTTGAATTAACGGGCTTAGTACTTTTCATTTGTGGGGGTGGTGTACTTGGATAGGTCATACTTGCTTTACGACTTCCGACACCGCCTACATAAGCAATATTCTGAGCTTTTGAACCACCGCTGTAACTTTTTCTTGAACCTGTTCCGCTTGAAGTTGAAGCCGCTGCGATTGAAATACGTCCGCCAAGAATTTCTGCCGCTTCTTGAAGCTGGTTAAGACCTTGAATATATTTATTCTGTAAGTCCTGTCCGATAGATGAATAACGTCCAGTTATACCGGAAGCTTTATGTATATTATCATTTTTTGAATCAGCTGCTGTATTTATATCTGAGAGCAGCGACATTTTTTCAGCTTCAACGATTGTAAGCTGTATTTCTGCGTTTTGTAAATTTGTACGTTCAGACGACAATTCACTTTCAAGCTGTGATATTTGTCCTCTTACTGCGCCTATTTCTGCTTGTATAGCGGCGACTGCGCTATAATCGGGATTTCCGTCTTCGTCGGTCATACTCATTGCGTAACTTAATTCGGAATATAAAATAGATAGTTCAGATTCAAGACACGATATTTCAATTTCAATACGTGAAACTTCCTCACGGATTTCCGATATTTCATTTTGAAGATGGATTTCCCTTGAACGCAGATTTTCAGACTGACCTATATATTCTGAAGGATTCATAATTTTACACCTTTATTCTGTATTTTTTTACACGACTCAAAAATCTGTCTTTGATGCTCATCCAGTTTTCCGCTGTTTGTTGTGAAATGTTAAGCTGATTTCCGACTTTAGCAATAATGTTCATAAGGTCGTTGTAACATTTTTTAGAAACGTTCCAGAACAGCTCTATACTGTCAACGGTGAAAAGTGATTCATTATATTTAAAGCAGTTAAAAAATCCGTCAGCGATTACAGAAAAAACGCCAAACTGTTCATCTTCAAAATTACTTACAATTGTTATATATTTCTGATAAAGGATACAAGCTTTATGTATGCTTTCTATAATTCTGTCATTTGTCTGCTGAATGTTTTCAAATAGCCTTTTATCGGTATTTGACTTGTATTCGTTTAACAGTTTTATTTTTTCACGTTCTTCAGATTCGTCTATACACGAAGCAATTGAATCACGCATAAAACCTACATGCTTGTCATATTTGATTTTTTCCTCTTTGTTTTTATTGCTTGATTCTTTGTCTTTTGCAAACTCTTTTACAATTTCATCAAATTCGCTTTTTATTCTGTGCTTCATTATGTCTGCACTGTTTTTCATAAGGTTTTTAGTAGTTTTGTGATTTCTGATAAGTGAAAAAAGTTCCGCATCATCCGGTGAATCTCCGGTTTCAATTCTTCCGTCTTCCCATTGGGCAATCTTCATTTTGAACGGTTTTAACAGTCCCTCATAATAGACAAGAGCGTCACCAGGAAGATATATACCCTGTTCTTCAAGTTGGGCAGCTGATGCGGACATTGTACTTCCAAGAAGCTGTCTGTCATCTTGTGAAGTAATACGATGACCTATTTTAAGACCAGTATTTTTCAGTACTTCCGGAGCCATAACAGTAGGGAGTTGGTCAGCAATTACTATACCTTCATTTAATGCACGTACTTCTGCCAGCATTTTTACAAGGAATTTTGTAGCAGATATTTTGGGGTCTACGGAGTCACCCATAGGGCTTTCAGTATTCGGACCAATAAGGTTATGAGCTTCTTCATAGAAAATGATATGATTTACATTATCCTTGTTTTGATTTTCATTTTTAAGCTTTCTTATACGAAGGCTTTCTCTTATAAGCGTTGAGATAAGAAGAGACATGAAATTAGCAGGACCTTCGCCCAATGCTTCAAGTTCGATAATTGCCGGAACGTCAAGCCACTCTTCGGGTTTTATAATTGAATGAGATACATTATATACGTTTCCGATTTCACGTTTAAGAAGACTTCCGACTCTTACTTCAAGAACTGCACGTAAATTGCCACGTATTTCGCCCTCATAGTTTGATTGATTCACGGCGATTTCAAGTGAATTATATAAATCCTGCATTGTAGGATAAGGGAGTTTTCCGGTATTCGTTGAAAATACATTCCAGCCCTTGTCAATATATACTTGCTCAATACAAGTATCAATAAAATGCGGAGATGGCGGCGGAAGTTCAAAAGCCCCTTCAAAAACAGCTTTAAGATTGGAGATGTGTTCAGCAAGTGTGAGACCAACCGGAAATTCAAACGGGTTTATATGCAGTGGAAATTTTGTATTTGCTTTAGGTGCAAATATACAAAGTTCTTCCATTCCCGAAATACGTGCCAATGCTCTGTATTCTTGTTTTGCGGGTTCAAGTACGAGAAAAGGAATCCGGAATTTTTTCCATAATGTAGTGACAAGATAAAGCATAGTGTTTGTTTTTCCTCCGCCCGGTACTCCCGAAACAAAGGCATGTTTTTTAAACAGCTTTATCGGAAATGTAACCTTATAGCCCGTATCGCTTAATCCGAGATAAAGTCCATCATTGTTAAATACGGGGTCAGTTTCCTTGACTTTTTCGATAGTTTCGCCTTGATTGAGAATCGGAAATGAAAACATCGGGCGGATTTCGTTAAGAGTATAGAGCGACAGAAAAGGAGCAACATAATTTTCCGGTAAATGGTTGAGCTGGTCGCTCAGAATTAAGTTGTCACCATAATAGAATGACAGTTCATACCCTAAATTTGTATGTATTTCTTCGATTTTATAGCTTCCTGACTCAACTGCTTCTGCTCCTATACTGTCAGCAAGCATTACAGCGATGTCCATATGGTCTGCAAACGCTACTATATTAGCTTTGAATTGAGGACTTTTATTCAATTCTTTTACATAGTTGTCCCATATTCTGAGCATATTTTCACTGTTATCATCACGACCCTGTTCACGTTGAGCAGTACGTTTTCTTGTTTCGCTGTATGGAAGATTTTTAATAACTTCCCTTGTTACATCAACTGGAAACAGGTCAATACGGATTGCAGAGTATTCATTATAACCCTCCATAAGTTTCAGAACATTATAAAGTCTGCCGTTTTCGTAGGGTTCGCTTTCCAATATGGAATAAAGCATTGGCGGACCGTCCGTATCAGTAAGAAGACTGTTCAGAGCAGGAAGCGAATAGTCTTTTTTTGTAATAAACGCTGCACATTTATATTTTTTATCGCATACAAAACTGCCGTCACGGTTAAGGTTGTATTGATTTATACTTACAACTTCGGACGTGTCAGAAGATACTTCAAGCGAAACAACGCCATTTACTGATTCAATGGGATTTCCTTTTTCCTCATGATATTTTTTCAGTGCAGGACTTAATGCATAGTATTCATTTGAATTATACGCTCTTTGTATATATATTTGGTTGTTGGGAGTAACAGCATAGTCTTCAGCGGCTTCATAGCTGTAGAACTCATAAAAAGAGCTTAATACAGACGTAGTTATAAATTCACGTATACGTCTGAGGTTGCTGGGCGTTTCGGAAGTTGCATAGAAAATAATATCAAGGTGTTGTCCCTTGTTAAGATAAGCAGACGGATTATACACATAAAGCAGATGAAAATACACTCCAGATGCGTAACCAAGTCTGTAAAGCTGTCTGATAAAAACGCCATGTTTTTCTTTTAGGTCGTCAAGACCCGAAATATCATAGGTACTGTATTTTGTCATAGTTAGGTCGGGTATTTTATTGACCTTAAAGCATAAATAATACATTATAATTCTCCTGTCATTCACAAAGACGGCTTCAAAGAATTGAAACCGTCTTTATTTAATATTTTATCAACCAAATGCCGATTCGATACCAGAGGCTAATTGCTCATTGGTTGATTCAAGCTGATTTCCTGCATCTTGAGCTTCGTCGCCTATTTGTCTGAACTCTTCCATACTGTTTCTAAATGAGTCAGCAAGCGAAGAGCCTATTGAATTATATCTGCCTTCCATTCCTGATGCAGTATTTGTGTCTTGTTCTTCAATTTCCGCATAGCCGTCAGCTTCGCTTTTTATTGAGTCAAGACCGCTTTTAATTTCTCTTGTGGGATTACGTACTTCATTTTCTGCGGTTTCTCTTGAGACTGACTGAGCTTCACTTCTTGCATTGTCAGATGCTGACTGGTCGTCATCATCAATGCAATTAAGGCTGTCCAGTTTGCTGGCTGATTCTTGAGCATCACTGAGTTCCTGTTGAGCAGTATCTGTAACTTTTGCTCCTTCGTTTATACCTTCTTGAGTGCCGGTATGTAATCCTTCTTTTAAACGCCCCATTATAAGACCTCCTTTCTGAATTTAATATCTTTATTAATCAAATGCAGCTTCAATGAAAGAGGCTAATCGCTCATTTTCTGAACTCTTCAGCACATTTGGATAAAGCATTAGGAACGTTAGAATATACAACCGGACTTTCCATTGTACAGCTTTTTTTGATTCTGTCTGGTATTCCTTGCGCTTCACGTATTGCGTTTTCAGCTTCTTCTGGGTCGTCATCGTCAATAAGGTCAAGCCCACCAATAAGCATTTTTTGTGATTCCAAAGTGTCACTGAGTTCCTGTTGAGCAGTATCTGTAACTTTTGCTCCTTCGTTTATACCTTCTTGAATGCTGGTATGTAATACTTCTTTTAAACGCCCCATTATAAGACCTCCTTTTTAATCTGTTGATTTTTCGTTTAGTTTATTTATAATGCTGTTCATATATTTTGAGTCGAAATTATTATACATACGCATTATAACCTCATCGTTCACGCATTTGTAAACAATTGCAGATTCGCTCAGTTTTGAACAGCAGTCACTTTCCATAAGCTTAACTGAATCGTCTGCATTCATTTTCAGACCGATTCTATGCAGAAATTTGTTTCTGAATATCGGAAATGTAGAACTGTTTCCGAACATATTCGCAAGGTTTGTAACATCATTATGCCAGACAATAACATTGCATTGTGCATTGTCGATTGCGCTTCTGAACATATCGCCGTCATTTGATATATATTGAGCTGTAGCATTAGCCGGCTGAGAATTACCAAAAGTAACGCCGCCGTATGTATTTTCGTTAGATACTTTCTGGAAAGGGTCAGTTACTGAAAACTTCATACTTGGGAACGAATGCAGACCAAATACAAAAAGGTATTCTGTTGAATCAATAACAGCATTATTAAGTACGTCTCTTGTTGTGTATACTCTTATATATTTTGGGTATCTCATAGCAAAATTGTAAAGGTCAGTAGCGTTTGCGATAGTTATAAGAGTTATAGAAGCCTCTTTTTTCTGAGAAATCTGCTTCATAAGGGTGCAGATGAGACTTAGAGTAAACAGCGTTTCAGATTTTGGTTTATCGTTTCCGACAATGAGGACGTTATCATTCTGTCGTTGACGGAGCTGTATAATATCTTTATTTTCACTGAAAACAGGAACATAGTCCGGATTGTTGAATTTTATTTTAATGTCGCTTTCGTCAAGATTTATACTGTCGCCGATAACAAGGTCGCAATATTCTGACGGAGTATATTCATTATTAAGAAATTTGTTATAAATGCTATATGGATTTTCGTTTACGGCACTGAGCATTATTTTAGTGTTATTTGGATATTCTGATATTGGAAGATAAAACTCTTTAAATGCATCATTTATTGGTTTTCTGAGGGCAATCTGTACAAGTTTCTGATTATCTTTTCCGCTAGCGATAACGGAAAGACCTTTTGCCTCTGTGGTAAGGGTTTTGGCAAGTTTATCTTCTTCCCAAAGCATTGATTTGTATTCCACATCATCATTTAATAAAACAATACGTCCGAAAATCATTTGCTTTGCTTCTTCCGGAAGTCCTTTGAGGCTGTTTACAGTTTGAGTTGCAAGTAAAAGGTGAACATTGAAGCTGCGACCTTCTTTTGCGATATACTTGACAATTTCCGCACATTCCTTGCCGTATTCGCCGTCAAAAAGGTGTTGAAATTCGTCTATAATGATAAGAGTAATAGGAATAACTTTTCCGGTTTTTCTATAAAGCTCCTCCCAGTTTTCAACTTGATTTTCTCTGAATATATCACCGATTTTCGAAATCTTATCTTTTATATGAGTAAGAACAGAATAGCCAAATTCCGGAGCAGATTCGATTGCAAGAACTTTAAAAGCAGGGTGATTCATATGTGCATAGGGAGCAAATTCTACTCCAAGTTTGAAGTCAATAAGATACAGGTCAAGGTTTTTGATATATTTCAGTGAATTATGTATTATGACATGAAGGGCGTTTGACTTACCACGTCCTGTTGCACCGGAAAGCAGGAAGTGTTGACACTGGTCATAAAATCCGATAGTTTCAGTTTTTCCGCCGGTACTTTTGCCGACAGGGATAGTATATCCGCCATTATCTATTTCTCTGCCCTCAATTGAATCGATGTCAATTTTAATAACAGAGCTGTTTTTTGCGGCAACGTTGTACAGTTCGGTATATTCTCCAAATTCTGTAGTATCGATTTCGTCAGTCGGAATAACAAAATAATTGTCATAAACATCACGGAAATTTTTATTTCTATAGAAGAATGCAGGGGATTTTATGAGTTCTTCGGCAACTTTTCTTTCTGCGTCATTAAGAAGTTCCATTGCATCAGTATTTGTGTTCACAAGGACGGTAAAAATTCCGCATCTTGGACCATTCTTTGTGATATTTCTGAGTGATTCAAGTGAGCGTGCATTCATTTGTCTGGGGAAATCCATAATCATTATAAACTTGTAAGGACGATTATTAAATTCATTATTTATATTATGGTCATAGAGAGTTGTATTAGTACCGATAAGCACATGATTAATAATATCAGTTATTTCTAAGCATATACTGTCAAGCTTTTTGTCTATATCGTTCTGACTTCCAGTATAATCACAATATGAACTTACATCAATAGCGTCCTTGATTTTTCCAATATCACGGAATACTGAAAATACGCCGGTATTTTCGGGGTCGCAAAAAAGGAATCTTGTTTTTCCGGCAGGGAAGTTTGCGATTGTTGAAGCGACAAAATTCTGTACAAAACTGTTAAGCATTCTTTTATCGTACATTTCACATACTTTTGAAGCGTCAATAACATAATTAAAAGAAGATGAATTGATATTTATCACTTCCGGAAATGTATAGAAAACGCCTTTTTTATTTTCTTTTATAAGAAAAGGATAATGTTCCAAAAGGCGTTCCTTGAAGTGAGTTATATATGCTGAACTGTCGGAAAGACGCTTTAAATATCCATTGTGTGAAAAAAACATATATCTTTCATTTGCTGAATCTTTGATATTTTTTGAATGCCAGTCAACAAAGGTACTGTTTAAAGAGTATACCTCTGCACTGAGTAAATCCGCATTAACCTTTGAAGAAGCTTCATCGAAATATTCATCAACGGCATTCATAAGCCGCTTGTCGCTTTTGTTTGGGAAACTTTGTAATTCCTTTTCATTTTCAGTAAGTTTATTCTGGTATATAGTGAGACGCTTGTAAACTTCATTGTGGATAAGTTCCCGTGAATGTTTAAGCTTATTCATATTATAGTTAAGCAGGTTGAGTTTTTCAGTAAGGTTAAATATATAACCAGTCTTGTCAGCGATTGTTGATTTATATATGCTATAGAAAACTGCTGACCTTATTGAATCATTCTTTGAGTGTATAAAACCAGTACCCTTATTAATAATAAGGTTTACTTCATTTTCTGTATATTGTACAAGCATTTCATGTATACCGGACATTGGTTGAGCAGGCAGAGGGTAATTTTGGATATATTTTTCACTTTTTTTCGCCCATTTTTTGAATTTAGGGTGATTGTTTATAATATCAACAACCGATTGACAGGTATTAAGCAAATTTTGCAGTTCAGGTATATCATACATAAGAGCAGAAATACACTTGTTTATATCTCCAACAAGGCTATTTGTCTTGGTATAATCTTCAAGAAGCTTTTCAACTGTCATATGCTTTATTTTTCCGACAGTTTCGTCGTAATTCATACTACTTCCGTTTGCTTGTAGCATTTTGGAAGTATTTTCCTTGATTTTTTTTAGATGCTTAATATGATTGTTAAAATTCTCATTTGTTTTCTGGAGGTTTTTTAAATTATTATCATCAGACTTTTTCATATCAGACAAGGATTTACATTTTTCGTTGATAAGTTTTGCAAATTCAATAATATCTTTGTAAAGAAACATTATAACCGAACTCCTTATTTGTGATTTTTACAGGAGTATTATACCATGTTTCGATGTGAAAGTCAATAATTATGTGAAATATAGACAATTTTCGTTAAGGTATACAAAACGTATATGCCATGTTTGTATATAAATTCCATATGATGAACTTGATATTGTTAAATATGCACAAATTTACTAAGATATTTTTAGAAATGAAAAATTTTTGATTATATTGACTTTTTTTGTAAAAAATGATAAAATAATATTCTAAGAACTTATGTCGATTTAGGCAGAAGTTATGAATATTTTATTAATGAGGTGTTTTGTTATGAAACAATGTTTAAAATGTTATGCTGCAATTCAAGAAGATGATTTCCTCTGTAATTCCTGTCTTATAAGTGAAATAAGCAGAAAACTCAATGCTTCTTGCAAAAACACAAATACATTTGAAAGTGTAAATCCGTTTGTAGCGCCGCAGGCAAATATTGGTGGTAATGTATCAGCTCCGCCGCCGTTTATGGCTTTTCAAAACAATCCTTTTGCTTCTCCGCAGACAAATGTAAGTGAGAATACACCGATTACGTCGCCGTTTACCGCTCCTCAAAACAATCCTTTTGCTTCTCCGCAGACAAATGCTGGTGGGAATGCACCAACTTCGTCGCCGTTTACAGCTCCTCAAAGTACTTCTTTTGCTGCTGCACAGACAAATCCTGTTGAGTCCGCACCGGATTCGGTTCAGTCTCCGGAACTACAGATACCATCATCGAACCCATTCGGCGGTATGTCAGCAGATGATTTAGGATTTAAAAGTGTTCTGGGATAATAATTGATTCTGTTTACAAATTAAGGAGGAGTATTTTTGAAAAATAACTTTTTTTTGCGGTTTGTTGCTCTTATTGCATCATTGTTTGTATTTATCGGACTTAATCCGGTTATTATAGGCGTTCATGCAGAAGATGCCCATTTTTATGAAGGTGATATGAATTTTGATGTGATTTTTGTAGCGGATGGAAGCGGTTCAATGAATTATTCCGACGACAAAAGACTTACCGCTCAGGCTATAAATATGTTCATTGATATGATGGACAATACTTGCCGTGCCGGATATGTGGTGTATTCCCATGAACTTGTTTCAAAGTCGGAAGAAGGTCTTATATCGGTGTCAGATGAAAAAATGACAATCATGCAGTCCAATATTAAAGAAATTGAATACAGGCATGATGCTGATACGGATATTTCACTTGGTCTTACCGAAGCAATGGGAATGCATGAACAGTGTGCCGGACAAGCTGGAAGAAAACCTATTATTGTGCTTCTCAGCGATGGTAATACCGACCTTCCGAAAGGTCCGAGAACGGAGGAAGAGTCCGCAGCTGAACTTGAAAGCACTCTTTCAACCCTTGCAGGCTCTGGCATAAAGGTATATACAATTGGTCTTAATTGCAACGGTTCTCTTGATACTGATACAATGAAACGTATTTCAGATACCACAAATGCTTTTTCATTTGAAACTGATTCAGCTGATGAACTTCAGAATATTATAAATCAGATTTTTGCTGACTGCAGTAATATTACCTCAATACCTGTTCCTGTAGATGAAGATGAAATAGAAGAAACAAATGGAGCTGGCGAGAAACTTTCAGATTATACTGCAGAAGTCAATGTCAAAAATAACAGTGTATATCTTGCAAATGTTGTAATACAAAGTAAAAGAGGTTTATCAAATCCAAGAGTTTACAATCCATATGGTCAAGAAGTCTCAATAGATGACCATCCGAACATTATTGTAAAGGAATCTGAAAATTATACTATTATAAAGCTTTTCAATCCTGAAGTAGGAGTTTGGAAAGTCGTTGTTCGTGGTCTTACAGAAGATGAAGTAAGTATTAATCTTCTGGAATCATATGATTTCTATGTTGAACAGACATTGGATAATAAAAATGCAATGGAAAACACTGATATTACAGTAAATGCATCACTTTTTCAGAAAGACGGATTAATTGAAGATGAAGATTTGCTTACAAGCGTAAAAGCTGTATGTACTGTGACAGGCGAAAGCGGTTCGGAAGACATTACGCTTGAATATAAGAATAACGGCATATTCAGCGGAAAATACCACATAAACAATGTTGGTACATACAAATTCAAGACATCTATAGGTGCAATGGACGGAAGTTTCTCAAAAGAAAGCAAGTCTATGGCAGTAACTGCTGAAAATACCTGGAATAAGTCTGTAATAAATCAGATTTTATCAGAAAACGAAATTGTTGAAAAAGAATCGTTTAACGTTAAGGCTATGATGTATGCCGGTGAAAAAATGATAAATGATTCTCTTCAGCTTTCTGGTTATTCAGTAAAATGTGTTATGACAAACAGTAATAATGAATCATTTACATATCCAATGAAAGAAACTGATGGAGTTTTTTCAGTTGATATTATTCCTCCTGCATCAGAGGCTTATAAAATCTGTACTATATTTGAGGATAACTCAACTGGCGATGTGAAATCAAGTAATTCTGATAATATAAGCGTTACCAAATTACCATTGACCTTGAATAAAAGCAATGTATCTGTCTCTGTAAGATCAAAGCCACGCCAGACTTCAGAAGATATATTGCTGAATCAGTTTTTTTCAGCATCTGCATCTGATTCAATCACTATAAAAAATAATGCGGATGGTGAATACTTTGAGGTTGAATCTTCTGGAAATCAGCTGACTATATCGGGAGTTAAACCTGGTTCGGACTCATTTGATGTTATAATTTCAAATGAACGTGGAGAAGAAATTTCATTTTCTGTAAAGGTTGATGTTGAAAACGGATGGAAACTTTATATAGGTATTGGTTGCGGGGTTGCCGGTATACTTATACTTATTTATATAATTTATCTGATAATACGTCCGAAACTCAATAAAAACTCTATAAGCATGAGTATTAATATTCCGCTGAGTATGTCAATGGGAGTTCCGGCAAGACAGAACCTTTCATTGCCGAAACTGCATTCTTCTACTTTGTACAATGTTATGTATCTGGTATCAAATTCCTTTGCATTTGAGTCTTTCAAAGAATATATAAACAAATTGGGACTTGTCAGCATCCTTAAAAATGTTAAACTTGTAGCAATTGGCAGAAGAAAAATAAAGGTTATTGTAAATGGCAGTGAAAAAAACCAATACATTGTAAATACAGAACAGGTGGCATCCAAAACATCTCTTATCATTGGTGAAGGAGGTTCTGACAGACTGGACATAAAACTGGACAATGGCAGTCATGTTGTTATTGAGTATGTAAGAAATTAAAATGAAAAATTTGATATTAATGCCAAGCTTGAATGTTGAGGCATCATGGTAATTATTTAATAAATAATTCTCTTGTTTACGCAAGGGATATTATAAAAATTTTATTTTAAGGAGTTGATATTAATGCCAAATAAATATTTGGAATCCGTATTCAGCTTGAGTAAATCCGGAGGCATTTACTTTGAAGGCTCACGAGTTGAAAGTACGGAAAGTACACTGTTTCTTTTCGTTGGCCTGGGAGGAACAGGTACAGATGAGCTTATTCGTGTTAAAAATCAGATTCACAACCGGATGAAACTTCCGACCGACCCAGCTACAAAAAAGGTGACCTCAGACGTTCCGTCAAATATTGGTTTCATTGCAATTGATACCGCCAATGAGGAACTTAAATGGAAGAGTTATGGCAATACAAAATTTGCAGCCGACGGTTCAGAGTCACTTCATATCGGTATCACAAATCATAAAAACGTTCAGTCAATTATCAATCATATGCTTGATGACAAGCATTCAGGACAGCAATATGCTGACTGGGTTCATGATAAAGCGGCAGGTAATGGTGCTAACGAGCCTCCAAGTGCACGACGCTCTATTGGACGTGTGGGATTATTCCACAATTACAGCAAAGTTTGTACTGCCATCAAAAATAAGCTTAATTCTATGAAAGTGAAAAATCCTAAGGCAGCATTTCTTAAAATATTTCTTTTTACTGGTATAAGCGGTGGAACTGGTTCGGGTACTTTCATTGATATGGGTTATATCCTTAGGCATATTGGTATAAGTATAAATCCTCAATGTCAGGTTCTTGCATATATCTTTATGCCAGATATAAATACAAGTAGTGTTTATGATGGATTACAAAAATCTCATTTAAAGGGAAATGCTTTTGCCGCACTCAAAGAACTTGATTGTCTTACGGAAAAAGGAAAGTTGGGAAAAAAATTTACAATTAAATATTCAGAAAATGATGAAATAACAGGAACTTATCCATTTGATTACTGTCATATTATTAATAGTACTGACAATAATCTTGAAACGCATTCCAAGGAAGATATTATGAACTCTATTGCAGAAAGTATATTCTCATATGTTGCAGATGAACCAGGAGTAGAACCAGCGGCGTTAGGTCTACATCTTTATAATTGGATAGATCCATATTTGTATATAGTTTCTGACTATGCTCCTTATCCTGCATTTTATAATTATCTTTCACAAGGCTATCAAGTAAGAAAAATTCCGTATAATGAAATCTGTACACTCATTGCGTGCAGAATGTTTGAATCACTGAACAGGAATGTTTTCAGCAATGCAGTGACAAATGCTTCATTTGAAGAAGATATGTCTGCGCTTGTACTTGGAAGAGGAAAAGAAGCTATGCAGGATACTCTTGCTGCTCTTCTCGAAGAAAAAAGACCTA
>CAMWQI010000044.1 GCA_947176345.1 uncultured Ruminococcus sp.
TCTGTGCAATTTATAATTTTCAACATACTTTTTAAGGTTTTAGAACAGGTCCATATATTTGAGTATTGATTTAAATGCGCAATTTCAACAAAGAATTTTTAAGATTATGCTAAATAAAATTAATAAATTCCGGAGGATAATCTTGTAATGGAAAAGGCTATTTTTACTACATTGTGTATGGTAAAGGATGAAAATAAAAATGTACTGGTACAGGAACGTATCGGTGGCAAATGGGAAGGAATCGCTTTTCCTGGAGGACACGTTGAAGCTGGCGAATCCTTTGTAGGTTCAGTAATTCGTGAGGTTTTTGAAGAAACTGGGTATACAATTGAAAATCCGCAACTTTGTGGTATTAAGCAGTTTCCGACAGATAATGGTGCAAGATATGTGATACTTTTATTTAAGGCAAATCGTTTTCATGGAGAATTACAATCTTCCAACGAGGGCAGAGTGTTCTGGGCAAATTATGAAAAACTGAACCAATATAAACTTTCTGTTGATATGCTTGAAATGCTGCCATTATTTGAGGATGATACCAAAAGTGAATTTTATTATTATAAAGATGAAATGGAAGAGTGGCAGTATGCTATTTATTAAAAAACCGAAAGGAACTTTTATATGAAAAAACTAAAATCACTTCTTGCAGTGACAGCAATTCTTACAGCTTTGACAGGCTGTAGCAGTCCATATCAGGAGGAGGTTTCAACAGAAAATCTTGACGCAAAGTATGGAAATCATGAAATTATTTCACTGTCTGCTGCTGCGGCAGAATCCAAATCAAAATACACAGTAGAAGATCTACGAAATTTGCAGGATTTTTTGCTTGTAAGGGAAACACCTGATTTAAGCGGTAAGGATTACGATTTAAACAATGATGACAGGTGGGACGTATTCGACCTATGTCTGATGAGGCGTGAACTGCTTGGTAGTATGGTGAATGACGATATTCCCATTGTCTACATGACAAAGGATATTTCCTCAGAAGGTTTAATAAACGCTTACCTTGCGCTTGAATGGAATCCGTCAGGAAATACTGCTGTAAAGCTGAGTACAGGTGAACCTCCTGCAAGTAATTATCTCCGTCCGGAACTGATAAAAGATGTAGTCCAGTATGTAGACGGCACTATCGTAGAATGTAATACGGCTTATGGCGGTTCACGTTCGACAACTGCAATGCATTATCAGGTTGCGGAGGATCATGGCTTTACAGAAATTGCTGATTTCCAGATTCTCGATGAAAACGGTTCGATGACACTGCCTGTAGAGTGTGGTTCTGTTCTGACGGAAAATTATGTAGGTGCGGCATTTGCTGATTATGATTCTTACTTGATCTTGTCTCATTTCAAGGGTCATGCAATGGCAGGATATGGCGGTGCGATAAAGAATATTTCTATTGGTCTTGGCTCATCTGAAGGAAAATCATGGATTCACAGCGGCGGAAAAAGTATAACAAATCCGTGGGGAGGACAGCAGGACGCATTTTTAGAATCAATGGCAGAGGCTGGGAAATCAGTTTCGGATCATCTTGACAACGGAAAAAATATCGCTTATGTCAATGTAATGAACCGACTTTCCGTTGACTGCGACTGTGACGGAAATCCTGCTGAACCTGATATGCACGATATTGGAATACTTGCATCAACAGACCCGGTTGCACTTGACCAGGCATGTATAGACCTTGTTTACAGTGCAGAGGACGGAGCAGCTTTAATTAAGCGTATCGAATCCAGAAACGGACTTCACACCTTAGAACACGCTGATGAAATCGGACTTGGCAGCCGTGAATATCAACTGGTGATGCTGGATGAGTGAGATAATAAAACGTGAATTTGTCTATGTCTGCTACTATTTCATTTTGCAGTTAAGACAGATATTGCCATACTGGATTCTCGGAATGATACTCGGTTCTGTTATATCAGTTTTTGTCAAAGACAAAATTCATGGTGCAGTACAGAAAATGAGTGAACATAGTCTGGGGATTATTGGAATTTTTATTGCAAGTATTCTCGGAATTGCTTCACCTCTCTGTATGTATGGAACAATTCCTCTTGCTGCATCATTTTCAAGGAAAGGCATTCGTGATGACTGGCTTGCGGCATTTATGATGAGTTCTATTCTGCTGAATCCTCAGCTTATCATTTACAGCATGGCGCTTGGAAAAGAAGTCCTTGCGGTTCGTATTATCACCTGTTTTATCATGGGAATTACTGCCGGACTGATACTAAGATACATTTACAGAGGAAAATCTTTCTTTAACTTTGAGGGATTTTCAGAACGTGCAAGTCATGATACAGAACCGAATTTATTTATCAGGCTGCTGAAAAATATCGGACGGAATTTCAAGGCAACTGGATTATATTTTCTGTTCGGAGTTCTGCTTTCAGCATTATTTCAGCGTTATGTTCCTGCTGACGGTTTTGCGAGACTTTTCGGCTCTGAGAATGAGGGCTTCGGATTACTTATGGCGGCAACTATAGGAGTTCCGCTGTATGCCTGTGGCGGAGGTACAATACCGCTTTTACAGCAGTGGCTATATTCAGGCATGAGTATCGGTTCTGCTGCATCATTTATGCTTACAGGTCCGTCTACAAAAATCACAAATCTTGGCGCATTGAAAATCGTTTTGGGCGTTAAAAATTTCGTATTGTATATTTTATATGTCATGCTTTTTTCATTACTTTCAGGATTTGTGGTAAATCTTATATTTTAAAAAATTTCAGGAGGTCAATGTTATGACAACAGCAATTACAAGTAAAAAACTTTCAGTAAAAGTGCAGACGATTGGCGCTTTAATTGCACTGGTATCAGCGGTAGCACTTCCGCAGATCGTTCATGTGATCGGAGCAGCTTCGGGCATGGGAACATCGCTCGGCGAGATTTTTCTTCCCATGCATCTGCCGATAATTCTTATGGGATTTCTTGTTGGTTCATATGCAGCAGGAATTGCCGGTTTATTAAGTCCGCTTGTAAATTTTGCTCTTACCGGTATGCCGTCAAGTGTTATGCTGCCGTTTATGATGATTGAGCTTTGCGTTTATGGAATTTGTGCAGGAGTGCTTAAAGATGTGAAACTTCCGACTATTGCCAAGGTTCTGATTACCCAGATTGCAGGCAGACTTATAAGAGCCAGCGCAATTGCAGTTGGTTTCTATGTGTTTGATTCAGTAATTAATCCGACTGTAGTTCTTACAAGTATTACAGCAGGACTTTTTGGAATCATTTTCCAGCTTGTTATTATTCCCCTTGCTGTATACAGGCTGAAAGAGGCTGACAATGAATAATCTTGAACATGCTGAAAATCTACTGAAAAACAGCGATTTCACCTGCGTATGCTGTAATGATACCGAAATGCTTACAAGCCGTAAACGTGAAGTTGCTCCGCTTCTGGAATGGCTTGACAGCAGCATAAGTCTAAAAGAATTTTCAACAGCGGATAAAGTCATCGGAAAGGGTGCGGCATTTCTCTATGTGCTTCTTGATGTCAGGGAAATTTATACAAATGTAATAAGCAAATCTGCACTTGAAACTCTTGAAAATCATCATATTCCGGTAACTTATGATGTACTTACAGAAGCGATCCGCAATCGTGATAATACGGGATTCTGTCCCATTGAAACAGCAGTTTCAGATATTTCAGACCCTCAGAAAGCACTTTTCGTTATTCGTGAAACTTTAGCGAAAATTCAAAAATCATAACATAAAATGACAGCTTTTTTACGGCTGTCATTTTGCTGTTCTGTGAAAAAACAGTATTTGTGACGGTTTAATGAAAATTAGGTGTTTGATTGAAGAAATTCAAAAATATATATTGACATTGTGTCAGAATGTGTGTATAATAAAATTAATCCAATTGACACTGTGTCAATATAAATGAAGGAGAATACAGTTATGAAGAAGAATATTGGTTCACAATTGGCGTTATACCCTACACCTGTTACCGTTATTGGTACAATGAATGGAAACAATCCGACATGGACACTTGTTGCACACGTTGGTATCATCGGACATGAATATGTACTGGTAAGCCTTGCATCAGCTCATTTCATAAACGGTGCAATCAAGAAAAATCAGAAACTTTCCATTAATATCGTAAATGAAAGTATTTTACCGCAGGCTGATTATTGCGGTGCTGTAAGCGGTGCAAAAGAGGATAAAAGTAATCTTTTTGATTATGAAATGGGCGACGACGGAATGCCTGTTATCAAAAAATCACCTCTTGTTATGGAATGTAGAGTTGCAGATATTTACAATACGAAAGGATTTGAAAGCTTTATCTGTAAAATCAGCAACACCTATGTTGAAGAAGAATATCTCAATGAATCAGGCAAGATAAATTATCATGAATTGAAACCTGTACTGTTTGAATTTCCAACATATGAATACCTTAAAACAGGCGAAGTCATCGGAAAATGCCTGTCGTTCAAAAATAATAAAACAGTTTAAGTAAGGAGAAAAAATGCCAAAGGGTTCAAAAGAATTAACAGCAGCACGAAAAGATGAAATCATTTCAGCTTGTGCGGAACTGTACAAAACGATGAGTTTTAAGGAAATAACCATTAAAGAGATAGGTAATGCCACTACATTTACAAGAACTTCAATTTATAACTATTTTCAGACTAAAGAGGAAATTTTTCTTGCTTTACTTCAGAAAGAATATGAATTATGGGTCAATGATTTGAAACGTATTCAGGCTGAAAATGAAAGAATGAACGTTTCAGAATTTGCCGATGCAATTGCGAAGTCTCTTGAAGAAAGAAAGAATCTGCTGAAAATCATGTCCATGAATCACTATGATATGGAAGAAAACAGCCGTATTGAACGTCTTACAGATTTTAAAGTGGCTTACGGTCAGGCACTGAAAGAAGTAAGAAATTGTCTTGATAAGTTTTTCCCCGAAATGACAGCTCAGGAAAAACAAGACTTTATTTATTCGTTTTTTCCGTTTATGTTCGGAATATACCCATATACCGTCATAACAAATAAACAAAGGCAAGCAATGGAACAGGCAGATATACATTACGTATATATGTCAGTGTATGAGATAACATTTGCCGAAGTAAAAAAATTACTATCATAAGAAAGGACAGTCTGATATGAATAATACACCTAAAATTGCAATGGGAGCATGGGCATGGGGTAATGATGGCACTTTTGGTGACCATTACACATCTGATAGCTTGAAAGCTGTTTATGAAACAGCCATGAAAAAAGGATTAAACCTGTGGGATACTGCGGTTGTATACGGAATGGGAACATCAGAAAAAATTTTGGGGGAACTTTCAAAAGAAACAGCAAGAGATAATCTGATTTTTTCTACTAAATTCACTCCTCAGATTGAAGATAAAACACCTGACGCTATGCAGAATATGCTTAATGGAAGCAAAGAACGTCTGCATACAGATACAATTGATATTTATTGGATTCATAATCCTATGGACGTAGAAAAGTATACACCAATGATAATACCTCTTGCCCAAAGTGGACAAATCAGACAAATCGGTGTATCAAATCATAATCTTGCGGAGATACTCCGTGTCAATGAAATTCTTGGAAAATCTGGGCTGAAGATTTCAGCAGTTCAGAACCATTACAGCCTCTTGAATCGTTCTTCCGAAGAAAGTGGCATTCTGGATTACTGTAAGAAAAATAATATCGTTTTTTATTCATATATGGTACTGGAGCAGGGTGCATTATCCGGACATTATAACACTGAAACTCCTTTTCCTGAAAACAGTGACAGAGGTAAAGTATATAACCCGATGATGTCAGATATTGAAAAACTGACACAGGTTATGGAGGCGATTGGAAAAAATCATAATATCAATACAGCACAGGTAGCAATTTCATGGGCTATTGCAAAAGGAACTGTTCCAATAGTGGGAGTTACAAAGGTTCATCATGTTGAAGAAGCATCACAAGCATCTGAAATTGTCTTGACAGCAGAGGAAATTCATGAGTTAGAGATAACAGCTGACAGCCTCAAACTTTCTACAATACGATACTGGGAAAAGAAAATGTAATTAAAAAATTGAACGTTTTCCGCTTTTGCATGGAATATACGGACTTTATGAAAGGAAAAAATCATGTTAAAGAATACGTTAAGAAAAATTACAAAGTCACTGACAGCAATAGTTATGACAGGTGTAGTTTTTACATCAGTGTCAGCAATAAATGCAGGTGCGGCAGATGTATGGCAGTCTGATTATGAAACTGGAAATTACGTAAGAGATATACCATATGGTAATCTTATAGGAAGTATTTCTGCTAATACTTCATTTACTGTTTTATCATCGGTTACAGCTTATGATGGTACGGTATGGGGCTTACGTTCTGATGGCGGTTATATCTGTCTTGATTACTGCACACCTGCTCAGACATATAATAATTATTTATATGGTTTTATAAATTATAATCAGCAGTATATATACCAGCACTTTATAAATCAGGGTATGCCGGTTGAGAGTGCAGTTGCAATAGCTTCCAACGCATTCGATGAAAGTGGTTGTGATACAAATGCTTTCTGTATTGATGTAAACGGACTTGCTTCATATGGTATATGTCAGTGGAACGGCGAAAGATATGACAATCTTTATACATGGTGTACATATAACGGGTATGATTATACTTCCCTTGACGGACAGCTTGCTTTTCTTGACTATGAACTTGCAAACGGATATTATTATGTATACCGTCAGCTTATGGCAGGCGGTGATGTATGGGATATGTCATACATATGGGCAAGTCAGTTTGAAATATGTTCAGATGACTACTGGAATACAAGAGGAAATAATGCAGTATATCTATATAATAATATAATATATTAATATATTTTACAGGTCAGAGGTGAATGGAATGAAGTACACAAAACTTGGAAATTCAAATTTGAATGTTTCCCGAATCTGTATGGGCTGTATGGGTTTCGGCGATTCACAGAACGGACAGCATTCATGGACGCTGGACGAAGAACATTCTCGTGAAATTATTAAGCATGGACTGGAGCTTGGAGTTAATTTTTATGATACGGCTATCGGCTATCAGTCCGGAACGAGCGAGCAGTTTCTCGGCAGAGCAATCAGGGATTTTGCGAAGCGTGACGAGGTCGTAATTGCAACGAAATTTTTGCCCAGAACTTCGGAAGAAATTGAATTGGGAATAAGCGGTCAGCAACATATTGAATGTATGATAAACAAAAGCCTTGAAAATCTTGATATGGATTACGTTGACTTATATATTTATCATATGTGGGACTGGAATACACCAATTTATGATATTTTAGACGGTCTTAACAATGTTGTGAAGTCTGGAAAAACAAGATATATCGGAATTTCAAACTGCTATGCGTGGCAGCTTGCAAAGGCAAATGCACTTGCAGAACGTGAGGGATTTGCTAAGTTTGTAAGCGTGCAGGGACATTATAATCTCATTTTCCGTGAAGAAGAACGTGAAATGGCAATGTTATGTACGGAGGATAATATCGCAATGACTCCATACAGTGCGCTTGCAAGCGGACGGCTTTCACGCAGACCTAATGAAACATCTAAACGTCTGGAGCAGGACAACTACGCCAAATTCAAGTACGATGCAACAAAGGAACAGGACGAGAAAATCATTCAGCGTGTAGCTGAACTTGCAGAAAAACATAGCGTTGCTATGACTGAAATTTCTCTTGCATGGCTTTTAACAAAAGTTACCTCACCTGTCGTTGGTGCAACAAAAATACATCATATTGAAGGTGCGGTAAAAGCGACTGACTTTGAGCTTTCAGCGGAAGAAATTGCATACCTTGAAGAATTGTATATCCCACATTCGCTGGCAGGAGTTATGGCTCAGAATAAGCCTTCAAATGCCAATGAAAAACACGTCTGGGGTACGGGAAATCAAAAAATTTAAGGAGGTCATAGTATGAAAAAATTGATTTCTTTTT
Organism: uncultured Ruminococcus sp.; assembly: GCA_947176345.1. Classification (GTDB taxonomy): domain Bacteria; phylum Bacillota; class Clostridia; order Oscillospirales; family Ruminococcaceae; genus Ruminococcus. The sequence goes on from CAMWQI010000044.1 coordinate 7,925, forward strand.
TTGTATCGGGTATCATGGCTGTAGCTGCTTCAATGACGAGCGGTATCGTAACAGATGCAGAGGAAACAGTCCCACAAAGCGTTTCTTATACGATACAAGATCTTAAAAATTTACAGGACTTTCTGCTGTGCAGACCAACAGAAGAAGATCTGTCGGGAAAACCATATGATTTAAACGGCGATGACAGATGGGACGTATTTGATTTATGTCTTATGAGGCGTGAGGTAGTGAAACAGCCGGAAAATAACAATGATACACTTGTTGTATATTTTTCAAGAACTGGCAACACTGAAAAAATAGCCGAATGTCTCATTGATATAACTCATGCAGACAGCTATGTTATTGAAGCTGCAATCCCTTATACAGATGAGGATATTGCATATACAAACTCCTCATGCCGTGCCAACAAGGAACAGAATGACAAGACGGCACGTCCCGAAATAGCCGAACTTATTGAATCAATAGACAGCTATGATGTTATTTATCTTGGCTACCCTATTTGGTGGGGTGAAGAACCTCGCATCATAGATACTTTCCTTGAAAGCTATGACTTTTCCGATAAAATCGTTGTGCCGTTCTGCACATCGGCAAGCAGTGGAAATACAGCAAGTGAAAGAAATATTGCAAATCTCGTACCGATTGGAAATCAGCTTGAGGGAAAACGATTTTCAGCAAGTGCCTCAAAAGAAACAGTCAAAACATGGCTTGACGACAAACAGGCTGAAATATCGGATATAAAAAAAAACAATCAGAATAATCAGTACACACTGATAAAAGGTGATACTTTTCAAATGGGAAGTCCAGAAAGTGAACCTGAACGCAGTTCTGACGAAATTCAGCATAACGTGACGGTAGGAGACTTCTATATGTCCAAAACAGAAGTTTCACAGAAAGAGTATCAAGAGATAATGGGTGTCAATCCCAGTGCAACAAAGGGCGACAATCTTCCTGTTACTAATATAACATGGTACGACACTATTCAGTATTGCAATAAACTAAGTCAGAAAGAGGGATTTACTCCGTGTTATACGATTTCCGGAAACACTGTCACATGGGACAGAAGTGCAAATGGCTACCGTCTTCCTACGGAGGCTGAATGGGAATATTCCGCACGTGCCAATACTGACACGCCTTTCAATTTCGGAGATTATGTTCACAACAGCGACGCTAACTGTTACAATGCTTACGGCTACAATAATGATGCAAGCGGTAACTGGGTGAACGGTTCTGATGCATATCTTAGAAAGACAGTACCGGTAAATCAGTATTCCGCAAACGATTACGGACTTTATAATATACACGGAAATGTTGCCGAATGGGTCTGGGATTGGTACAGTGAATATGATTCAAAATCAGCAACAAATCCTACTGGTTCTGAAAGCGGTAACGCCAAGGTTGTAAGGGGCGGTGGCTGGAATGACCACCCGAAACATATACGTTCCGCTTATCGAGGTGCACAGCCTGCCGATGTGGGACTTTATAGCATTGGCATTCGTCCTGTAAGAAATGCCGGAACAGCTACCGGAAAAGTCAGAAGCGTGTACAGTGCAAAAGCTGAACAGAAAACCGGAAAAACGCTGATTGTCTACTTCTCACAGACCGGCAATACTGAGGGTTTAGCAAATCTTATCCATGAAATGAGTGGTGTGGATATTGTATGTCTTGAAAGAAAAACTCCTTATTCATCAAGCAGTAATGGTCCTGTATTGTACGGCGAGGCACTGGACGAACTCCGTGCTGAAGCTGTTCCGGAACTGAAAGAATATCCTGATATTGAACAATATGACACAATTCTTCTTGGTTACTGTAACTGGTGGTCATCAATTCCTGCATCTGTCCGCAGTTTTCTGATGCACGACGATTTCAGCGGAAAGACTATTATTCCTTTCTGTTCAATGGGCGGAGGTCGTTTCGGACAGACAATCAGTGCTATTGCAAAATTAGCTCCCGACAGCGTTATAAAGGAAGGTCTGGAAGTTACTTATTCTTCTTATGACCGTGACGAAATAGAGAAGTGGCTGAAAACAAACAATATAAATTAATTAAGTCTTTACAGACAGAAACGGAGATTATTATGAATAAGAAAATAGTACAGACCGCAGGAAAAGAACAGCTCGGAGAATTTGCACCGATGTTTGCACATCTCAATGACGATATACTTTTTGGTGAAGTATGGAACGAAACAGCCATAGATGTAAAAACAAAGTGCATCATAACAGTTGTATCTCTTATGGCTTCGGGAATTACCGATACATCATTAACATATCATTTGCAGAATGCAAAGGCACACGGCGTTACAAAGGAAGAAATTGCGGCAATCATAACTCATGCAACGATGTATGTCGGATGGCCAAAGGGCTGGGCAGTATTCCGACTTGCAAAAGAGGTGTGGAATGAGGACATTCCTGCAATGACCGAAAAGGAAAAGTATCAGAATACAATTTTCTTTCCGATAGGTGAAAATAATAACGCTTTCGCACAGTATTTTGTGGGACAGAGTTATTTAGCTCCTATATCAACCGAGCAAGTCCCGATTTTCAATGTCACATTTGAGCCTGTCTGCCGTAACAACTGGCACATACATCATGCAAAAAGTGGCGGTGGTCAGATGCTTATCTGCGTTGGCGGACGTGGTTATTATCAGGAATGGGGAAAAGAAGCAATTGAAATGAATCCCGGCGATGTTATCAACATTCCTGCCAATGTAAAGCACTGGCACGGAGCTGCTCCAGATTCGTGGTTTTCGCATCTTGCTGTCGAGATTAACGGAGAAGATACAGGCAATGAATGGCTGGAAGCGGTTTCCGATGAGGATTACGGTAAATTAAAATGAGCGGAGAAATAATATGAAAAAAGCAGCATTAACAATACTTTCATTTTTCTGCATTTTTGCAATGTCAGGCTGTGGAAATTCCCAGACGGGCAGCGATATTGATTCTGAAAATTCAGTTCAGGATACAACAGCAGAACCCACTAAATCAGAAAAAACAACTGCTGGAAATTCTGATATAATTTCAGAATCTGAATCTGTTGCAGTATCTGAACCTGAAGAAGAATCAAGTAGTACGGAGACTGAAACTTTAGTAGTGTATTTTTCTGCTACAGGTACGACAAAAGGTGTTGCAGAGCGTATTGCATCGGTAACAAACGCTGATTTGTACGAGATAATCCCTGCCGAGCCTTACAGCTCCGATGACCTTGACTGGCACGACAGCAATAGTCGTACTTCAATTGAAATGAATGATATAAATGTACGTCCTGAAATTGCAAGTGAGTCAATTTCACTTGACAGCTATTCAACGGTTTTTATCGGCTATCCGATTTGGTGGGGCGAAGCTCCCCGAATTATGAGTACTTTCGTTGAGAGTTATGATTTCAGTGATAAAACTGTTGTTCCGTTCTGTACTTCTGGTGGAAGTGGTATCGGCAGAAGCGGCGATAATCTGAAAGACCTTGCAAACAGCGGTAACTGGCTTTCGGGCGAAAGGCTTGATGCCGGTATTTCTGAAAATAAAATTCAGGATTGGATAAATGAATTGAATTAAATGGATAAGGAGGAACTGCCATGCAGACGAAAATCAAGAACATTTTTAAGAAGGGTATTGATGTCTTGCTGACAGTTCTTCTTCTGTTTATAATGGCTTATCAGGTGACAGGCGAAGAATGGCACGAATGGCTTGGAATTGGAATGACGGCGTTGCTGTTCGTTCATCATATTCTCAACATAAAATGGTATGGGGCTTTATTTAAGGGTAAATATCGTCCATATCGCATTACGTTGACAGCATTGAATACAATTTTGCTTATTTCTATTGCTATGACGGCAATTTGCGGAATGTCAATGAGCGTTCACTCTGTACCATTCATGTACGGAAAAATCAATATGATATTTGCACGGAAAATGCACCTTGCAATGTCTTATTGGTCATTTATTCTTATGGGAATCCATATCGGATTCCACATTAAAGCAATGACTGCGAAACTTGCTGATAAAGCGAAAATTATATTTACAACTGTTTTTGCAGTAATTTCAAGTGTAGGTCTATGGCTTTTTCTGAAAAACGATATTGCAAACTATATTTTTTTCAAAACGCATTTTGCCTTTCTTGATTATGAAAAAACCAAAAGCCTTATCATTCTTGAAAATCTTTCAATGCTGATATTCTGGGCATTTGCAGGCTCTCAGCTTTCAAAGCTGCTGCAGAAGAATAAGGATAAAAAATTCTCTGTAATCCCTTTGATATGGCTTGGAGCAGTCGTGATAACTGGTATCATTCTGAATTATGCAATAGGCGACAGCACAGATAATTTGGGATTTGACACATCGGGCTGGCAAACATCTTTACAGACAACAACTCAAAATGTACAGGAAACAGTTCAAAATACAACAAATAATAAAGAATCACATTTGACAGAAAATAACGGACAGCAAACTGTAAATGACAGTTTTATTCTTATTAACGGCGGTTCGTTCAGCATGGGAAGTCCAAATACGGAAAACTGGCGTATAGATGATGAAATTGAGCATGAGGTTACTGTTTCTTCATTTTATTCAGATGCCTATGAAACGACGCAAAATGACTATGAAAAGCTGATGCATAATAATCCAAGTACATTCATTGGCACTGATCTGCCTGTTGATAATGTTTCATGGCTTGATGCTGTACAATATGCAAATGCACGAAGTATAGCCGAAAATCTTACCCCTGCGTACACAATTTCAGAGTGCGAAGTTATCTGGGATAGAAGTGCAGACGGTTACCGTTTACCTACCGAAGCAGAATGGGAGTAAGCTTGCCGTGCAGGAACGAATACTCCATTTAACCGTGAAAAATCTCTTAGTGCTGATGATGCCAATTTTTATGGTCATTATCCTTATGAGATAGAAGAAAACTATTTCAATGATTCCGTTCTTGAAGCAAGACCCAGTGAATACCGTCAGACTACAATTGAAGTCGGCAGCTTTGAACCCAATGCATGGGGATTATATGATTGTCATGGCAACGTAAACGAATGGTGCTGGGATTATTATGGCGAGTATGATACCGCAAAAACCAATAATCCGACGGGGGCAGAATCAGGAACACGTCATATTTATCGTGGCGGCGGCTGGAATGATTTTGCTAAAAATATGAGAAGTGCATATCGTGCAGCAGGTCAGGCAGATATGAAAAGCTATAATATTGGTATCAGATTAGTACGAAATGCTGACGATTCATCCAATGAAATTATCACAGCTAAAGAAAATATAAATCCTCCTGAATCTACAAACAAAGCATTGATAGTTTATTTTTCATGGGGAGGAAATACAAGAGGCGTGGCACAGGAAATACAGCGGCAGACAGAGGCTGATATTGTTGAACTGACACTTGTTGAGCCGTATTCTACCGACTATAATACAGTTCTTATGGAAGCGCAGGAGGATCAGCATGATCAGGCACGACCTAAATTAAATGAGCATATTGACAATATGGAACAGTATGATACGATAATTCTCGGTTATCCAAACTGGTGGGCATCAATTCCTATGCCGATAGCTACATTCCTTGAAAGCTATGATCTATCGGGCAAACGGATCATGCCATTCTGTTCTCATGGCGGTGGACGTTTCGGACAAAGCCTGACAGCAATTGCAAAGCTCGCTCCTGATTCGGAAATCAGTGAGGGCTTATCTGTACACTATTCAGGCGGTTCAGCTTTGTCTGATGATGTAGCGGAATGGCTTGATGAAAGTGGATTTTAAAGAATATTTTTATGAATAAAAAGGAGAATATACAATGAGCAAAAAATTAGTGTCGTATTTTTCAGCAAGCGGTGTAACTGCAAATGTTGCAAAAACTTTAGCGGAAGCGGCTGATGCTGATATTTATGAAATCAGACCTCAAGTACCCTATACTAAGGAAGATCTGAACTGGATGAATAAAAATTCCAGAAGCAGTATCGAAACGAAAGATAAGGCGTTTCGTCCGGCAATTGCGGACACAAATGCGGATATTGAGTCATATGACGTAATTTTTGTCGGTTTTCCGATTTGGTGGTATGTTGCACCGACAATTATCAATACATTTCTTGAAAGCTATGATTTCTCAGGAAAGAAAATCGTTCTGTTTGCTACATCAGGCGGAAGCGGCTTCGGAAATACAGTTAAGGAATTGAAGAACAGTGTTTCTGAAAAAGCGACAATCAGTGAGTGGAAAATATTGAATGGTACTCCATCAGTAAATCAACTGCGTATGTGGTTGAATGATCTTGAGGCATAAAATAATCTTACAGCAATTTCACTTGAAATAAAGACGGGTTCGCTGATAAAAATTTCTCATAGCTGTGTTGTCGTTGTCATATGCACCCATCAGAAGTGTCCTTTGGGTACGTCAGCACGCTTTCCTCTTCCGTCTTTTCATGAAAAATTTTTATTCAGCTCCGTTCATCTCCATTTCAAGATGTAATTTCCACGATGCATATGTATCTGGGATTTATATAAATTTTATTATGGGTGTTTTATTCCAAATAATGGGACAAACAGCAAGGCAGTTGTATTTTGGTACAACTGCCCTGCTGTTTATATAGAGCATAACATTCAGTAAATTAGCCTGAATGGTTATGCTCTTTTGCTGTTCATAGAAAATTTACAATTTTTTTATTAGAAAATTTTCTCATTTTTATGATCCAAATGTGTTCTGGTATATCAAAGGGGCAAAAAATGTCTGAAAGCTCATATCTGCAAAGGAGGGATAAGCATGGAGATTTCCCCTGAAAAGGAGAGACGAATATGTGAAATGTTTGATTCCTTTTGTAAGAGCCTGTTCAGTATCTTTTCAAAGAGAGAAAAAAGTGGTATAATGGAAT